>JBEKVS010000385.1:0-6876 GCA_049513795.1 Occallatibacter sp. | reverse complement strand
ATTAGTCCCGACCAGTTGGCCAGCTTCCGCAGATCTGCCAGCGTTTGAAC
Source organism: Occallatibacter sp. (assembly GCA_049513795.1). GTDB lineage: Bacteria > Acidobacteriota > Terriglobia > Terriglobales > Acidobacteriaceae > Telmatobacter. Next base: position 6,826 of record JBEKVS010000385.1, on the reverse strand, counting down.
ATCGGTCACTGTTGAGAAGAGAAGTGCGGCTTTGGCTGCCCCCCAGGGATTCGAACCCCGATAGGCTGCTCCAGAGGCAGCTGTCCTACCATTGAACGAGGGGGCAACGGTTGCAAGCAGGCGCCTCATGCAACCCCATGTGGCTTGAAGCGCAGACGGGCACCGATCACGAGAAGCCAACCCTTTCATCATAAAGGGATTCTCCCTCATGGTCAAACCGGCAAGGAGATCTTTCCGGTTGAAAAAGTGTGCGGTGACCGACGCTCTCCAATTTGGCTAACTCCTTCTCCCACTACGACATGGAGCCGAAGCGGTTTTATCGGAGAGCCACAGATCACGGGCTCGACCACCGCTGACTTTCTGTGCCTGGATGTTTTCAGGATCGACCCATCGCGAGCGTGTCTGATATAGAATCAGCCGTAAGAATGGAGCCGGTCCTCAATCTTCTCTGGGTTCTTCTCACCGCTCTCATGTTTGGGCTCTGGGTGCGCTTTGGTCCGCGCACCGGCTCGAACAAGCGGAATCAGTGTGTTGCACTGGTGTTTGTCGTTCTGCTTTTGTTTCCGGTCATCTCCGTAACAGACGATCTGCAAGCAACACTGAACCCTGCGGAAGCGGATTCCTGGTCGAGATGTGACCATGCGTGCGCTGCTCCGCATTCTATTCCTACATCATTCGCGGCGCCGCCGGTGAGGGAATTTGCTGGGCTGTCATTCCACGTTCTGCGCATGGCATCTGCGGAGGCGCTGCTTTCGCCGGCCATGGACCGTCCTGCGCTGGATCCCATTCAAAATCTGCCACCTCCCGCCGGTTGACCCTCCGCTTCCTCCCACATCCCTGGCTTTCTCATCCTGTGTTTGCCGTGCAGACCACGGCGCAAAGGCGTGTATGAAGCGCATTTTCCAATCCCTTCTCGCTCCAGCTGCAGCCGTTTTCTATCTGCTTGCACCGCTTCGCTTGCCGGCGCAGCAAGCCCTTACCTGGGACCAGGTTAAGGCCAAGTTCGAAACTGTGAACCCGACCCTGCGGGCGGATGCGATGAACGTGGACGAGATGAAGGCGGCGGAGATTACCGCCTATCTGCGCCCCAACCCGCAGTTCACGGCCGCAGCCGACGGCACGCAAATCGCTCCCGACCAGGGACACTGGACTCCCTTGAGCGGCACGCAATACCAGGGCAATGTGAGCTATCTTCATGAGCGCGATCACAAACGCGAACTGCGGCTTGAGTCGGCAAAAGAGGGAACCCAGATCTCGACATCGCAACACGCGGACCTGGAACGGAACTTGCTGTTCACGCTGCGGGGGGCGTTTGTGCAGACCTTGCAGGCCAAGACGACTCTCGCCCTGGCCAAGGACGACCTGGCCTATTACGACCACATCATCCAGATCAGCCGCGACCGCTTCAATGCGGGTGACATTGCGCAGATCGACCTCGACCGCATTGAGTTGCTGCGGGTGCAATACGAATCGGAGATCCAGACGGCGACTGTGAACCTGCGCACGGCCAAGATTCAACTGCTCCAGCTCCTGAGCGACCGAACGCCGGTGGAACAATTCGATGTAAACGGACCTTTCGATTTCAGCGAAGACGTGAAGCCTCTCGAAGATTTCCGGCAGATGGCTCTCGACGAGCGGCCCGACCTGCGTGCGGCCCTTCAGGCGCTGCAGCAGGCGGACACGAACCACAAGCTGGCCGAGGCGAATGGATCGACCGATCCGACCTTGAGCGGCTGGTACACGTGGAATCCTTCGTTCAACAACCCTTATGACGAGCAGACGCTGGGCCTGAGCGTGAGCATTCCGCTGCGCATCTTCGACAAGAACCAGGGCGAGAAGAAGCGCACGCAGATCGACATCGGGCGCAACCAGCAGTTGACCGATGCGGCGCGCAACCAGGTCTTCAGCGATGTGGATTCCGCCTACGCGCAGCTGGAAAGCAGCATTGCCCTGCTCAAGCCGTACAAGGCCAAATATAACGACCAGGCCACGCGCGTGCGGGACACGGTGACCTACGCCTACCAGCACGGCGGAGCCTCGCTGATGGATATGCTCAACGCGCAGAGCGACTACCGCACCGTGCAACTGGCTTATGTTCAGTTGACCGGCGCCTACTTGACGGCCGCCGCACAACTCAATCTTGCTGTGGGTCGCGAGGTGATCCAATGACGTTCAATTCCCTTCGGCAACGATCTCCGCGGAGTTTCCCGGTCGTTTCTTTCGCTGCTTCAAGCCTGCCCGTCCTTGCTTTGAGCCTGGCGGCGTGCGCCAGTCTTCTAACCGGTTGCAAGGCCAAGGAGCAGGGCGACGGCGCTCCGCCGGCCGCACAGGTGGTGCAGGTCGCGGACATGAACCTGATCACCATCGATAAGAACGATGTGGACAAGTTCGGGGTGGTTACCGCGGGGAAAATAGATCTGGCTTCAGAACTGACGGCCACGGGCACTGTGTTTCCCGACATTGCGCGCGAGGTCCCGGTGATCTCCATCGCCAATGGGCGCGTGGTCGATATCAAGACGCGCCTGGATGACAACGTGAAGAAAGGGCAGCTGCTTTTCCGGGTGCAAAGCGGCGATATATCAAATGCATTCGACGCCTATCTGAAGGCGGTGAACGATGAGCAACTGGCCAACAAGGCTTATCTGCGCGCCGACGATCTGTTCAAGCATGGGGCCATTTCGCAAGCCATGCTGGAGCAGGCGGAGGACACGGAGAAAGATGCCAAAGCGGACCTTGTTGCCGCTGAGGAACAGTTGCGGGTGCTGGGCGTGGATAAGGATCATCCCAGCCCGATTGTCGATGTCGTTGCGCCCATCTCCGGTGTCATCATCGGACAAAACATCACCAATGCGGCGGCTGCGGGCGTAACTCTTTCCGGATCGGCCACCGCGTTTACCATCGCCGATTTGTCCACGGTATGGATTCTTTGCGATGTCTACGAGAACGACATTCCAAAGCTGAGACTGGGGCAGGAAGCACGCTTCGTGCTGAACGCATATCCTGACCGCCCCATCAAAGGACACATCAGCGACATTGGCCCGGTGCTCGATCCATCGCTGCGCACGGCGAAAGTGCGCATTGAAGTGGCGAATCCTGGGATTCTCAAACTGGGCATGTTCGGAACGGCGACTTTCACCAGCCTGAAGAAAGAGACGCACGCGGTGGTTCCTGCCGATGCCGTGCTTCACCTGCATGACCGCGACTGGGTTTATCTGCCTGCGGGCGGCAATCAATTCAAGCGCACCGAGGTGCGCGGGGGCAGGATGCTCGACGGCAATCGCCAGGAGATTCTCTCCGGCATCGAGCCCGGCCAGCAGGTGGTGACCAAGGCGCTGCTGCTTGAGACTGCGGGGAATCAGTAATGATTCGCGCTTTGGTCGATTTTGCGCTCAAGAGCCGCTGGCTGGTGCTGGGCGGCGTGGTGGTGCTCACGGCGTGGGGTGTTATTTCATTCCGGGCGCTTCCCATAGAAGCGTACCCCGATGTGGCCAACAACTACGTGCAGATCATTACGCAGTGGCCCGGCCGCTCTGCCGAAGAGATCGAACGCCAGGTGACCGTCCCGGTCGAGATTCAAATGGCCGGCATTCCCCACCTTACTCATCTGCGCTCCACAACGCTGGCCGGGCTATCCAGCCTGATGCTGATCTTCGACGACGACTCGCGCAGCGACGTGAATCGCGAGCACGTGCTGGAACGCCTGAGCCAGGTCAGCCTGCCCGCGAACCTTGTTCCGCAGATGGGTACGGACTGGAGCCCGGTGGGGCAGATCTACTGGTACACCCTGGAGAGCACAAACCCTGCTTACGACGTGATGGAGAAGAAGTCGCTGGAAGACTGGTCGCTTGAAAAGTCTTTCAAAGGCGTGCAAGGCGTGGTCGATGTGTCGAGCTTCGGCGGTCCGACCAAGGAGTACCAGATCCGGCTCGACCCGGAGAAGCTGGTGATGTATGGGTTGTCGATTGCCCAGGTCGAGCAGCAGGTGGCCAGCAACAATACCAATGGAGGCGGCAGCTTTATTGAGCAGGGTGCGCAACAGGTGAACGTGCAGTCGCTCGGCCTTTACAACTCCGTCCAGGACATCGAGAACACGGTAGTCAAGAACTCGAACGGCGCGGCCATCAGGATCAGAGACATTGCCACCGTTGTGCAAGGGCCGAAGATTCGACTCGGACAGATCGGCAAGTCCACGCATCGGCCGGATGGCACAATTGTCGACAATCCGGACACCGTCGAAGGCATCGTGCTGTTGCAGAAGGGCGATGATTCCGACCCCGTCCTGCAAGGCATTCACGCGGAGGTCGACAAACTCAACAACAGCATCCTGCCCAAAGGCGTGAAAGTCGTTCCCTTCCTTGACCGCTCGAAGCTGGTGAGTTACACGGTCGAAACTGTTGAGCACAACCTCACCGAGGGCGTCATCCTCGTCTCCATCATCCTGTTTCTGTTTTTAGGCAACATCCGCGGCGCAATCATCGTTGCCCTCACCATCCCCTTCGCGCTTCTGTTCGCGTCCATCTGTCTCGACCTCAACCACATTCCCGCCAACCTTCTCTCGCTCGGCGCGTTGGACTTCGGCATGGTGGTCGATGGCTCGGTCATCATGATCGAAAACATCGTGCGCCATCTCGCCCACCCCGACGACACGCGGACGCCGGGCCAGAAGATTCGCGAAGCCGCTCTCGAGGTGCAGCGTCCCGTCTTCTTTGCCCGCGGCATCATCATCGCTTCTTACTTGCCCATCTTCACGCTGCAAGCAGTCGAAGGCCGGTTGTTCAAGCCCATGGCCTGGACCGTCACCTTCGCCCTCATCGGCGCGCTCATCTTCGCAATGATCGTCGCACCGGTCATGGCCAGCATGCTCTTCTCTAAAGGCGCAAAGGAGTGGGAAAATCCTATCCTGCATTGGCTGACGCGCCGCTATCGTGTTGCCGTACGCGGGGCCATCGAGCATCGCAACACAACGCTGGTCATTTGCACCGTGCTCTTCGCCATCGCCGTTTACCTTACCGTCGGCGGTCCCATCGGCTCGGAGTTTCTGCCTCACCTCGACGAGGGCTCCATTTGGGTGCGCGGGACCATGCCGCCCAGCGAAGGACCCACGGCCAGCATCGAATTCACCAACCAGGCGCGGCTCGTCATGGCCTCGTTCCCTGAGGTAACCCAGGTCGTGAGCCAGACCGGCAGGCCCGACGACGGAACCGACACCGCCGGCTTCTTCAATACCGAATATTTCGTCGATCTCAAGAGAAAAGAAGATTGGCGTCCAACTTTTCATCGCAACAAGGAAGAATTGATTGCCGCCATCGACAAGCAATTATCCAAATTTCCCGGCGTCATCTGGACAAGGGCGAACTCGCCGTAAAGCTTTATGGCGACAATCTGCGCACGCTGGAGCACAAAGCCGAAGAGATTCAAGCGCAGATGCAGGGCGTCAAGGGCATTGAAGATCTGGGCATCTTCCGCATCGTCGGCCAGCCGAATCTCAACCTGCAAGTCGACCGCGACGCGGCCGCGCGCTGGGGCATCAACGTGGCCGACATTCAAGACGCCGTGCAGACCGCGGTGGGCGCCAACGCCGTCACCCAGGTGCAGCAGGGCGAAGCTCGCTACGATGTGACCCTTCGCTACCAAAAGCAGTATCGAGACACCCGCGAGGCCATCGAAAACGTTCGCTTGCTCGCGCCGACAGGAGAACGCGTATCCTTGGCCCAGTTGACCAAGGTCTCGACCGACGACGGCGCGGAGGCAATCAATCGCGAAGGCGGCCAGCGCTACATCGCGATCAAATACTCCGTCCGCGGCCGCGACCTCGGCTCAACCGTGGAGGAGGCTATCGCCAAGGTCAATCGCTCGGTTCAGTTACCCGCCGGCTATCACCTTGAATGGGCAGGCGAGTACGAGAGCCAGAAGCGCGCCAACAAACGCATGGCGCTGGTAGTGCCGGTAACCGTGCTGGTCATCTTTCTGATCCTCTACACCATGTTCCGCTCGGCAAAGTGGGCCATGCTCATCCTGATCTCAGTGGTCATGGCTTCCATCGGCGGCCCGCTGGCTCTGTTCCTCACCCACACCAACTTCTCCGTCTCCTCAGCCGTCGGATTTCTAGCCTTGTTTGGCGTCTCCGTCGAGACCGGCGTCATCATGATCGAGTTCATCAACCAGCTCCGCTCGCACCGCAAGGGCATGGAAGTGTCAAGCCGCGAGCACATCGTTGAAGCCGCGGTCGAGGGAGCCGTGCTCCGCTTGCGGCCGGTGATGATGACCATGCTGGTGGCTACGCTGGGCCTTTTGCCCGCCGCGCTGTCGCATGCCATTGGCTCCGATTCGCAGCGGCCCTTCGCGATCGTGATTGTGGGCGGCCTGCTGGCCAACCTGGTGATCGGCATCTTCCTGCTGCCCACGCTGTATGTGTGGGTAGCGCGCGAAGACGACGTGCTGCCCGCGGTTGAGATGAGCGAAGACTTCTGAGGCAGGGGTCAGGGATTAGGGATCGGTCGTCAGTGATCCAACCGGGTGCCGGGTGCCCCAGGTCTCGTTTCTGAGGCCTGGGAAAGCAAGAATCTCGCCATACCCTTTGCAGATAATTATTGCTTGCTGCCGCAGAATAGGAATGTGTCGACCTCTTTCCAATCTGTCGGAGATCCCCCGGGCCCGTGCCCCCCCACCCCCTCCCCCTTTCCGGCCCACGCGCAGGAAAGGATAGAGGTTAGGTCAAAAAAACGCAGAACGGGCAATAACATACTTGACTAATGATGCCTCTTTCAGCCAAACTCGAAGATGCCGTGACAGGGCGCGATCAATCGGGCGGATCGGGCGAATTTCG
>JBEKVS010000384.1:0-5475 GCA_049513795.1 Occallatibacter sp. | reverse complement strand
CAAAGGGTTCGATATATTCAGTGCTGGCGGCCGTGTCAATGGTGACCGGGGCCTTATATGCGTGCGTAAAGTAGAGAATCTCTCCGGGATTCACGCCCGCTAGCAGCGGGGAGCCGGCGAGTACGTCGAGCGAATTCCAGCCGACGTGAGGAACCTTCTCGCCGCTCTGCGGAAAGCGCTCGCATCGCACGCTGAAGTGCGCGAACCCCGGCCGATTCGGCGCTTCGCTTGAACCCGCATAGAGCCATTGCATACCGACGCAGATGCCGAGGAAGGGCACGCCGCGTGCGATGGCCGCGCCAATGGCAGGTGTTAAACCGGTCGAGTCCAGCCGCTCAGTGGCTTGAAAATGCCCCACGCCGGGCAGCACAATCCGCTCTGCACGCTGCACAGGCGCAAGATCGCCGTCGGTCACTTCCGGCTCTGCTCCAAGATGCCGCAGAGCTTTCAAAACCGAAGTCAGATTGCCCGCTTTGTAGTCGATCACTGTTACCTGCATCAGAGCAACCCTTTTGTCGACGGCAGCATGCCGGCCAATTGTTTGTCGCGCGAACAGGCTACGCGCAGCGCGCGGGCAAAAGCTTTGAAGATGGCCTCGATCTTGTGATGATTGGATCGACCGTACATCGTCTTCACATGCACATTGGCGCGTGCGCCACGCGCGAAGCCCTCGAAGAAGTCCGTCACCAATTCTGTTTGCAGATCTCCAACCATGCGAGTGCGTACCTTGGTTTCGACGGCGAATGCGGCGCGCCCGCTGAGGTCGACGGCTGCAATGGCCAGGGTTTCATCCATGGGCATGATGAAGTATCCAGCGCGCAGAATGCCGCGCTTGTCGCCGAGCGCGCGGTCGAAGGCTTCGCCCAGCGCGATGCCTACATCCTCCACGGTGTGATGCTGATCGACATCCAAATCGCCGTCACACGCAAGTTCAAGATCGAATGCGCCGTGACGCGTGAAGAGCTCCAGCATGTGATCGAAAAATCGAATGCCGGTTGAGACTATGTATTGACCGCGTCCTTCAAGTGTGAGATGGATTGAGATGCGCGTCTCCGCGGTGTTGCGCTCGACGATCGATGCACGAGCGCTCTTGTTTTTCACCGGGCGGACTTTTTTTGTGGTCGTCATTTTGCTTCTGCTCCTGGATTCAGGGTGCCGAAGGGATTCAAGTTGGCGATAGCCCTAATCAGAGCTGCGGCGGCATGTTGCATTTGCTCGCGCGTCCCAATCGTGATGCGAACGCGGCCATCGCAGCCCGGATCGCTGGAGCGGTCGCGCACCAGAACGCCTGCTGCGCGCATGAGGTGCACAAACTCCGCGTGCTGAGAGCCGACGTCGACCAGGATAAAGTTTGCGCGGCTCGGCCAATAGCGCAGTTTGGCTTGATCGAGCGCAGTCTCAAATTCGTTGCGCGCAGTGAGGACCTCATGCACGTACCATTCCAGATAGGCCGTGTCTTCAAGCGCGGCCTGAAGGCAGGCGAGCGCGACCGAATTGACGCTGTACGGCGAAAGCACCCGGCGAACCCAGCGCATGAGCTCGGCCGAGCCCGCCAGCAATCCGATGCGCAGACCGGCGAGTCCGTAGGCCTTCGAGAAGGTGCGCGCAATCACCAGATTTGGCAGAGAGCCGATGAGATCGATGACGGATTCGCCGTGAAAATGAAAATACGCCTCGTCAACAAGCAGCACCGCGTGTGGCGCGTGGTGGGCGAGCTGAATCAGTTGAGCGCGCGTGGCCACAGAGCCGGATGGGCTATTGGGATTGGCGATGGCAACGATCTTCGTTTTCGGTGTGATGGCCGCGCGCAGCCGCTCGTGGGGAAATTGCAAGTCGTCACCGGCTTGCACGGTCACGATCTGCGCGTCAGTTGCCGACGCGTAGACTTCGTACATGGTGTATGTCGGCACCGCAAGAAGCAGTTCATCGCCGGCTTCGAGAAATGCTTCGAAGAGCACGTGAATAGCTTCGTCCACGCCGTTGGTAAGAGCAACTTGTTCTGGCGTGAGACCAAGATGCATGGCAACCGCAGCTTCTACGGGTTCGCGTTCCGGATAGCGCGTCAGCGTGCCCGCAGAGATGCTGCCGAGCACGTCGCGTACTCTTGGTGAACAGGCAAAAGTGTTCTCGTTGAAATCGAGTCGCAGCTGGTCGCGATTACCAAGTGGAGGGTGGTACTCCTTGATGGCCCTCACGCGGGCGCGGGGTTGAGGAACGATTGTCATGGGAGCCTCAAGCACGGGACCTCCTCGTATTTCGCGCGCTCGCATTTCGTGCGCTGGTGTTTCGCGTGCGAATCGCATCTGCATGGCCGCTGAGCCCTTCGGCCTCGGCCAGCAAGACGGCGGCGGGCCCAAGCGTTCGCAGACCCTGCGCCGTGTACTGCTGCACCGTAATCAGCTTGACGAAGTCATTCACACTCAGTCCACCGCGCACACGCGCCATTCCGCCCGTTGGCAAAGTGTGATTGGGGCCGGAGATGTAATCGCCCATGGGCTGCGCGGACCATCGACCCACAAAAACTGAGCCCGCGTTCTGCACCCAATGGAGGTCTGCGGGAGCGTCGACGGTGAGATGTTCAGGCGCGATTCGGTTGGTGATGCGGTGCGCCTCGTCAGCGGTCGCGGCGATGATGATCAAGCCATTGCGTTCGAGAGACTCGCGCGCGATTGCGTTGTTGCGGCTGCGCTGCGTAGCTTCCGCGGCGACTTCGCGGGCCAGGTCGGCGCGCGTGGTGATGAAGATGGCGAGCGCGTTCGGGTCGTGTTCCGCTTGCGCCACCAGGTCGGCTGCGATGTCGCCTGCGTCTCCACGCTCGCTGGTGACCACGATCTCAGTAGGCCCGGCCAGCATGTCAATGGCGCAATCGAAAGCCACCATGCGTTTGGCGGCGGTGACGTAAAGATTACCGGGACCAACAGTTTTGTCGACGCGTTGAATGGCTGCGGTCCCGTAGGCCAGGGCTGCAATTGCGTGTGCACCGCCTATGCGATAGAACTCCGTGATGCCGAGCAGATGCGCAGCGGCCAGGGTTTCCGGTGCGGGCTTCGGCGAGACCACAACGATGCGCGTCACACCGGCTACCTGCGCGGGAATCGCCGTCATGAGAAGTGTGGAGGGCAGTGGATGGCGGCCGCTGGGAACGTAGCATCCCACCGATGCGAGCGGACGGACGAGCTGGCCGGTGGTCAGGCCGGGGAGAGACGAATCATTCCACGACGCGGGTAGTTGATTGACAGCAAAATTGCGAATCTGGTCCGCGGCCGTTGATAATGCATCGCGCAAATCGACACTCAGCGCGTCCCAAGCGGAGGCCATTTCGTCCGGGGTCACGCGCAGTGACGAAGCAGAGGCAAGACCATCGAACTTTGTTGCATAGCGAAGCAGCGCACGATCGCCCTGCCTGCGAACATCGGCGACGATACGCTTGACTGCCGGAAACACGGTATCCAGCGCCGCTCCGCCACGCCTTTCGAGCGCGGCCACAAGCTGCTCGGCTTGTCGTGCGCCTCGGCCTTTGGTGCGAATCAACCTCATGAAGTCCTTTTGTGGCCTCTCACCCCTGCGACAAAATGAATCGCAAGAATGGGGCACCCGAATTCTAGTAACAGTGAAAGCGTTTAGAGCACAACTTTGTTCAACGGATATTCAACGATGCCGGTTGCCTTGGCAGCCTTCAGACGCGGAATGACATCGCGAGCAACGCACTCTTCAACAATGGTGTTCACGGCGACCCACTCCGAATCGCTGAGCTGTGAGACAGTGGGCGAGTTCAGCGCCGGCAGAACCGCGAGCACGCGTTCAAGGTCGGCGCGGCGCACATTGAGCATGAGGCCTACCTGTGACTGAGCATCGATGGCTCCGCGCAGCATCAGCGCAATCTGATCGAGCTTCTCGCGCTTCCATACGTCGGCAAGCGCTGCCCGGCCTGCGATCAGATGCGTCTCGCTTTCCATCACAGTGTCGATGATCTTCAGGTGATTCGCCTTGAGAGAACTGCCGGTCTCGGTCACTTCGACAATGGCGTCGGCGAGCGTGGGCGGCTTCACTTCCGTGGCGCCCCAACTGAATTCGACTTTTACATGCACGCCTTTCGACTCGAAATAACGCTTGCTCACTTCCACCAGTTCGGTCGCAACGATTTTGCCTTCCAGGTCCTCGGCCTTCTCAAATCCGCTTGCCTCAGGAACGGCCAGCACCCAGCGAACCTTTCTCCGGCTCTGCTTGGCATACGTCAGCGTGGTGATGCTGGCAACTTCAAGGCCGCTCTCCACAATCCAATCGATGCCCGTCAGGCCGGCGTCGAGAACGTCATGATCCACGTATCGTGCCATCTCCTGCGCGCGAATCAGCATGCATTCGATCTCCGGGTCGTCGATGGAAGGGAAGTAGGAACGGCCGTCGGCGTAAATATTCCACCCGGCGCGCTTGAACAGAGCGATCGTTGCATCCTGCAAACTGCCTTTGGGGATGCCGAGTCTTAGCTTGTTAGCCACGAAGTTCCTCTTTCTGGAGATCGAATTCGGCGTCACCGGGAACAGCGATGGGGCGCGTGAAGCAACTCACCGTGCCCTCATGGCACACCAGCCCGTCTCCCTCAACCTTGACGCGGAAAAGCAGCGTATCGTGATCGCAGTCAGTCGATGCCGAGACGACGCGCAGGCGGTTGCCGCTGGTCTCGCCCTTCATCCACAGCTTCCGGCGAGTGCGGCTCCAGAAGGTCACGAAGCCCGTCTCCTGCGTCTTGGCATAGCTCACGGAGTTGAGAAAGCCCAGCATCAGCACCTCGCCCGTCGAGGCATCCTGGACGATGCCGGGCACCAGGCCGTCCATTTTGTCGAAGTCAATTGCAGGCTTTTCAAACCCGATTGGATTTCCGTCGTCGCCCATGTTCGTCCTGATTCTTATGTGGATTCTTGACCACGCAACAAAAAGCCCGCCAGTTTGTCGCCGGCGGGCTCTTGATTCTTTCGATCTCTCTGGCCGCTACATCAGGCCATGGCAGTCCGCCGGCATGGATGTTCCATGATGATGGTGGTGTCCGTGATGGCGGCGGCTCTGCATCTGAGTGAAACCTTAAGGGAAGACAGGTCGCCATGTCAAATGTTGGCGTTGCAGCGCGCCAAGAATGAGCGCAGAATGTGCGGGTGCAAGCAGCGTGTCGATTCGCGTTCTATACAGTGCTGGGGCTGGCGGTATCCTGCGCTATCGGAGCCGGTTCTCAAGACCGCGACCGCTCGGGCGTGGCGAAGACATCCGATGCCGCTCCTCCGCCGGCGGAACGCGCGGATATCAACCACGCAAGTCTCGCGGAACTCGAAAAAGTCCCCGGCATGACGCCCACCTGGGCAGCGCGGATCGTGCGCTTCAGGCCCTATCGCACCAAGCAGGACCTGATGGATAAAGGCGTGGTGAACAGCCAGGTTTACGATCGCATCAAGGATTTCGTCATCGCGCATCGCGACAAGCCCTGAT
>JBEKVS010000383.1:0-5490 GCA_049513795.1 Occallatibacter sp. | reverse complement strand
CGCCCGGCTCAGATAGGCCTTCAACTCACGCCGGTGCACCACAGCGTCGAGGAAGCCTTTCTCCAGCAAAAACTCCGACCGCTGGAAACCCTCGGGAAGCTTCTGCCGGATGGTCTGCTCGATCACGCGCGGGCCGGCGAAGCCAATCAGCGCGCCAGGTTCCCCAATATTCAGGTCGCCAAGCATGGCAAAGCTGGCTGTGACGCCGCCCGTCGTTGGGTCGGTAAGCACGCAAATATAGGGCACTTTCGCGTCATCCAACTGGCCCAGCGCAGTAGATATCTTGGCCATCTGCATCAGGCTGACGACGCCTTCCATCATGCGCGCGCCGCCGGAGGCCGTCACCACGATCAGAGGCTTCCGGCCAATGCGCGCGCGATCCACGGCCCGGGCTATAGTCTCCCCTACAACTGCTCCCATTGACCCGCCGATGAAACCATACTCCATGGCGCTCAGGACGACGGAATGGTGGTCCAATTGGCCGACGGCGTTGAGAATCGCGTCGTCGAGCCCAGTGGCCTCCTGGGCAGCCTTGAGCCGCTTCTTATAGGGCTTCACATCGGTGAAGTTCAGCGGATCGGTCGACCGCAAGCCTCCGTCAACCAGCTCAAAGCCCGGCTCCAGAAGGTGAGCGATGCGCTGCCGGGCGCTCATTTTGAAGTGGTGCTGGCACTTCGGACAGACATTCAGATTGGCTTCGAGATCGGCCTTCCAAATCGTCTGCCGGCAACCGAGGCACTTGGTCCACAACCCTTCGGTTCGCACATTTTTCTCCGCCTCGCGGCCGTCGCCGCCGCCAGGGTCAGATTCGTAATCTCCATTCTCACGCTTGAACCAGGACATCGAAAAAACTCTCTCCTCGCCAGCTTGCAGCGAACCAATCACCTTCACTAAAGCACGGCCAATGCATGAACCCGCCAGCCGCTAATCGGCAGCTGCGGAATCTCATCGCTCTTAGTATTCTATTCCGCGCTGGGCCAGGATGCCTTTCTGGTAGGCATGTTTCATCTCGCGCATCTCGGTTACCGTGTCGGCCAGCTCCACCAAAAGCGGGTGTGCGTTGCGCCCGGTCAGAATCACATGCACCATCTCCGGCCGTTTGCGCAGTGCATCCGCCACCATCGCCGGGTCCAGCATCCCGTACCCGATGGCGTAGTTGATCTCATCCAGAACCACCATGTCCCACTCCCCGGAGTCGATGGCCTCATGCGCCTCCGCCCAGGCCGCTTGTACCAGTCGAATGTCCTCCGGGTCAGTCTCCGCGCCGCCCACCTTCACAAAGCCGCGGCCCAGTTGCTTCATCACGAAATTAGACCCGAACGCCTGCACCGCATCCAGTTCGCCATAATGCCACGAGCCCTTGAGAAACTGCAGCATCAGCACCTTCATACCGTTTCCCACGGCGCGCAGCGCGGTGCCCATGGCGGCGGTGGTTTTGCCCTTGCCGGGGCCGGTGTTGATCAGGATCAATCCTCGACGCGAGTCTGTCATAGCAAGTCCAAGATTACAGGGCACGAACGGTGTTAGACCGATTTGCCCAGCCGGCCGAACAAAGTTTGCGATGGCCTCAAAATCCGCTTTTGCAGGCAGGAATGCCAAAACCTGACGGTGTCGCAGCTACCCTAATGGCCGCGGTGATACGGATGACCAGACAAGATGGCAAATGCACGGTAGATCTGTTCAGCAACAACCAGCCGCGCCAGCGAATGAGCCAAAGTCATCGGTCCGAGCGATAGCTGCAGATTCGAGCGCTTTCGGGCCGCCTCCGTCCATCCGTCTGCCGGGCCGACAGCGACCACGATATGCTGGGCGCCTTGATCGCGCCGCGCTCCCAGCCAGGCGGCAAACGCCTCGGACGTCATGGTGCGCCCCCGGCTATCAAGCAAAACGACCGCGGGAACCGTCCTTCCCTCACCGCGCGCGACCCACTCGAGCCACGCTTCCTCGGTACGAAATGCGTGCGTCCGGCAATCCGCAAACGCCGCGCAACGCTCCAGATACTGCTGTGTCAGGGCCTCGAAACCATCCTTTGCCGAGGCCCGGGCGCCCACATGGGTGAGGCTGAGATGCATGCGTAGGAGAATACAAGACTCAAGAGAGACAGCGCACCCGCGGGTTGTCCCATAGGGAGACTCCAAGCCGCGCTACGCTGTGCCGATCGCCGCTTGCTTCGAGGGCTTGCGCGCGGGCTTTCTCGGCGTTGCGCTCTTCGCCGGCGTTTTCTTTGCAGCGGGCTTTTTCGCACCAACTGCCTTGGTCTTCTTCGTTCGCGGAGCAACTTCGGCAGCTTCCGTTTTGCCCTTGGATCGGCTCCGCGCGGCGAGAGTCTTGGCGGCGAGCGCAGTCCTCAGCTCTGCGTCGAACTCGGCCGGGGTCAGCGGGCGCGCCGACTTGCGCAGCCGCTCAATGTCGTAGAAAGCGCGCCGCTCGGTAAGGAATACGTGCACCACAAAGTCCACATAGTCGAGCAGGATCCAATCACCCTTGCGGCGGCCTTCCACGGAGTTGGGGAATACCCCAAACTCCTTCTTGAGGCGATGCTCCACTTCGTCGGCAATGGCAATGGCCTGGCGATCGTTGGTGGCCGAGGCAATCAGAAAGAAGTCGGACAGGCCGGCGTCGATGGGATCGAGTTCAAGAATGCGAATGTCTTCGCCCTTTTTGTCCTCACAAGCTTTGGCTGCGGTTTGAACAAGAATGCTGGTTTGCTGATGAGCTTCAGTGATGGTCATTCGAAAGGAAAGTTCTCCAACTCAATCGTAGTCTCTCCCATGGCCGTGGGCAAGCGGCGAAGGGTCAAAACGCCTGTCGATAAAGTTCATGGGACCGAATGTAATTCAGAACCGCAGCCGGCAAGACCTGAGATTGCCGATTGCCCGGCGCGCCCTCACTCTGAATCTGTTCGCGAAGTTGTGAGGCGCTGATCTCTATGTGCAGTGCCGGCAAAAGATAAAGCGAGGCGGTCTCGCCGGCGGGGTTTCGAAGAACGCACGCGCAGAGCTCAATCTGCTCCCGGACGGCCAAATCATCCCGCCCGGAAAGAAACTCGATCGTCAAGCTGCGCGGAAGCGCTGCCTTCAAATCGTCGAACGGCTGCCCAGGCCTGGCCGCAACAATGAGCGATGCCATGAACGGGATCTCTGCGGCTCGATGCCATTGCCGCAAGCCGAAGAAAGAGTCCGCCCCCATCAGGCAAAACAGAGCTGTATCAGCCGGAAGCCCGGCGCGCAGCTCGAGCAGCGTGTCGATGGTGTAATTCGGCGCCGCGTCCGGCCTGGGCGCGTCGAGCAGAGACACTTCAAACCCGGCCTGTCCGACCCCGCCCGACCCAGCCCCACTCGACCCAGCGATAGCCAGCCGCGTCATCTCCACTCGATCCTCGAAGCTGGCCGTCGATCCCAGCGGCTTCAGCGGCTGCGCACCGACCGGCGCGAACAGCACAAGATCCAGACCCAGCGCCCGTTGCGCAGCCCGCGCCACTGCCAAGTGTCCCTCATGCGGAGGGTCGAAGCTCCCGCCGAAGAACGCCACCCGCCGGATGCTGCCCAGAGACTGCTCCATGCGTCTATCGTACCGGTTGGGGCAATCCTTCCCGTCTCTTGCTTGATCGTCTGGTAGCATCGAAACTGCAACCATGCGCTTTGTAATCACACTTCTGGCCCTGGCGGGCATGGTGGTCTCCACGTTGGCTTTGCGGGTCCACTATTCAACCGAGACCGAGCCATGCGACATCAACGCCAAGTGGGATTGCGGCATCGTGAACCACAGCCCATTCGCCGAGGTCGCGCATGTTCCCGTGGCGGCAATCGGAATTGCCGGCTACCTTGCCCTGGCAGCGCTCGCTCTCCTCAGGCGGCGCCGTTTGTTGGCCGGCCTGGCTCTTGTGGCGCTGGGGTTCTCGCTTTACCTCACTTACATTGAGAAGTACGTTCTGCAGGTTTACTGCCTCTATTGCGTCGCGTCTCTGGCATTCATCACACTGCTCACTCTCCTCAGCCTGGCATGGGTGTTCACAGCTTCGCGAACAAAGGCCGCCTGAAGGCGCAGCCGTTCTGCCTCGAGTGTGACCTGCGCCACAGCTCTGCATCCTCCACCCAGGCGTCATGCCTCCGCGCTGATAAACTTGAACTCAGGACATGTTGAGAGAGAGATACGCGCGCTGGATGTACGACTGGGAAACCCGCCTGACCACGCGCGATGAAAATCGTGTGGTGCGGCCGCTCGAATGGGGCTTCGACTGGATCGAGCCGTTTCTCAAATCGCATGGCTTCGCCGCCGCCATCCCGTCCCCTGAGGTCGCGCGCAATCCCGCATCGGCTGAAGCTGCGATGGTTCGCATCAACGAGCTCCTCATTCGTCACGGCGACAAATTCTTTGGATACGAGCGGCCCTCCGATTTTCGCCTCGAAGAACGCCATCCCGAGCTCTATCCCACCAACGTGCGCCCAGAAACCCTCGCCCAGGCCGCGGCCATCAAGCAACAGGCCGCTGAGGGCAAACTAGCCCAGGCGCAGTTTCTCCGCTTCACCTCGCCGGAGCGCTCGCCTTATCCGGAAAACGATCAGGTCAACGCGCGCTGGTATCCCGCGCCCGCGCACAAGGATCCCAAACGCCCCAAGCAGGCCATCGTCGTGCTGCCGCAGTGGAACTCCGACGGCTTCAGCCACAACGCCTTGTGCACGCTTTTCAACCGCATGGGCGTTTCCGCGCTGCGCCTGTCCATGCCCTACCACGACATTCGCCGACCGGCCGAACTTGAGCGATCGGACTATTCGGTGAGCGCGAACATCGGCCGCACTCTGCATGCATGCCGCCAGGCCGTGGTCGACATTCGCTGCTGCCTTGACTGGCTTGAAGACCAAGGCTACGAGCACTTCGGCGTCCTCGGCACCAGCCTCGGCTCCTGCTACGCATTTCTCGCCAGCACCCACGACAAACGCATCCGCGTCAACGCCTTCAATCACGCATCGACCGCTTTCGGAGACGTTACCTGGGCGGGGCAAAGCACGCGCCACGTGAAGCAGGCGCTTGAAGAAGCCGGACTCACCCAGGATCGCGTGCGCGCCCTGTGGTCAGCCGTGAGCCCATGCAGCTATTACGCGCGCTTTGCCTCGCCCGAAGCCGGTGGCCCCGACAAGAGAGTCCTGCTCGTCTACGCCGATTACGACCTGACCTTTCCGCGCGAATATTCTCTGCAGGTGGTCGAGGCGTTCAAGCACCACGGCCTGAACTTTCAGCCCCGCGTGCTGCCCTGCGGCCACTACACTACCGGCGAAACACCCTACAAATACATCGACGGCTGGTACCTTGGCTGGTTTGTCTATCGCGCCTTCAAGGCATTGCGGAAGGAAAAGGCGGCATCAGAGCGCGCCGCCGCCGCAACAGTTGGGCCAACTCAAAACGTAGAAGAGGAAGCCATCTCCCGCTAGCACACACCGCCCGGGTGCCCCATCCTCGGCGCGTACTTGTCCTTGCGCCTAGGGTGGGCCG
>JBEKVS010000382.1:0-5495 GCA_049513795.1 Occallatibacter sp. | reverse complement strand
CCCTTGGCCCACTGCGCCTGGCGCCGAAGGAAGGACGCGGCTGGATGTTTGCCGCCGGCGAATTGGCCATGACGCCGCATGACCTGGCTCTGTGGGATGAAAGCCTGATTGGACGGACATTGCTGAAGCCGGAGAGCTACCAGCAGATGTTTACCGAGGTGAAGCTGAAGGACGGCAAGGGCACGCACTATGGGCTTGGTGTCTCCGTGATGGATCGGGATGGGCACAGATCGATTGAACACGGCGGCGAGGTTTCAGGATTTGTTTCGGACAATGAGGTGCTGGTGGACGATGGCGTCGCGGTTGCGGTGTTCACCAACCAGGATGCGGTGGGGGCGGCCGGCACCATCGCCCGACTGGCCGCGCCGGTGGTGCTGAATGCTCCATTGACTGTTGCCGAGCAGCAGGCTATCGACATCTATCGCGGGCTGCAGCAGGGCAAGATCGACCAGGCATTGCTGGCGCCCAACTTGGTTGACTACTTTACGCCCGAAGCGCTGGCTGACTTTCAACAGAGCCTGGCGCGGCTGGGCGAGCCGCTGAGCTTCCACCAGACGCGAGATGCGCTGCGCGGGGGCATGACTTTTCGCGCGTTTCAGATTGTCTATCCGGAGAAGAAGCTGTCGCTGACGACTTATACCTACCCGGATGGGAAGCTGGAGCAGTACCTGATTGCGCCGGCGGAGTAGGGTTTCGCGTGCGGGTGCGGCGGCTTTGTTCCCAGGTCTCGGAAGTGAGCCCCCTTCGACAGGCTCAGGGCAGGCTCTGGGGCACTCGTCGATCCGTCCGCCCCTCAGGAACCGCCGCGCTCGGGTTCCCATTCGTCGGGAATTTCGCGGTTGAGGCGGTCTTCGCGGTCTTTCTTTCGCTCCTCTTCGAGCCGTCTCTCGCGTTCTTCGCGCTCTTCGCGGCCATCGCTCATGACCTCCTCCTCGGTCCCAGTCTAAATGGCCCCTTTGGCGCGCAAGCGCCGTCTGCCCCACCGCTGGTGGCTGCCGCACCGCAGGTGCCGCGATACACTGGGATTGACCTATGTTTGAAAATCTTACAGATAAACTTCAGCGTGCCTTCAAGACCTTGCGGGGGCAGGGCACGCTTACCGAAGAGAACATTGCCGAAGCCTTGCGCGAAATTCGCGTGGCTCTGCTTGAGGCTGACGTCAACCTCAACGTGGCGCGCGACTTGATTGAGCAGATACGCGTGAAAGCCGTGGGCACCGAGGTGCTGACGGCGCTGTCGCCTTCCGAGCAGGTGATCAAGATTGTGCGCGACGAGCTGATCGCGCTGCTGGGCAAAGACACGGCGCGGTTCAAGTTTGCCTCGCAGCCGCCGACGGTGATCCTGATGGCCGGGCTGCAGGGATCGGGCAAGACGACAACGAGTGGCAAGCTGGCAGCATGGCTCAAAAAAGGCGGCCATCGGCCCATGCTGGTGTCTGTGGACGTCTACCGTCCGGCGGCGCGCGAGCAGCTGAAGGTGGTGGCCAAGTCGATCGAGGCCAAGCTCTACGAGGGCGATCAAAAGGGCGAAGCGGCCGCCTCAGCTCTTGTCGAGCGCCTCGCGAAAGAAGCCCTGCGTGAGGCGCGCATCATGGGCTGCGATACGCTGATCGTTGATACGGCTGGCCGGTTGCACATTGACGAAGAGCTGATGGGGGAGATGGAGCGGCTGAAGAAGCTGCTCAACCCGTCTGAGATTCTATTTGTGGCCGACGCCATGACCGGCCAGGACGCGGTGAACTCGGCCGAGGACTTTCACAAGCGGCTCGGTCTCACGGGCGTGGTGCTGACCAAGATGGACGGCGATGCGCGCGGGGGCGCGGCGTTGTCGATCCGCCATGTGACTGGACAGCCGATCAAGTTTATCGGCGTGGGCGAGAAGCCGGATGCGTTTGAGCCCTTTCATCCCGACCGCATTGTGGGCCGCATCCTCGGCATGGGCGACATGATGTCGCTGATCGAGAAGGCGGAATCGACGCTGGACCGCAAGAAGAGCGAAGAGTTTGCCAAGAAGGCGCTGCTGGGCGACGGGTTTACGCTGGAAGACTTTCGCGACCAGTTGCGGCAGATCAAGAAGATGGGCTCGATGGAGTCGATTCTCAAAATGCTGCCGTCGGTGGGTCCGTTTGCGGGGCTGCAGCAGGCTTCGAAGAGCGTGGACGAAAAACAATTCGTGCGCCTCGAGGCGATCATCAATTCGATGACTCCCGTGGAGCGGCGCAATCACGAAATCATCTCCGGCTCGCGGCGCAAGCGCATTGCGGCAGGCAGCGGAACGACGGTGCAGGATGTGAATCAGTTGCTGCGCCAGTATGCGCAGATGGCCAAGATGTTCAAGCAGGTGGGCAAGGGCGGCCTGGCCAGAAACATGATGCGCGGCGGGCTTGGAGCTATGGGGATGGGTGGGAAACAACGGTTTGGGCGGTAAGTGCCTTTGTCGAGTTCAAGCCGTCTGATTAGTAATTGAGCGAACACATGACGACCACGAGCCTGCAAGATCAACTCGATGAAATTACCGCGAACACACGGCACCTGGTGCAGGCGGAGCGGCTGGCGGTGGGCGAGCGCGCGGTTGCGGAGTTGTTTGCTTCTGGGATTGAAGAGCGGATTTTGCCGGTGGGTGCCGTGGCTCCAGATTTTGCTTTGAAAGACGCAAACGGGCGGCTGGTGCGGTCGGCGGATCTGCTGGCGCTGGGGCCGCTGGTGATCAAGTTTTTTCGCGGACGGTGGTGTTCTTATTGCGTCACGGAGCTTGAGGCGTGGCGCGACCTCTATGGGACGTTGCGGGAACGCGAGGCGCTGATGGTGGCGATTGGGCCACAGATAGAGCGACAAAGCGACTTCATGGCCGGGCAGCACGGACTTCCCTTCCCGGTGCTGCACGACCCTGGAAATGCCCTGGCGGAGAAGTTTGGGCTGGTTTATACGGTGCCGGAATACCACCGTGCTTACTATCTTTCGATCCTGGTGAATATTCCTTTTGTAAATGGCGACAAGAGTTGGCGACTGCCGATTCCGGCGACCTATGTGATCGGTCGAGATGGACGGGTCCTGTTCGCGGAAGCGCATGCGGACTTTCGCGTGCGGCCGGAACCGGAAGAGGCGCTGGCGGCGGCATTTGCGCACCATGGGCGATAATGGCGGTGTGCGGAGGTTGCCAAGAGAAACAAAAGCAGGTCCTTCGACTTCGCTGCGCTTCGCTCAGGATGACATGTGTTAAGGTCGTTCAGGATAGCTGCAACCATCGGGAAATCTCCGCGCTGACGCGGTCGATAGTAACTCCGTTTAACATAAAGATCTTGCTTTTCGATAACTCCCCGGATACTAACTCCACCTGGCTCTTGGGTAAGTCCAACGTGTCTGCCAGAAATGAAATGAGTGCCGAGTTAGCGCGACCGTCTACGGGTGGGGCTTGAACAGCAATCTTGAGCTGAGCCGTTGAGCCTTCGCCAAGAATTCCAACGACGGCGGTCTTCTTTGCGCCGGGCTGGGCGCGGACCAGTAGTGTGACTCCGCCTTTTACGGCGCGCAGCATTACTCGGGTCCTCGATACGGCTGGCGCTTGCCGAAAAGTGCGGTGCCGACGCGGATGCGCGTGGCGCCCTCTTCGATGGCCAGGGGGAAATCGCCGCTCATGCCCATGGAAAGGACTTCAAACGACAAGCGGGAATAAGTGGCGGCCCAACGGTCGCGCCAGGTGTGAAGGCTGCGGAAACATGCACGCGTAATGTCTTCTGCCACGCCCCAGGGAGCGATGGTCATCAGGCCTTCGAGACGCAGGTGCTCGAGGTCCGGCAGGCGTTCAAGCAACTCTGCGGCTTCGGAGGATTCGGGCTCCAAACCGGTCTTCGATTCCTCGGGGCTCAGCTTGACTTCAATGAGTATGGGGAGACGCTTGCCGAGTTTGGCAGCTGCTTCGTTGAGGCGCTCGGCGATGCGTTGCGAGTCCACTGAATCGACGGCATCGAACAGCTCCGCGGCGCGGGCGGCTTTGTTGGATTGCAGATGGCCGATGAGATGAACCCTGAAGCACGCGGATGGGATCGTCGCGGCAGGATCGGTGCGCAGGCCGGTGAGCTCCGGGGATTTGGCCGCGAACTCCTGCACGCGATTTTCGCCAAACAGGCGCAGGCCGAGGCGGGCTGCTTCCATGATCGTCGAGGCGGGGTAGGTCTTCGAGACGGCCATCAGTTCGACATCCGAGCGCGCACGGCCGGCTTTGCGACAGGCAGCTGCGATCGATTCTTCGAGCCGCTCCAGATTTTTCTCTAATGCCGTCATTGCATCCTTGCGTTGACCGAGCCCCGCCCGTCCGCATCCAATCCAATCATGTGGACCATTGTTCTTCTCATTTTCTCCAACATCTTCATGACCTGTGCCTGGTACGGGCACCTGAAGTTTCGCCAGGAGGCGCTTTGGAAGGTCATCCTGGTCAGCTGGGGCATCGCTTTTTTCGAGTACCTGCTGCAGGTTCCGGCTAACAGGATCGGCGCTGCCCGCTTCTCTCCCGTACAACTGAAAGTGATGCAGGAGATTATTACGCTGGTGGTCTTCGGCGTGTTCACTACGCTCTACTTTGGCAGCCACTTGCGCTGGAACCATGCGGCTGCCGCGGTTTGCCTGGTTGGTGCGGCCTTCTTTGTATTTCACTCGTGGTAGCGGGCTCCGGCCAACATGCGTTGACTCGACATGCGCGGCTTCTTCAAGCCTGAAGAAACGAGACCTGCCCAACGTCAGTGGCCGCGCTCCTCCAGGTACTTTTCTGCCTCAAGCGCTGCCATGCAGCCGGAGCCGGCAGCGGTGATGGCCTGGCGATAGCGGCGGTCTTGCACATCGCCACAGGCATAGACGCCGGGGATCACGTCTCCGTTGATGGTGGTGAGGACGTTGTCTTTGGTGCGAATGTAACCGTCGTCGTCGAGGTCCATAAGGCCGGCAAACATTTTGGCGTTGGGCTCGTGGCCGATGCCGAGAAACAGGCCGCTGATTTTCAGCTCGCTCTCTTCGCCGGTCTTTACGTCCTGCAGCAGCACTCCCCGTACGTCCTTTTCCTCGACCCCCAGCACGTCTTTGACGACGGTGTTAGTGCGCAGCTCGATGTTGGGGTGGGCTATGGCGCGGTCGAGCATGATCTTCGAGGCGCGGAAGGTATCGCGGCGGTGAAGCAGAGTGACCTTGGTCGCGAAGCGGGTAAGGAAGAGCGCTTCTTCCATGGCCGAGTCGCCGCCGCCGACGACCGCAATATCTTTGCCACGGAAGAAAAAACCATCGCAGGTGGCGCAACTTGAAACCCCGTGGCCGATGAGAGCCTGCTCGCTGGGAAGGTTGAGCCAGCGCGCGCTGGCTCCGGACGCAACGATAAGGGTGCGCGTGTGGATTTCGCCCGACGAGGTGTGCAGCTTGATAGGATGCGTGCCGAGTTCGACCCTGGTGAGGTGGGCAAGCTGGAAAGTAGCGCCAAAGCGCGCCGCCTGCTTCTTCATATTGTCGATCAGT
>JBEKVS010000381.1:0-5845 GCA_049513795.1 Occallatibacter sp. | reverse complement strand
AGCCGCTACTCGTTTCCCAGATTCTATGAGGCCGCGCTCCCCGTCCATAAGCTCCTTCACCATGTCTGGGTGTGGGTCGCTGTCCTGGTCAAGAAGAAGTACGTGGGAGAAACCTCCCTGTAGCTTACTAATTCCGACGTTCTGAGCCGTGGCGATTCCCATGTTATCCCCGAGCGGTTCATATGTGGCTTGCGCCCCAAAGTGCTTCAAGAATCTGCTCAGGTCCGAGGTGGGATTTGGAGTGTTATCAACCACAAGAATGTGATCTACCTGTTGAGCGGCGCTTTTCAATAGGCGCTCGAGGAGCACCAAATCGGGATGATATAGAACCACGATTGCAGCAACGCGTCGACGCTCATCCGCGCCATCGTTCAAACGCGAACATATGCCGGAGGCTGAATGCGCAGCTTGCGAATGAATCGTGGAAATTCTGCTGAGCCGTTCAATACGAATTCGCGCGATCGCCGACAATACTCTCGCCCAAAACCGGGAGACGCTGAGCGGAGCGTGCAAGAGCGGCCATGCGCAAATCCAAAACCACGGATTCCTGCCGAATGCGTTGCTAAGAATCTTGTTCGCGATTCTAGCATCATCTCCATCTTCGCGGAATTCGAGCCAGTTTCGAGGGAACCAGATTTTCAAGTGATCGCCAATCAATTTCTTGGAGAGTTCCGACTCAGGCCCCAACATCACAGAGACCGCTCGGCGATAGTATTCGCCGAAGACCTTGGCGGCCTGAAAACCTCCGCGGGAGTTTCCGCCCCTCGCCGCCAGGACTCCCACCTCCACAAAGACCGCGCGCCTGAGGTGGCGAAGGCATGTCAGCACCCAACCAAGCTGAATAACGCCTGTACCAATCAAGGATGCAAATGGCGGATGTCCAAGCGATGCAATGCGATCCTTGTCGATAATCGCCGCGCTGATGAAAATCAGGTCGGCGTGCAGGTTTACCAGGCTGGCCATCTGGAATGGATCGCGAATTACTTGAGTTGGCACAACTCGCTCTCTGGGCCGAATCTCGGCGATTGATTCCAGAAAGACATAAGGAGCGAGGAATACATAGTCCGGAGTTTCTCGTTCCAGCAGATCCACGACTCTAGAAAGGCCACCGTCCAATAAGAGATCGTCGTCGCCAAATACCCAGACGTATCTCCCTGCAGCCTCTTCGAAGCACTGGAGGAAGTTGGCGTCCGGCCCAATGTTTGTTTTGTTGCGAAGGTATCTCAGCACGAGGCCGCGCTTCGCGAATTCCTCAACTACTTCGGAAGTTGCATCGGTGCTTGCATTGTCTGAGACAAGCAATTCGACCCTTGACTGCTGAAGCAGTTGGTTGCAAAGGCTGGACAGCAGCTCACGGAGAAATTCTGCCCGATTGAAAGTTGGAATCGCAATCGTAAGCAGCGGCAAGTTATTCGACATGCCACATTCTCCGATATCGAATAAAAAGATAAGTTCCTGAAGGCAGCCCCATAAGGAGACCGATCATCAGGTTGCCGCTGACCATTCCGAGCGCCCCAAAGTGCCTGCCGAGAAAATAGGTAGAGCACGCGACCAGGATAGCTCCCGCAACAGAGGGAATCAGGAATTTCTCTTGCTTATGTGCTCTCAAATACATGGCCTGGCCAAAGACCACGACATTCAGAAAAGTTGACGAAAGCAGGATCGCGAGGGAAACGGGGGTAAGAAGCCGCTGTGCAAAGCGTGCATGCGTCCAGTTCAGATACATTGCACCCATCCAGACAAGAATGGCGCTGGCCATGAAAACGCCGGCAGACTGCCGCAACGCCCGAAAAAACAGAGAGTCCAGAGCGAGGTAGTCTTTGCGGGCGATGAGCGCACCAAAAGGTGCAGCCTTCGTATTGATCCACGATATGGCAACGGACTGCAGTGCGTTGGCAAGGCTCAGGGACATGCCCATCTGACCCGCTTCAATAGCGCCCCGATAGGCAAACAAGACCGGTGTATATAACTGATATATGAAATATCCAGATAGCCAACTAACAGCTATGCGCCACTGAAACGGCCAAACTTCTTTCATCCAAAGGACGCGGTGTTCGCCGGGGTTTCGTCGCAGCAACGAGAGCAACATGCGCCTGTGCCGAAGCAGCCAAATCGCTGCCACAGATGCATTTCCGAGAATCATCATTGAGGGGGCGAACAACCCGTGGTGAGTTGCGAGCGACAACCACGCCAGAGTGCTTCCCGTGAAGGCCTGGGTAAACCGGAGACGCGCAATATTGGCGACGAATCCGCATCCTTCCATGAAGGAGAGAATTGGATCGAGCTGAAAGGTAAGTGTGGATGCCAACGCGGCCGCGTACCATGGAAACCGCCAGGAGACATCCGGTCCGCCATTCTGGTAGGTCGAAAAGAAATGAGAGCCTACCGTCAGCAAAAATACTGCCAAAAAGACAGCCGCTGCGGTATACCAGTGGATCGTTTTTTGGAGAACGGAAGCAAGTCTGGAGTGGGCCACTGGTTCTCCAGAAATGACGCCCTCCGGGGAGAATATGAGGAAGGCACGCTCATGACTGGCCATCTGCAGAATGACGAATGAAAAGCCCAACTCGAAGACGATCTGAAGCGCGATCAGACTACCGAAGGTGTAGTAGTAGCCCTGCTCAGCTCTCGACAGGAAGTGGGCAATCAGTGTTACTGTGACGAGTCCCGCCAGACTGGACCAACCCCGCGCAAGAACAGTGAATCCGATGGCCCGATCAATTCCAAGTCGACGACGTAGCCAATTGCGGGTGTGCCCGTGCTGCCGCGTAAGCCAATCGAAAGTCCCGTGCTTTTCAGATGTCTGGGGCTTCATAGCCGCCTCGATGGCAAGGGACTGGATTGTGCCTTCATGCTTGCGAGCCGACAAGGTGGATGAAGCCATTGCAATTTGTCGGTGTTGGTGTTCCGATTCGAATTCAAGCATGCTCCATTAGCGGCATTGCAGCTCGGCGATCGTGTTGAGGCTTCCGCAAATTCGGCATTTTCATCTGCGAATCAAACTTCATGGGATATTTCTTCTCTCGGTCGCTGCGAGTTCGGAATTGGCCGATCCTGCGATGTTTTGATATGCGGCGATCTGGGATTGCGTTTCACGCTGCAGATCTGTCCCCTGCTTCCAAGCTCGATACCAGTCAACCGTCCATTCCAACGCAGTTTCGATATTGAAACGAGGCCGCCAACCTAATTCGGCGCGGGCCTTGCTTGCATCGAGCTTCAATGACTGCGCCTCATGCACGTTGGCACCCGCATCGCTTATCCAGCACGCGCCCTCACCCCACATGCGTGCGAGGGCGTCGGCAATGCGATCCACGGGCCAGGCATCCTCTTCGCCAGGGCCAAAATTGAAGGCGGACGCAGCGTCTTTCTTCTGCGCAAGAAGCTGTTCGGCGAGCTGAATGTACCCAAAGAGAGGTTCAAGCACGTGCTGCCAGGGGCGAATTGCCTTTGGGTGCCGGATATGGGCCGGCTGATGGGTTTGAAATCCGCGAATCAAATCCGGAATCAGCCGGTCTTCCGACCAGTCCCCTCCACCGATCACATTGCCTGCGCGCGCGGTGGCGATCGCGACACCATGCTCCTGAAGCCGATCCAAGGGAAAAAAGGAGCTTCTGTACGCCGCACTTACGATTTCGGCGCAGGCCTTGCTGGAAGAGTATGGATCGTAACCGCCAAGTGCATCCGTCTCACGATAGGGCCAAACCCATTCCTGATTCTGGTAGCACTTATCGGTCGTCACGCACACCACCGCGCGCACGGAGGGAGTTTTGCGGACCGCCTCAAGAACATGCGCAGTTCCCATAACATTCGTCGCGTACGTGCCGATCGGGTCCGCATAGGAGCGCCGCACCAGCGGCTGGGCTGCCAGGTGGAATACGACTTCCGGAGAAAACTCCGTCATCGCTGCTTCGAGTTTTGCATGGTCACGTATATCGCCGCGAACGTCGTCGAGAACGCTCGATACGGATGCGGCCGCAAACAGGCTAGGCTCAGTGGACGGGTCCAGAGCAAAGCCTCGGATCTGGGCACCGCGGCCGACAAGCCACAGCGAGAGCCAGCCGCCCTTGAAGCCAGTATGTCCAGTGATGAAGACTCTTCGCCCCTGCCATGGGTTCACCATGCCTTCCACGGAGCCCTCCCCCCGGCCCAGAGGTCTTCTAACCTTTGCTTGTCGCGCAGCGTATCCATGGGTTGCCAAAAACCGTGATGGAAGAATGCCTGGACCTGCTTCTTGAGCGTCAGTTTCTGCATCGGCTCCTGTTCAAACATGGTCACGTCGCCTTCTATCTCGTTCAAGACTTCCGGAGAGAGAACAAAGAAGCCGCCATTTACCCATCCGCCTTCTCCGTCTGGCTTCTCCTGGAAGCTGGAAATGACGGTGCCATCGATTTGCAGACCGCCGAAGCGGGCCGCCGGCTGCACTGCTGTTAAGGTCACCGATTTGCCGTGGCTCTTATGGAACGCGATCGTCTGTGCGACATCGACGTCGCTCAAGCCATCTCCATAAGTCATGCAGAAGAGTTCTTCACCATTCAGATGCTGGGCCACCTTCTTGAGACGACCGCCAGTGCCGGCGTTATCCCCGGTGTCCACCAGGGTGACGCGCCATGGCTCGGCCACGCTTTGATGAACCTGCATGCGGTTTTCAGTCATGTCGAAGGTCACATCCGACATATGCAGGAAGTAGTTGGCAAAGTACTCCTTGATCAGGTAACCCTTGTAGCCGCAGCAGATAATGAAGTCGTTGATTCCGTGGTGGGAATAGATCTTCAGGATGTGCCACAGAATCGGCCGTCCGCCGATCTCGACCATCGGTTTGGGCCGCGTACCTGTTTCTTCACTAAGTCGCGTACCAAGTCCGCCGGCCAGAATAACCGCTTTCATTTAAGTTATTTAGCTCCCATCGGACGATAGTCGGCGGCGCACCAGATGCGCGCCCGTCTGAACCTCGACGCTCATGCCAGATCATATCGTACATTGCAGCCATGCAAATTGTGTATTCTTAGGTTTCGGACACTTCATGACTGAAAGAGCAGAGCAGCTTCGCCGCCAAATTCTTGAACTCTCGGCACAGTTTCATGCAGAGGCCTTTCCGACGGCGGATTTCAAGCCCGGTGAATCGCCAGTCCCCGTCTCGGGAAAAGTGATCGACGCGAATGACCTGAGTTCAGTGGTGGACTCGGCTCTCGACTGCTGGTTTACCACCGGTAGATTTGCTCAGGAATTTGAACGCAAGCTGGCCCGTTTTGTGGGAGTGCGCTGCGCCTCCCTGGTTAACTCCGGCTCGTCCGCAAATCTTCTCGCCATCAGCGCTCTCACCTCCCCAAAACTGGGCAACCGCCGGCTCAAGCCGGGTGACGAGGTGATCACAGTTGCCGCGGGATTTCCAACTACGCTCAATCCGGTCATTCAGAACCGGCTCAATCCGGTCATTCAGAACCGGCTCGTGCCTGTCTTCGTCGATGTTGTTTTACCTACATATGAGATCGATGTAAGCCAGCTGCAAGCTGCGCTCAGCGACAAGACACGGGCCGTGTTTGTCGCACACACCCTTGGAAATGTTTTTGACTTGGATGCCGTTGCAGCCTTCGCACGAGAGCACAATCTGTGGCTGATTGAGGATTGCTGCGACGCGCTCGGGTCCACGTGGAAGGGTCGCCCGGTAGGGACCTTCGGCGACATTGCAACCGTCAGCTTCTATCCCGCGCACCACATCACGATGGGCGAGGGCGGCGCGGTGCTGACGGACAAGCCGAACCTGCAGGTGCTGATCGAATCGTTCCGCGACTGGGGGCGGGATTGCTGGTGTAATCCCGGCAAAGACAACACATGCGGAAAGCGCTTC
>JBEKVS010000380.1:0-5554 GCA_049513795.1 Occallatibacter sp. | reverse complement strand
CTCAACATCGCAGTCTGCGTCCCGGCCCCGTCAACAATTGTGAGCGTGCCTGTCACCGCTCCTTCCTGCGCAGGCGTGAAAGCCAGTTGCATCTGGCAATCCGTAAGCGCCGCCAGCGAAGCCGTACCGCACGAGTTGGTAGCAATCGTGAAAGGCGGCGTAATCGTAATGCTGGCGATCGGGATCGCCGCCCCGCCGCTGTTGCCAACCGACACGGGAAACAAGCCGGAAGTCGTATTCACCAGCACCGGAGGCGAATTCGAAACCTGGCTCGGCGATGGATCGAAGCTGATGGCGGACGGGGTCAGCGTAACCACTCCTGCCGGCGCTCCGGTGCCGCTCAGCGACACCGTCAACTGGCCCCCGGAGACGTTCGCGCTGATGGTCATTTGCCCACCAAGGGCGCCCGTGGCCGTTGGCGTGAAACTTACCTCAATGGAGCAGCTCGCATTCGCCGCGACCGTCGCATCCTGGCAATTGTCGGTCTCGCTGAAGTCGCCTGTCATCGCGATGCCCGTCGGCGTAAGCGCCAGCGCGCCGGTGTTTGTTAGCGTTACCGTCTGCGCGTTGCTTGTGGTTCCGAACACCTGGCTGGCGAAGGTGAGCGAGGGGGGATTGGCCGTGGCCGTCGTCACCGTTGTCGCGGTTGTCCACAGCGGGGTCTGCCAAACGCCTCGCCCGTAGGTGGCCGCCGTAAGCACTTGTACGGCAGCAGTTGCGGGAGGCGCGCTCAAACCAACCACCGGGGCCGCAGGGAGTCCGATTCCAAAAGCCGACCAGCAGGTGGAGGGTAGGTCCGCGCAACTCGAAACCTGGGTCGTGAAGTAAACTCCGAAATCGGTCGCCAGGTAGACCGTGTTTTCGCTCTGCGGATCGACCACCAGCCCGTTCACCGGAAGCTCAGGAAGGTTGGCGGTAAGGCTGTTCCAATCCAGGCCGCCGTCCGTGGAGCCATAGACGGTCTGCACCTGCTCCGCGGGGTTGGTAAATCCCTCCACCGTCACATAAACCGTGTTGCCCGTCGGATCATGGCTGTCGATCACAATGCTGGAAATATCCAGGCCATACAAGTTCAGCGAGTCGGGCGAGTTCTGTACCGGATCGGGAGTAAGGTCTGACCACACCGGCATCGTGCCGCTCAGCGGATTGATGGTCGCGGTGAGCACATGACCCGGGAGCGCTTGTCCGCCGTTCAGCGCCCCATACATACCGACATAAACGACTTCCTCCCCTCCGCTGATCGGCATAGCGGCGATCGAACGAATGAGCGCGTCCCCGCCGCAGGAGACATTCACCGCGCCGCTATCCAAAATGGGACTGACGGCATTGCTGCCGCTCCAGCCAACCCCGCTCGCCGATCCGCGCCACAGCCGGCACGTTCCGATCAGCAATTGTGTCGGGTCCAGCGGATCCACAAGAAATGGCGCCGGCGAAGGCATCACATTCCCATCCCCGCCCACATCCGCATCCGTAATTACGGGGCTCGTTCCAAAATCAGCCGAACTGCATGTGCTTGGATCAGAGCACAAGTAGATCGCTACACCACTCTGGTTATTCACATACCAGTTGACCGGGTTGCGCGGATCGATGGCAACCGGGCCGCCATACCCGCCCAGAATCTGCGGCCAATCCGTTGTCGCCGCGGTTGCGCTCTTCAGGCCCGCAGTCCCATTCACTCCCAACCCAGCCATCATGTTGTATTGCGAGCTTTGGCTGGCAGCCAGGCTCTCGATCTCCGCCAGCGAGCCCAGGCTGCCATTCAGGTTTTGGAAGTGCGCCGCGTCCGAAGCCGAGCACACAGGCCCTGTCTCGCTTATCGCGTCGAGCGAGCGCCACAACCCGCTGTCGTTGCCGAGCAAAATCTCCAGCGGGTTACCCGTACTCCAGGCCAGCGCGTGCTGAAACTCCGCCACCTGCGCGCTCATGCAGCTGGTGGCATTGGTCGTGTTCCGCCAGACGCAGCCCTGCGCCAGGCTGCATCTCCACAGGTCGTTCGCCCCGGCCAGCAGCCATGTGTCCGCGCCCGGCTGCAGCGCGAAGGGCACCGCCGCCAGCGCCAGGTTGTAGTCCCCATTGGCAATGGTCGCGGGACCCTCGCTGGTGCTTGTCTCCAGGGCCTGCGTGTTCCATTGCTGGGCGAAGGTAATGGATGGTGCGCCGCAGGCCAACCCGCTGATCGTGCACTGGTCCTGCCACAAACCCTGGTCCTGGTTTGAATCGTCGACCGTCCACGCAAACGTGTCGCCGGTCAGCGGGTTCACCGCCAGCGTGCCGCGAAGAATCGGACAGGCGAGCGAGCCGAGTTCGCCAAAGTTGGTAGGACACAGAGCAGCGGTAAGTCCCGCCCCAGGCTGAGCAGCCATGCGGGTAAACGTAATGCCATCCGAGGATTGGTAGTAGCCGTGAAAGCGCACTGCGGCAATGAACAGGTTGCGCACCGGATTCCACACCACCGACGTGGCGGCATTCCCGTCAAAGAGCCCCGCCGGGCTCGACGGCCCCTGCACCGCCGTGCTCCCTCCATCGGTAATCGTCGCCAGGTTCCAGGTCGCCCCGCCGTCGGTCGAGTAATAAAGCCCCTCAAAGCTGCGGTCTGGATACACCGCGTTCACCAGCGTGCCTTCATACGCCTGAGAAACCGCTGCCACAACCAGCTCCGGATTCACCGTGCTCCAGGCGAATCCGGCAAATCCCTCACCGAC
Source organism: Occallatibacter sp. (assembly GCA_049513795.1). Lineage (GTDB taxonomy): Bacteria > Acidobacteriota > Terriglobia > Terriglobales > Acidobacteriaceae > Telmatobacter. The sequence goes on along the minus strand of JBEKVS010000380.1, from coordinate 2,852 downwards.
AAAACTGAACTGGCCGTCGGCCGTAATCTGCGTCAGATTCCAGGTATTGCCGCCGTCTGCTGAGCGCAAGACACCGGCCCCGTAATACGAGTCCAGAGCATCGTTCGGATCGCCCGTCCCCGCCAGAACCACCCCCGTGCCGCCGGGCTGAACCGTCAACGCCCCAATGCTGATCGATGGATCCACCGGGCCATTCAGGGCTGCCAGATTGTCGGTGAGAGGAGTAAACACCACCTCGCCCGCACTGGACACCGCCGCATTCTGCGCCACCCATACGCCGCCTCCGGTGGTCCCAATGTAGAGATGATTGCCCGTCGCGTCTGCCGGGTCGAGCGCCAGCGCCGAAACCCGGCCAGTAATCAAGCCATAGTTCGGCGAAATCACCGCCGCCGGCCCCAACGGCTGCCACACGAAGGTCTGTCCGTTTTGCGCCTGTGTCTGCGCGTGTGCCTGCGCCTCCGCTTTGGGCCCGGCCATTTGCAGTCCGGATCCATTGTGATTGCGGCTGCCCTCGTTGCCGCCCTCATCTTGAACAGGCCGACGGGATTGACCGCGCACCCACCCGCGCCGGGCAAGAAACCGCTGCGCCTGCACCACGCGCGGCGGCGGTTTGGATTGTTGGGGCTGGGCCGTCATCGCCGGTTTCCCACCCGCATCAACGCCCAAGCCGCTCTCCAGACCGGCAATCGAGCCCCTGTCGCCTTTTACTTCCTGCGCCGAAGCCCGCTCGAACCCGCAACAGAGAAGCAATCCCAGCCCAACCAAACACAATTCCGCGAACGCCGGACGGCAACGCCCGTCGCCTCGGCCAGCTCTGTGCAAGAGATGTAGATATGGCCCGATCCTGGTTCGCGAGGAAGCCTCGACGGCGTCCAGCTCGAAAATCCGCATAGTCGCACGCATCCGGATTCGGATTCCGGCCTCCTCTCTCTCATACTCCGAGGGGGACTGGCCGAGCACCGATCAGTTACTTTGTGCGAAACAAGCAATTTCCGGGATTGGAATTGGCACCGATTATAGTCCGAAAACGGGATGACGCGTCTGGCATCGCTCATTCAGCCGCAAAGAGCCCTCACAAGCTCTGGAAAAGCTGAACGTCCCCAGTCTCAATTTCCGCTGTCGCCTTGCCGGCGAATGTAAGCGTTGGAATCAAACTTCTTGGCCAGCGAGACCCCTGACATGGGCCGCACCAGGCCGAAGATGGGCCGGTTGAACCACGGCCGATCGTGCCGCCCCACAATGGCCCAGGCAATGCCCGCATAGCCGTTGGGGTCGCGGCCATCAAGTTCGTAGCGATCGTTCAGGGTCACGGCCCACTCAAACGCGCGGGCAGGGTCGGGCGCCCACTCCAAAATCTTTTTCGCCCAGTACATGCGCATGTAGTTGTGCATCCAGCCGGTCGAGACCATCTGGCGCTGCGCCGCATTCCACAGGTCGTCACCGGTCTCGCCGCGCTCCATTTGTGCAAGTGTGTAGCGATGCGGGCGCGCGTCGGCCATGTGCTCAATAAGCGTCTGCCGGGCCCACGGCGCGGCACACTCCCAGTTGTCGTAGTTCGGCTCGTGGCGCACAAAGAGCACGGACAGCTCCCGCCAGCCGATCAGCTGATCAAGATACTTTTCCGCTGCTGAACTCGTCGCCTTGCCCTCTGCGACCGCCTGGTTCACAGCCAGCGCAATGGTCAGTGGCCCAATGTTGCCAAAGTGCAGATACGGCGACAGACGGCTTGTTCCCGTCAACTCCGGATGATTGCGTTGAACCTCATAATCCCGCAGTTCATGACTTACAAATTCCGTGAGCCGCTTCAGCGCCGCATGCGTACCACCGGTAAAGCTATCCACCGGCCCAACGCTGCGATCGAGTTTGCCAAACCCCTCGGTGATATCTCGATCCAGCGAATAACTCTCCAGCTTTTTCTTCCCCTTCCAGAGATGCGCCGGCTCAGCCTTCCCGGCCGCAACGAGATAATTTGGCAACTCCGCCTTGAGATGCGGCCGAAAGTGGTGCAGCAGGACGAAGGGCCGGCCGAAGACGCGCGACGGCACCACGACATCCGCATCGACCGTCCAGAAGGGCAGCTTGAGCCGCCTGGCCAGCACCCGCCGCCATCGCTCCGGCTCGCGGCATGGGTTCTCATCGCCGATCAGGAGAGCGGCCTCTACCTCTTCGAGAAAGGCTTCCAGCGAGCTCTCCGGCGCACGCCGCAGAACAAAACCCACGCCGCGCTCGACCGCGTCGTGCAGCACGTCTCTGAGGCCCTGCTGCAAAAAGTGGTAATGGCGCAAATTGGCGTTGGGATAAATCGCAATCACCTGGAAGTAGACAACCACCGGCAGCCCAAGCAGGTTCCCCGCCTCAATGGCCACATCGAGCGCGGGGTTGTCCAGGATGCGCACCGACCGTTGCATCCAGTAGACGACGCACCTGGAGCCCTTGCGAGGCGCAGCGCTGCGCCGCACCAGCACCCGTGGCCGATTGGCCAGTTCGATCAACTCTTCGCAGGTTTCCGAGGTCGCTTGTGGAGGGCGCATAGATAGAGGGATGCAGCTTCTATTTTGCATCTCGAATCTAAATGAGACGCCGGCGCAGGCAGATCTCGTGGACCGCATCAAAAGCAAGCAGGGGAGATTGCAGCACGATTTAACTGGATTTGCGCCCAGAAAATCGAAGCGCGGTCAACGCACTCGAAACCGATGCCACCTTGGTGTCCATCATCCCGTTGGCCCGCAGCAGCGAGCGAATCACAGTTTCGTTCAAAGCATGCCCCGGCCCCTTCGCATAGACCATCCAGATCGGGACGCCATCGAGAACAGCGGCCTTCGTTTGATCGAGCGTCACTCGCAGAGACTCCG
>JBEKVS010000379.1:0-5964 GCA_049513795.1 Occallatibacter sp. | reverse complement strand
GCAGCACGGCGCAGATCCGCAAGGCGGTGGATCAGACGGCACAGAACTTCGGCCGGCTGGACATTCTGGTCAACAACACCGGGATCGCACCTGACAACGTGGCGGAGAATGTCAGCGAAGAAGACTTCGACCAGACCGTCGCCATTAACCTGAAGGGGACATTTTTCGCCTGCCAGGCGGCGGGCCGGATCATGATCCAACAGAGGAGCGGGTGCATCATTAATATGAGCTCGCAGGCGGCATTCGCTGCGCTGCCGACGGAGTCTGTCTACTGCATGACGAAGGCCGGGATCAGCCACCTGACCAAGTGCCTGGCGGTGGAGTGGGGCAAATACAACATCACAGTCAACGCCGTGGCGCCGACGTTCATCCACACGCCGGGCACCCAGGCCGCGCTGGCCGATCCTGGGTTTCGCCAGGACGTGATTGACCGCATCGCCGCCCTGCATCGCATCGGCGAGCCCAGCGAAGTAGCCGGCGCGGTGGTTTTTCTCGCGTCACCGGCTGCTTCGCTCATCACCGGTCACACGCTGGTGATCGACGGCGGTTGGACAGCTCGCTAGACAGTTTCGCAATTGGTGTAAACCGAAGCGATAAGCTTAGCTGGGCATTGGGCGCTGGTGGATGATCATCCAGGATGTTCCAAACTGGTCTCGGAGCATGCTGAAGCGGAAGGCAAAAAAAGTCTCCTGCATCGGCATGAAGATCTGTCCACCTTCCGCCAGCAGCGCGTGAACTCGTTCCGCCTCGGGAATGCTGTCGACGGAATAGGAAAGATAGACACTGCGCATAGGTTGAAAGTGTTCCGGCGGCACGTCGTTTCCCATGATCTCGGTCTCACCAAAGGTCATGTGGGCGTAAAGGATGGCGTTCTGCAACTCAGGAGCGAGATTGGTCGCGCCCGGCGCCTGTCCATGCGTCATCATGGCGATGAGTTTTCCGCCGAGGTGCTTCTCGTAAAAACGGAAGGCCTGCTCGCAGTTGCCGCCATAGTTGAGGTAGGGACTTACTTTCATTGTGAATTTTCCTCTCGAGAGTTGGATGCTGAAGCAAAGTAAGAGTTTGACAACAAACGTTGATATCAACATGATTAAAACATGTCAAAGCCAGCCAGGGTTCCGTATGAGACCACGCTTCTGGTTCGCGACTGCTGCCTGTGTCTTCATGTGCAGCGGGCGGCCCGCGTGCTGGCTCGGCGCTTTGACGAGGTCCTCCGGCCATTCAATCTGACCAACGGGCAATTCTCGTTGCTGATGTCGCTGAACCGGCCGGAGCCTCCGCCGATGGCGGCTGTGGCATCTCTGCTTGCCATGGACCGCACCACCTTGACCGCGGCGCTTAAGCCTTTGCAGCGGCGAGGCCTGGTGAAGGTAAGCGCGGACCCGGCCGACCGGCGTAGTCGCCTGCTGGCACTCACGGCGAAAGGCCACGGGTTGCTTGCGCGGGCTGTTCCAACCTGGGAGCGGACCCACGCCGAGTTGGAAGCACTGCTTCCCAATGGCGATCCAACCCGCCTTCGCGAAAACCTGGGCGCTCTGATCAAATAAAGATGAGATTCACCGCGTACAACGCCTCCGATTCAATTCCGCATCAGTAATAGAGTCGGGAGGTAACGATGGATCCTAAGTTGATAGTTGCGATTGCTGTGGCGGTTGTTGTGGTTCTGATCATCGCCTGGGCGGTTTCACGTAAACAGCGAACGATGAAATTGCGCAGCCACTTCGGGCCGGAGTATGACCGGGCGGTGCGTGAGAGCGGACCGCAACGCGCGGAAGCGGCCTTGTTAGAGCGGGAAAGGCGCGTGAAGGAGTTTCCTATACGCGAGCTAAGCGCAGACGAGCGCGAGCGCTTCGTCAGCGAGTGGCGCATTGTGCAATCGCGCTTCGTTGATGATCCGCGAGGGGCCGTGGCTGAGGCTGACCTTTTGGTAGATCGCTTGATGCAAGCCCGCGGATATCCAACGACCAACTTCGAGCAGCGCGCCGCCGATATCTCCGTAACTCATCCGCGGGTGGTAGACAACTACCGCGCCGCTCACCAGATCGCAGTACGGCATCGGGAAGGACAGGCAAGCACCGAAGACCTGCGCAACGCGATCATCTACTATCGCTCGTTGTTTGACGATTTGCTCGAAACCGGAACCCACAAGAAGGAGGTTGCGTAATGACCGAGCTCAACATGATGGAAGATCAATTGACAACTGCAGATATCGCGGCCAGAACATCTGGCCCCGCCATCGAAGACGTTAAAAGAGAAGAAGTGGTCAGCCCGAGGCTCGCGCGAAACGAGGTCGCCGGGCGCGATTGGGATAATACGCCGCAGCGTGCGCAAGAGACAGTTGCCGGAACGCCGTTATTCTCGAATACCGACATAGGTGACTTGCGCACACGCTGGGGCAATGTGCAGGCGGGATTTGTCGACGAGCCGCGACGCTCTGTCGAAGCGGCCGACCAGCTGGTCGCCACCGTGATGCAGCGGCTGGCGGAAGGCTTCGCCAACGAACGGGCCTCGCTTGAAAAACAATGGGACAGCGGGGAAAGCGCCTCCACCGAGGATCTGCGCATTGCATTGCAACGCTATCGCGCATTCTTTGATAGATTGCTCAACGCCGCTTAGTCGGCTGGAAAATAAAACGGGCCGCCCATCAGGCGGCCTGTTTTATGGACAATCTAATGCCTATGGGTGTAGATTGTCTACACTGTGAGTCTCTGGAGCCGCCTTTTCAAATCGCAAAACACCGACCTCGACGACGAGATCCAATCTCACCTGGCGATGGCCGAGGCCGACAAGAGAGAGAACGGCGCAGACGCCAAAACCGCCGTCCAGTTGGCCCGCCGCGAGTTTGGCAACGTGGCATTGGTGAAGGAAGTAAGCCACGAGCTGACCACCTGGATGTGGCTGGATCGGCTCGCTCGCGATGTTCGCTTTGCCATGCGGCAGATCACGCGGGCGCCCGGTTTCTCCCTCGCCGTCATCCTGACTCTCGCCCTCGGCATAGGCGTGAATACCGCGGTCTTCAGCATGGTCAACGGGTTCATGCTTCGGCCCTTGCCTTATCCTGATGCGGATCGCATTGCCAGCCTCATCATTCATCGCGAGGGTACGCACCTTGGGCAGTTCAGCGTCGATGACGACGACAGCCATACTTTCGAGTCCTGGAATCTCATCAGCCAGAACGTTCCGGCAGTGCAGGCCGCTGCGCAAGGAGCGACTGTAGGCGTCAACCTTCAGGCCGGTGCGCAACCCGGATCCGCCGTCCGCTACGTTCAAGCCACGAGGGTGTCGGCTGGCTACTTCAATGTGCTGGGCATCGAGCCGTTGCTCGGCCGTGGCTTCACTGCAGACGAAGATCGCCCCGACGGCCCCAAAGCCGTTGTCCTCGGTTACCCACTCTGGCACTCGGCTTTTGGCGGAGATCCCCACGTACTAGGGAAGGGAATCACCCTCAAGGGCGAGCCCTACACCGTCGTAGGCGTGCTGCCTAACGGCGCGCGAAGTCCAGGCAACGGAGAACTCTTCGTCCCGCTCGCTCCCGCCGATCCAAAGGGGGAATGCAACGGAGATAACTGCGGCATTCTGCTTCGGCTCCATAACGGGGCGACTTGGCAAGAGGCTGGTGCGCAAATTGCCCGGCTCCGCGTGCCTCGCCTTGAACAAATCGCCGGCTCCGATCACGGGCGAGCCTGGTTCTATGCGCAGCCGCTCTCCCGCTATCTGGGCAGCCAGATGCGCACACCCGTTCTCGCGCTCATGCTTGCCGTCAGCTTCATCCTGTTCATCGCCTGCGCCAACCTGGCTGGGCTCACCCTGGTGCGCATCGACCGCCGCACGCAGGAGATTGCCACTCGCCTCGCCCTGGGCGCCGCACGCAGCGCCATCCTTCGCCAGCTATGGATTGAGAGCTTACTGCTCGCGCTGATCGGAGCTACTGCCGGCCTGCTGTTGGCCCGCGGGATCCTTGCCTCGCTCCATAGTTTTGTGCCCGATGAATTTATACCCCTCGGCGGCCTTTCCATCGACGGGCGTGTACTCGCGTTCACGTTCCTTACGTCGCTTGCGACCAGCTTGTTCTTCGGAGCTCTGCCGGCCTTCCGGACGCGCCATGTCAATATGCGCTCCTCTGCCGGCGGCCATGCGGTCGCTGGGGGATCCAACCGTATCCGTCAGGTGCTTATTGCCGCGGAAGTTTCGCTTACGGTCGTTCTGCTGTTCTCCTCTGGCCTGCTCATCCGCACGCTCATTCATCTGGAGACTCAGCCGCCGGGATTCGACGCAAGCAACGTGATGACGGCGAAGCTCTCGCTCGACGAGGCACGCTACCGCGATCCGGCTGCCTTCCGCTTGCTGCTCGATCGCAGCCTGCAGGCTATGCGGCGCATTCCCGGAGTGGAAGATGCCGCGGTCGGTTTGAGTGTCCCTTACGAGCGCGGCCTCAATGACGGCTTTCGCATTCTTGATGGACCGCTCGCCGGCCAGCAGCCGGCATCGTCGCTGGCCTGGGTTACGCCGGGGTACTTCCGTACGCTTCGCATTCCGGTGCTTGCTGGGCGGCCAATTTCTGACAGTGACTCGTTTGCCTCCGGGCGCGTAGCGGTGGTCAACAAGGCCTTCGGACGCAAGTTCTTTAATGATCCGAGGCCCCTTGGCCGGCACATCTCCAGCGGCAAAGATCAGATGACGATTGTCGGTGTGGTCGGCGACGTCGCGAAGCGTCCTGGGATAGATCGTGATGCGCCCATCGGCACGGAGCCCGTCTTCTACATCCCCGCGGTACAAGCCGATCCGCATCTCATCGCGATTGGCAATCTATGGTTTCAGCCCAGTTGGATTGTCCGCACACGCGGGCGGGTGCCATCGATCAGCGCCGCCATGCAGCGTGCCCTTGCCGAGGCCGATCCAGGCCTGCCTTTCGCCGGCTTCTATGCAATGTCTGACATTCTCGCGGAGAGCCTCGTCTACCAACGGATTGAAGTTGCGCTGCTGAGCGCGCTCGCAGCTCTGGCGCTGTTGTTGTCGGCGATTGGAATTTACGGTCTTGTGTCCAGCCTGGTGGTGCAGCGGACCCGCGAAATCGGCATTCGTATGGCACTAGGATCCACGGTTGGCCAGGCCATGGTCAAGATCGGCGTTTCCGGCGTGGTCGCGACGGCGTTCGGTCTCGTGGCCGGACTCGCCCTTTCGTTCGTCGCTGCGCAGGTTCTGCGCAGCCAGCTTTACGGGGTTCGCGATCACGACCCGGTTACCCTGCTGATTGTTCCCGTGGTGCTGGCTGTTATCGCGCTCGCCGCGAGTCTCTTGCCAACGCTGCGAATCACCCGCATTCAACCGGCCGAAGCGTTACGTATGGAGTGACACCAGCATGATGGCTCGATGCTGGTCGACATCCGCCACCGCGATCATTCTTGGTGTTCCTTTGCTGCTTGCTCAGTCCTCTCCCGAAGCCCGTGAAGAGAGTCGCCCCGATGGCAAAGGCTGCTCATCCTGCGTTTGAGGTGGCCAGTATAAAACCCTCCACGGGCGATCCCAACCACAGTGGGTTCACTTTCGAAGGAGACAGGTTCATCATTCAAAATGAATCCGTCTTTCGCCTCATCAACCTTGCGTTTCAGGTTCACCGAAACCAGATTGTGGGCGCCCCGAATTGGGTGCGTGAAAATGCGTACGATATCTACGGAAAGCCAGACGTCGAGGGAGAGCCAAATCTACTGCAACAGGAAGAGATGATCCAGAAGCTTTTGGCGGATCGGTTCAAGCTGCGGTTCCATCGCGAGCAGCGCGAATTGCCCGTCTATGCCATTCGAATCGACAAAGGGGGCCCAAAACTGGCGCCGGCAGCTGATCCCGAGGCCCTGGCTCTCGAGCAGGGTAATGGGCATGGCTACGAAACCACGCAAACTTATACAAACAATTCCATGAAGGATTTCGCGCGATGGCTGCAGTTCTTTCTTGACCGCCCGGCGATTG
>JBEKVS010000378.1:0-5596 GCA_049513795.1 Occallatibacter sp. | reverse complement strand
TCGACCGGCAGCCGCCCGGCCAGTTCACGCACACGCCGGTCCCAATCTGCCAGTTCTTCCGTAGTGTAGGCGTTATCCAGGCTGAGCATGGGCCGCGAATGACGCACTTTCTTGAAGCCCTCGGCCGGTTTGCCGCCCACGCGTTGCGTCGGCGAGTCGGGCGTGAGCAGCTCAGGATGCGCGGCCTCGATGCGCTTAAGCTCGTTCATCAGCGCGTCGTACTCGGCGTCCGAGATCTCAGGCGCATCCATCACGTAATAAAGGTGCTCGTGCCGGCGCAATTCGCCGCGCAATTCTTCTGCCCGCGTGGCCGGATCAGGGTGGGACTTGGCAGTCTCGCTCATGGGCAGAATTATAGGAGGCTCAGGGCGCACGTTAGTATGAGTTGCAGACCGATATGGAACCCGTCACGCACTTTCTAACCGGCGCCTGCATTGGCCGCGCCGGCTTGAACCGCAAATCGGCATACGCCACGCTGGCCGCCGTGCTGGCTGCCGAAGCCGCCGACATGGACGTCTTCTGGGGGTTCGGCGGCCCGGTCGAAGAGCTGAAACACCACCGCGGCATTACCCACACATTTATCGGCGCGCCGGTCGTCGCCGCGGTTATCGTGGGTCTTGTCGCTTTGCTGCATATCTGGCACGAGCGCCGCCGCAAGTCTAGGCTGGCGGCCGCTCATCTCGAACCCGGCGCGCCCATACCACTGCGCCTTCAGGCGAAGAACGTCCGCTGGGGCTGGCTTTACCTCACCGCCCTCATCGCCGCGTTGAGCCATCTGCTGCTCGACTGGACCAACAACTATGGCCTGCGCCCGTTCTTTCCCTTCAATCCGAGGTGGTATGCGGGCAGCTTTGTTTTCATCGCCGAGCCGATACTCTGGGCGCTTCTCGTTGCGGCGTTGCTCATCCCCGCATTGCTCGGCCTGGTTGGCGGCGAAATTGGCGCGCGGCGCAAGCCGTTCCGCGGCCGCGGCTGGGCCCTCTTCGCCCTGTTCGGAATGACGGTGGTCTGGGGTTGGCGATGGTCGGAACATGCCCATGCTCTCGCCCTGGTCGAGAACCAGCAAGTCACCTCAGCCCCTGTGAAACGCATGGCCGCCGAGCCCTACCCGGTGAATCCTTTCCGCTGGCACGTGATTCTCGAAACGGCCGATTTCTACCAGACCGCCGAAGTCAACACCCGCAGCGGCGAAATCGATAGCGACGGGCAAACTGACGTACTCTACAAGCCGCCCGCTGACCCAGCCGTCGAGGCCGCCAAGCGCACATTCCTGGGCCAGGTCTATCTGGATTGGGGAACCTGGGCGGTGGTGCGCGATGTGGGCCAGGAGCCGGTTGCCGGCGTGGCGCCACCGCAACTGCCTCCCAACCGCCAGTGGACCACAGTCGACTTCAATGACTTGCGCTTTGCGTATTCCTATCTCGGCGCCGGTAGAGCCACCGGCCGCAGTCCGTTGGGCGGCTCAGTCTATATCATCGACGGCCGGGAGGATGCCGGCGAGGCCATGAACGGGCGTGAGCAGAAATAAGCACATTTGATGCCGCAAGCTTAGCCAAGCTGCATTCGAGGTGCGGCTCCGTTCGCCTGCTCGCCGTTCGGGAAGAATATGCGTGCTATGCAAAAGGATTCCTGCGCAATGAAACGATATTAGTTGACCCTGGGGCAGCCGGACCCCAGAATGAAAGAAGCACATTGTCAACATTCCGGCCATCTGCCGCACTCTGTCCCCGCTTGCGGACAGCATTCTGAAGAACGAAGAAACCGAGGTTTCCATGCCCGCATACCTGCTTTTGCTGCTAGCCGTTCTGGGCCGCCTTGCTTTGGCCGCCACACCCCATCCCGAGTGGTTCAACTTCAGTGCGGAGGGTGCGGCGCTGCTCTACTTCGGCGCCCGCCGCTCTTCGCGGGAGATGCTTGTTCCATTGGCGGTGCTCATGGCCACCGATTACTGCCTCACCACCTTCGTCTACCACTACGGCTTTCATTGGCAGAGCTACATGCCCACCTGGATCTGGTACGTAGCGGCCATGGCTTTGGGGCAAATCCTGCTGCGGGCAAAGACAACCCTTGTGCGCGTAGCTGCGGGAGCGCTCCTGGGGCCGACTTCGTTTTTCATCTTGGTGGATTATGCGGTGTGGGCGGCTGGTGACATGTATCCCAAGACGCTGGCTGGCCTGGAGGCCTGCTTTGTGGCTGCACTCCCGTTTTATCGCAACGATCTGATTTCGACGGCTCTGGTTGCCGGCCTGGCGTTCGGGCTTCCCGTTCTGCTGCGGCGTCTCAACGGTGCGCATGAAACTGAATCACCAGTCGAGACCGGGCATTAGCCCGCGGCCTGCTTCGTCGCGACCGTGAGTAGGTCCCCGTAGCAATGGGTTTCAAATCTCGCAGGAGGAGCAATGGCTGCCACAGCACCGGTGACGCAAGTGCCGCTGGAAGTCTATCTGAAAAGCTCCTACGAGCCGGACGCGGAGTATGTGGACGGGGTCATCGAGGTGCGACCCATGGGCGAATGGAGCCACGCAAATTGGCAAGCGGCAGTCCTGGACTTCTTCAGAAGCCGCCGTCGCGATTGGAATATCCGCGTCGCGCCCGAACTGCGCATTCAGGTTTCTCCTGACCACTTTCGCGTGCCGGATGTGACCGTGCTCGATCGAAACCTGCCGGTTGAGCAGGTGATCACGCACCCACCCATCGCCGTGTTTGAAGTCCTGTCGCCGGAAGACACGATGACACGCATGATGACCAAGCTGGCGGATTATGAAGGCATGGGAATCAGGTCGATCGTGATTCTCGACCCAAATGGGAAACACTTCCGCTACTGCGACGGAAAGCTGGAACCCCTGCCATCCGCGTCATTCGAGCTCTCCGGCAGCGCCTGCCGATTCGACCTGGCGGAGATTGAAAAGCTGCTCGATTAGGTGCTGGAGCCAGGCACTCGATTCCAAGTACTCGATTCCAGGTACCCAAATCCAGGCACCCAAATCCAGGTCGCTGACCTAGGTGCTCGAATCAGGGGCTCCCAAATCTGCCTTGTCTTCCAGCGGCCTTCCCGATCTCTTCCTCCAGAACCACCACCCGGCAAATCCGATCACGGCCAACGCACCAGCCCCAGCGACCACGGTGAGGGAATGGTGCGCCAACACGTCCACCGCGCCGGGGCCGAGCTTGAGTACCAGCAGTGACAACACCAGCCAGCGCAGCATCCTGCCGCAAAATACAGCCAGCATGAAGGGGATCACACGCATCTCGAACACGCCGGCGGCGAAGACAAAAACCTTCCACGGCGTGGGCGGCGGAAGCATGGAAGGAATCAGCATGGCCAGGAACTCCTGCCGCTCAAAGCGCGCGCGCATGCGCTCGTAACGCTCGCGGTTGACGCGCTTGAGCAGGAAAAGCTCGCCCCCGGCGCGGCCCAGGCCATAAGGCAGCAAGCCGCCGATCGCCGATCCCACCGCGGCAGCCACGCAATAAAGCAAAAAGCGCTCTTTGTCGTTCCAAACCGAGAAGGCCAGGAATGCATCCATGGGGACAGGGATGGACGAGGAGTCAAGCAGGGCCAATGCGCCGATGCCCCAGATGCCGAACTTGGCCAGAAATGGCACCAGCACCATGTTCATTTTGGCCATGATTCGAGCGAGAAACGACTTCAAAAAAGGTCCCCTTCCGGTAGCGAATCCGTCTTAACATTGTACGGGGCGGATCGTTGGCGCATTGAATTAAGCAAGATGAGAGAATAAGAGGGAAGGACTCAAAGGGAGCCAGGCCAGGGGTGCATTAGTCCCTTGCCATCCAGCAGACGCGAATGCCGATCAGCGAAGCGCCCACCAACGTGAACGAGGATCAGCCTTCCCGGCTCGTCGATTCCGGCCCGGACCCAGGCCCGGATCCTGGCCAGCCGGAATCAGGCCATGACCCGGACCGGGATCCAGACCGGGATCCGGATCAGGAACTGCCCCCCATAAGCAGCCGTTCGCGCTGGATAGACTACGATACCCACGAACTGCTGGAGATGATCAGCGAGCTCGAAGACGAGCGCCGCTGGTCGCGCTTGCGCGAAGGCATCTGGATTGCCATCCTGATGCACTTGGCGCTGCTCTCGGCCGTGACCTGGATTCCCAAGTACGTGTTCAAGGTGCCGCAGGTCATCGATCCCATCGACGCCATCAAGAACCGCAAAGACTTGTCCTACCTTGATTTGCCTCCCGATGCTCTGCGCGAAATTCAGCCCAAGTCGAAAGTGAAGCCGGTTCCGCCCAAGCAGACCACCGTCGACAAAAAGACCCTCGAAGCGTTGAATCGCGCCACGCCGCCGCCGCCCACCCCCACACCCGCGCCTGAGCCAAAGGCTGCCGAGCCGACCACTCCGCCGCCCACGCCCACTCCGATTCCGCCCAATCCAACGACGCAGTCGCAACTTGAAGCGCCACGCCCGGCCGCCGTTCCGGCCCGCCCCAACTTCGCCCTGAACTCGCAAAACCCCGCCGACCAGTTGCGCGAGGAGATGCGCAACGCGTCGCGCAACCCCGGCTCGGGTAGCGAAGGCAGCTTGTCAGGCGGCGGCCTGGCCCGTCACCCCGGAGCCGGCTCAGGAGGGGTTGAAGTGCTCTCCGACACCCAGGGCGTCGACTTCCGCAACTGGCTGCAGCGCTGGCATCGCGAGACGGAGATCACCTGGGATCCGCTGATTCCCGACGAGGTGAACCCGCCCCTCCTCAAGTCGGGCATGGTCGCCATTCGCTTCAAAGTGCTGCCCAACGGCCGCCTCATGGATGGCAGCCTGCAGCTCGAAGGCCGCTCCGGGGACACGGCTCTCGACCGTGCCGCCTGGGGCGCGCTGACCGGCTCCAACTACCCGCCATTGCCAAGGGATTTTCACGGGCCGTATCTCGAACTGCGCGCGTACTTCATGTACAACATGGAACCGCCGAAGTAGCAGGGGCTGGTGAACAATTGTTGTTTCGTTCAGTCGATGTTCAGAGCTGTACATCCACACCTAAGCCAGAGGGGGTAATTCCGATGCGAATTCCGATTGCTTTGTTTGTAGCGGCGCTGTTTTGCGCTGCTTCGGCAGTTGAGGCGCAGACGGCGCCGTCAGCCGCACCTCTGCCGGAGCCTCCCACGGCAGCATCCGGTCAGCTCAACCTGCAAAAGCCCATCGGCGGCGTTGAGCTCCTTTCCGACACCCAGGGTGTGGACTTCAAGCCGTATCTAGAGCAGTGGCAGCGCATCTCAGAAGCGGCCTGGCAGCCGCTCATCTCAAAGGTGGACGCGTCAGAAAAGGGCGGCTCAGGCTTGCAGCCGGGCACAGTGGCGATTCGCTTCAAGATTCTGCCCAATGGCCATTTAATGGATGGAAGCCTGGTTCTCGATGAGCGCTCCGGTCAAACGACATTAGACAAGGCCGCGTGGCAATCGGTAACCAATTCAGCGTACCCAGCTTTGCCTGAGGAGTTTCAAGGGCCGTATCTGGAATTGCGCGCTTACTTCCACTACGACAAGCAGCCAGCGAAGTAGAGCCATCCGAATTTCCGGCCTCAAGTCTTTCCTTGCGGAAACGCGCGTTCGGCGCTGCGACCGCCGTAAAGAATGCGCA
>JBEKVS010000377.1:0-5601 GCA_049513795.1 Occallatibacter sp. | reverse complement strand
TAGAAAACAAAAAGCACGGGCTACCCCGTATATCCGATTTGCGAGGCGCGCCCGCCCAAGTGAGATTTCTTTCAGTGGAGCCCCTCCTTGAGGGACTTGGACGCTTGAATCTGAATGGAATTCATTGGGTCATTGTGGGCGGTGAGAGCGGCCGAGGTGCAAGGCCCCTGAAAAAAGAGTGGGTCACCGAGGTTAGGGATCAGTGCAACGAAGCTGGGGTGCCCTTCTTTTTCAAGCAATGGGGAGGAGTGCAGAAGAAGCGCGCAGGCCGCGAATTGGACGGGCGCACCTACGATGGATTCCCTACCCGAACCAGCCAACCGGTTTCTCCGCTGGCAACTGCGGTTGAGTGGGCCAAAGAAATTCGAGAGGAATACGCGGTAGCTCGAGGCGAACTGCTGCCGATTCTAGCGTAGCTCACAGTATCTTCTTGCCAAACGCCGAGCAAGCGAGTTCGACGGCCAAATCCGCCGTTCGATTGTGTTCGTCGATCACGGGGTTGACTTCCACGATTTCGAAGCTGAGAAGGCGGCCATGGTCGGCGAGGATTTCCATGGCCAGATGCGCCTCGCGATAGGTGGCGCCGCCGCGCACGGGAGTGCCGACGCCGGGCGCGTCCTCGGGATCGATCCAGTCCATGTCGAGCGACACATGATACCCGGCCGTCCCGCGGCCGGCGGCGCGCAGAGCTTCTTCCATCACCGTGCGCATGCCGCGCTCGTCGATGTCGCGCATGGTGTAAACCTCGGCGACGCCGGCGCGGCGAATGTTCTCGCGCTCGGCGGAATCGATGTCGCGCACGCCGATCAGCACGGTATTCTCCGCCGATATTTTCGGCGAGTAGCCGAAGATGTTTCCCAAGGGCGCGGGGCCAAGGCCGAGCAGCGCGGCCAGCGGCATGCCGTGCACGTTGCCGGAAAGCGATGTTTCGGGGGTGTTGATGTCGGAATGGGCATCGATCCAGATCAGGCCGATTTTCTGTGCCTGACGGTGGTAGAAGTGCGCCACGCCGGACACCGATCCGGCGGCCAGCGAATGATCTCCGCCAAGAACCAGTGGAGTCATGCCGTCTTCCAGGGTCTTGATGACAGCCTCGGCGGTGCGTGTGCAGGTCTCGGCGATCTCGGCCAGATAGCGGGCGCTCTTGTCACCGAAAGCGCGCGTTTCGGCGACCTCGACGCGGATGTTGCCTCCGTCCGTAACCTGGTGGCCGAGTGATTCGAGACGCGCCTCCAAGCCGGCCACGCGCATGGCGGAGGGCCCCATGTCGACCCCGCGGCGGCTGGCGCCCATGTCCAACGGCACTCCGATGACGCGAATGCGGCGGGTGGGTAAAGCTTGCGTGCCACCGCGCGGCAATGACGATCCTTCCCGAACTCCCTCGGTGATTTGCGACATCCTGACAGCTCCTTCATGCGTACTTCCCACAGCCCGGTCGCGACTCCATGGGGTACTGGCCGCGCCATTCCGTGAGATAGATATTTCAACCAGCAATTATCGTTCCGCAAGGCTCAATCGCCATTAAAGCAGACTCCGGGAAAAGCCGGGCGCCGGTGAAATCGGGTCCTCCACAAAGGACCTGTCCCGCAGTGCGGGAACCATGGCAGATATTGTGTGTCCGATGTCCCGAATGTCGCACTCATCTGACCCAATCGGGCCATAAGCCCCGCTCAGGGTGCCATCGACACACAATTAAGCGTAGGTAAAAATGAAGGTGTAAATGGCTTGCGGCGACTCCGCAGGCCGCTGTCGACTGGTGCAGGTTGAACGCCGAAGAGTGAGTTCCGTTCCCTGACTGGCAGGGCAATCGGAGGCGCAGACGGAACAGCATTGGTGCGATGAGACTGCTTCCGATGAAAACTTCCATGAAGGCGTTGGCGATCTTCCTCGGATATGCCTCGGCTGCCTGGGCTGCTGAGCCCGGACCGCTCACGATTCTGCACGCCATCATCGTTCCCGGTCACGCCGATCCTGGCGCCAATGTGAGCATGCTCAGCGTGCGTAACCTGGGCATTGCGGTGGGCTTGCTGGTGTTCCTGGTGCTGGCCGCCGGCGCCAGAGGATGGTCGTTGGAACGCAAGGTGCGACGCCAGACGGCGGAGATAGCTTATATCGAGCGTCGGCGTAGCCGGATCCTCGAAGACATCAACGGTTCGCGCCCGCTGGCTGAGATTCTGGAACAGATTACTGAGCTGGTTTCTTTCAATTTGAAAGGGGCTCTGTGCTGGTGCAAAGTTGCGGAGGGTGCGCAACTGGGTAACTGCCCGCTCAAGCTGGATGGGTTTCGCGTGGTGGAGGAGCCGATTCCTGGCCGCATGGGACCAGTTCTTGGCGCCTTCTTTGCCGCCTTCGATCCCCGTACGAACCCCCGTGCGATCGAGTCGGAAGCGCTGGCCATGGCCGTGGCCCTGGCCGCGTTGGCCATCGAAACGCGGCGCATGTACTCGGACCTTCTACGCCGCTCCGAGTTCGACCTGCTCACCGACACGCATAATCGATTCTCCCTCGAGAAGCATCTCGAGGTTCTCATGACCGAGGCGCGGCAAAAGGCGACCATCTTCGGATTGATCTACATCGACCTCGACGAGTTCAAACAGGTCAACGACCTCTACGGCCACCACATCGGCGACCACTACCTGCAAGAGGTCGCTCTGCGGATGAAACGCCAGCTTCGTCCACACGATTTGCTGGCGCGGCTGGGCGGAGACGAGTTCGCTGTGCTGGTGCCCCGGGTTCGAAGCCGGGCTGAAGTGGAGGAGATTGCACAGAGGCTTGAACGCTGCCTCGACGACGCCTTTCTGGTGGAGGAATACAGCATTGCAGGGTCAGCGAGCCTGGGCATCGCTCTCTATCCAGAAGACGGTGGCACCAAAGACACGCTGCTCAAAACTGCGGACAGCGCCATGTACTGCTCCAAGAACTCGGGACGAAGGGCGCATCACGGCACGAGCTACCAGCGGGTCAACTGATCGCGATGCGTGAGGCGTGTGACCGTCTCCGCTTCAAGATAGCCATCTCTGCAAAACCAATGGTAAGGCACAAAAAGAAACAGGCCCGGTTTGCACCGGGCCTGTTCCACTGCATTCTTGCGGGAGGGGTTGATTTTGCGCGCAAGCCCCGGCTGCCCCACCGCAGCCCGGGGTCCCCAGGAAACGATTTTGGTTTCCTGGGGTGGAGGTGGTTACTCCGCTGCCATCTCTTCGGCTTCGCCTTCCTGGCGCATGAGCTCCAGTTCGCGCTCTGCCGCTTCGATCTCCGCGGTGACTTCCTGCTGCACGCGTGCCGCGGCCTCTTCGAGTTCCGGAGAGAGCTGCACGTTGCGGTAGTATTCCAGGCCCGTGCCGGCGGGAATCAATCGTCCCACGATCACGTTCTCCTTGAGGCCGCGTAGATTATCGACAGCCCCGTTGATGCTGGCTTCGGTGAGTACGCGGGTCGTCTCCTGGAAGCTGGCAGCCGAGATGAAGCTGTCGGTCGAGAGCGAAGCCTTGGTGATGCCCAGCAGCAGCGGACGGCCTGTTGCGGGACGGCCACCGATGGCCATCACGCGATCGTTCTCTTCGCGGAAGCGGAAGCGGTCAACCTGCTGCTCGAGCAGGAAGTTGGTGTCGCCCACATCGTCGATCCGCACCCAGCGCAACATCTGCCGGACGATGACTTCGATGTGTTTATCCGAGATGGCCACGCCCTGCAGACGATAGACTT
This sequence comes from Occallatibacter sp., assembly GCA_049513795.1. Classification (GTDB taxonomy): domain Bacteria; phylum Acidobacteriota; class Terriglobia; order Terriglobales; family Acidobacteriaceae; genus Telmatobacter. Next base: position 1,896 of record JBEKVS010000377.1, on the reverse strand, counting down.
CCTGGATTTCGTTGACCAGGTAAGACTGCAGTTCCTTTTCGCCCAGCACGGCAAGAATGTCGTGCGGGTTCAAGGGGCCATCCATCAGCGGGTCGCCGGCGCGCAGACGTTCGCCTTCCTGCACGTTGACGTGAATGCCGCGTGGGACTGAATATTCCTTCTCGTCTCCATTGTCGGCGGTGACGTAGATCTTGCGCTGACCTTTGCTGACTTCGCCGAAGCGGACAACACCGTCGATTTCCGAGATGATGGCCGTCTCACGCGGCTTGCGCGCTTCGAACAGCTCGACCACGCGCGGCAGACCACCGGTGATGTCCTTGGTGCGCGTCGATTCTTTGGGGATCTTCGCCAGCACGTCGCCCGGTCCGACTTCGTCGCCATCCTGAATCATCAAGTGCGAGCCGCGCGGCAGCAGGTACCGCTTGTGGGCCTTGGCGTTTTTGACGACGAACGCAGGCTGGCGTTTTTCATCCGGGCTATCGGCAACCACCCAACGCGAGAGGCCGGTGACTTCATCGACTTCTTCATTGAGCGTGATGCCTTCCTGCAGATCCTTGAACTGCACCGTGCCGCCGATTTCGGTGAGGATGGAGTAGGTGTACGGATCCCACTCGGCCAATTGCTGGCCCAGCTTGACGTGCTCGTTGTCTTTGACCTTGAGGCGCGCGCCGTAAACCACCACGTAGCGCTCCTTCTCACGGCCGCGCTCGTCTTGAATGGCGATCGAGCCTGACCGGTTCATGGCCACCAACGAGCCGTCTTTGCTTTCGACGGTGCTTAGGTTGATGAAACGCACGAAGCCATTGTTCTTGGCGTCGAGGCGCGACTTGTCTTGCACGCGGCTGGCCGTGCCGCCGACGTGGAAGGTACGCATGGTGAGCTGCGTGCCCGGCTCGCCGATGGACTGCGCGGCAATGACGCCGCAAGTCTCACCTAGCTCGACCATGCGGCCGGAGCCGAGGTTGCGGCCGTAGCACAGCGCGCAGACGCCGCGACGGGATTCGCAGGTGAGCACGGAGCGAATCTTCACCCGCTCAACGCCCGCGCCCTGAATGGCCGAAGCAATATCTTCGTCAATGCCCTGGTTCACATCGACGACCACGTTGCCGTCGTAGTCCTTGATGCGCTCGAGGGTGACGCGGCCGATGATGCGGTCGCGCAGAGGCTCGATGATCTCGCCCGACTCGACGATGGCGCCGACATAAATTCCTTCGACGGTTCCGCAATCGTACTCGGTGACGATGACGTCTTGCGCCACGTCGACAAGGCGACGAGTGAGGTAGCCGGAGTCGGCGGTCTTGAGTGCGGTGTCGGCCAGTCCCTTGCGTGCGCCGTGCGTCGAGATGAAGTATTCGAGCACGGTGAGGCCTTCACGGAAGTTGGCCGTGATGGGCGTCTCAATGACCTCGCCGGAAGGCTTGGCCATCAATCCGCGCATGCCGGAAAGCTGGCGAATCTGCTGCTTCGAACCACGAGCACCGGAGTCGGCCATGATGTAGATGGGGTTCATGGCGCCCTCGTCGTCGGCTCGCTTCATGTTGCCGAACATCTCGTCGGCGACTTGATCGGTAACCGCCGACCACATCTGGATGACCTTGTTGGAACGCTCGCCGTTGGTGATGGCGCCGTCCATGTATTGCTTCTGGACTTCGATCACCTTCTTGTCGGCTGCATCGACGGTGGTGTACTTCGAATCCGGGATGACCATGTCGTCAAGGCCGACCGAGAGACCCGAGCGCGTAGCGTATTGGAAGCCAAGCGACTTGATGCGGTCGAGCATGCCGACGGTGACTTCAAGGCCCAGGTTCTGGTTGCAATAGTTCACCAGCTGGCCGATGCCCTTCTTCTTCAACAGGCCGTTCACGTAAGGCATTCCCGCGGGCAGCGAGTCGTTGA
>JBEKVS010000376.1:0-5609 GCA_049513795.1 Occallatibacter sp. | reverse complement strand
AATGCCGCAAGCGCCTCGGCCTTCAAGCAATCGCCCAGGGCCACGCCGCAGCCACCCCTGCAGGCTCTTGACAAGAAAATGGCCCAGCAAATCGCCGGGCCTCATCTCCGAAATCATGAACTATTACTGAACGGTGGCAGCAGGCGCAACCGGCGCAGAAGCCAACAGTTTCTGGATCGTTCCCTCGATCACATCCTGAGGCACGTAGCCGACAATCTGATCGGCCACTTTGCCGCCTTTGAAGAACAGCAGCGCAGGAATGCCGCGGACGCCATAGCGGGACGGAGTCGCGCCGTTCTGATCCACGTTCACCTTGGTCACCTTCAACTGACCGGCATACTTTGCTGCCAGCGCATCCACAACCGGCGCAATCGCCTTGCACGGGCCGCACCATACGGCCCAGAAATCCACCAGGACAACCTGCTCGCTGCGCAGCACTTCCTGGTCGAACGTTGCATCGGTGACTTCCAAAACTCCCAATCCAGCCATGATCCTCCTCGCAGTTACCGCCCTTCACTCTAGTGTAGCGGCAACGCACCTCGAATTTGATGCTCAATTGGTGTGGAAAGTCGCAACAGGGCCCTGGCCGGTAAACTGCGCCCACGCTCACGCTCTTTGAAGAGGTTCATGAGAAAACCCCAATATGCGGGTCTAAGGTCGGATATGAATTCAATGTGTTGAAGGCAAATTAAAAGCGCCCGGATCCCTTAAGGATCGCGGGCGCTAGAGCAGCCCTCCCCCAGAACTGCCCACGCTGTGAATCTATGGGTTTGGCCCATTAATAGCAAGGTATCCTTCGTAATCCTGGAAGGTAATCACAACTAGGTGATTAGCTAAAAGGTAACCCAAGCCGCCAAATCTTACTCGAATGACAATGCGCTGGCATGCCTTTGTGCGATTGATTCTTGGCATTATCTGATCGCTCGGCCGTCGTCAACTTAGCTGGCTGTAATGCTAGCTGGATGGGGCAGAAAGCGACAGACGGAAAGAACGGGCTCCGGCAAACCGGCGACGGCAGCGCGAATGGCCGTCGATGCCTCGTTGGCGCGGTCCTCGCTCTCGATAATCACCAGCATCGCCGGGCCGGCGCCACTCAGGGCAGCGCCTAGAATGCCATGCTTGCCTGCCAATGGCAGCAGGCGGGGAAGCAGTGGGCAAATCTCAGCGCGATACGGCTGGTGAATGCGGTCGCTCATGGCCATGGCCAGCAGGTCGCCGCGACCCTGGGCGAAGGCCAGTCCCAGCAGAGTTGCCGACTGGATGTTGGCCACCACGTCATCCCGCCCATAGCAATCGGGAAGTACGGCGCGCGCATGGCTGGTGGCCACCGGTTGGGAGGGCAGCACCAGAATCGCCCGCCACGCGGCAGGTGGAACCACCCGCGCCACATGCACCTTGCGCCCTTCGCTGGCCGCAGCCACAAACCCGCCCAGCCAGCAAGCGGCGGCATTGTCGGGGTGACCTTCCAGGACACAAGCTTCTTCAAGAATCTGCTCGGAGTTCCAGCCCAGCTGGCCAAAGTGATTGGCCAGGGCGATCCCCGCCAGGCGCCCGGCCGCTGAAGAGCCGCAACCCATACCCAGCGGGATGCCATTGGCCATGCAAATCGATAACGGCACAACCGGCCGGCCATGGCTTTCGAGAAGCTTCTTGTAGATCTCCAGGATCAGATTGTCTTCGAGGCGCACGCACCGGTCGGCGTTGCATCCCGTCGCCGCGATGGAGAATTCCCGCGCCGCCCTGGCTTCAATTTCCAGATAGAAATCGAGAGCGACGGCAGTTGCATCAAATCCAGCGCCCAAATTGGCCGAGGTCGCCGGAAGGCGCATGGTCACGCGCCTATCGTGTTCAAGGGACCCGACGCTCATGACGCTTTGCCTTTGACTGCAGCAAGCACCGCCTCCGGCGTCGCTTCGACCACTTGCGCATTCCGCCGTAATGAATCGATCTTCCCTTCCAGCCCGGCAGTTTCTTCATCCTTGAGCAGCGTTCCGCGATGGAAGTCGATGGTGTAATCGGCATCCTTGAGCGTGTGCCCGGTCAGCACCAGCACCACCGTCTCTTCGGGATTCACGGCTCCTCTGGCGCGCAGCTTCTTCAGCCCGGCCAGCGTCACGGCCGAGGCCGGCTCGCATCCCAGACCCTCGGCGCCCAGTTCAGCTTTGGCTATCGCGATTTCCGCCTCGCTGACATCGAGGCACCAGCCGCCCGTCTCCTGAATTGCCCGCGCTGCCTTGCGCCACGACGCAGGGTTGCCGATGCGGATGGCGGTGGCGCGCGTATGCGCCTCGACAGGCTCGAGCTTCGTGCCACGATTGCTGGCCAGGCTGCGCACCAGCGGGTTCGCACCCTCCGCCTGGATCACCGAAATGCGCGGCATCCTCGCCACCAAACCAAGCTCGCGCATCTCGCGAAATCCCTTGGCCAGCGCTGAACTGTTGGCCAGGTTCCCGCCCGGAACAATCAAGTGGTCGGGCACATTCCAATCAAAAGCTTCGGCAATCTCGAAGGCGGGCGTCTTCTGTCCCTCCAGCCGATAAGGATTGACCGAGTTCAGCAGATAGATGTGCGCTTCCTTCACAACCTTCGTTAGCACCCGCACGCAGCCATCGAAATCGGCATTCAATTGGCAGGTCACCGCGCCATAATCCATGGCCTGGGCCAGTTTGCCCCAGGCAATCTTGCCTTCAGGAATCACCACCAGGCTGCGCAGTCCGGCGCGCGCCGCATAGGCAGCCATGGCGGCCGACGTGTTCCCCGTCGAAGCGCACGCCACCCACTCGAATCCGCGCTCCTTGGCCACGCTGAGAGCGGTCGTCATCCCGGTATCTTTGAACGAGCCGGTCGGGTTCATGCCCTGGTGTTTTGCGTAAAGCTGGTCGATGCCGAGCGCCTTGGCCGCGCGCGGCAGATGATAGAGCGGTGTGTTTCCCTCGCGCAGCGTCACCGCATGGCCGAAGCTTTCCAGGATGGGCAGCATCTCGCGGAAACGCCAGACGCCGGAATGATCCATGGCTTCGGAGGAGCAGCGCCGCTCCCGCCACAACCATTTGAGCGCCCCGGCATTGGGCCGGTCGGGCCCCTGCCGCTGGTTCCAGCCGGGATACTCGACTTCAAACAGGTCCCCGCATTGGGAGCAGCGGAAGTCAGGACGCGCCTCGGTGCCCACAACGCGGCTGCCGCATCCAAAACAGCGCAGCTGATGCAAGTTGTCGTTCATGCCAGATTGTCTTTCTTCTCCGGATTGTCGATCGATGCCAACTGTCTCGTGATCTCAGTGTTAGCCTACCAGCGTGGACCAACGTCTGCTGTGGATTGGAGGCCTAAACGTCCTTATGCTGAACCCCATTCCCATATCATTTCTAGCCGGCCTCGCGGGACTGGTCTTCTTGGCCGGCGTGGATGCCCAAACGCCGCTGCGCGTAGCCGCAGCCGCCGACCTCGAGCCTGTGCTGCCTCCCATCCTGGCGCAGTTTCAGCAAGCCACCGGCATCCATGCCGATGCTACGTTCCAGGCTTCGGCAGTTTTGACCACGCAGATCCAGAATGGCGCACCTTTCGATCTTTTTCTTTCCGCGGATCTCGGCTACCCCAAGCGCCTCATCGATGCCGGGTTGGCCGATGCAGCCGGCTCGGCGGACTCATCCAGTCCCATCGTCTACGCCCGCGGCACACTGGTGCTCTGGGCGCGCAACGATTCACCGTTGCCCAAGCCGTCATTGGCCCTGCTCAGCAACCCGGGCCTCAAGCGATTAGCCGTGGCCAACCCGGAACGCGCTCCCTACGGCCGCGCGGCAGTTGCGGCGCTGACCAGCCTGAAACTTTACGATGCCCTCAAGCCGCGCCTGGTGACCGCCGAGAACATCTCGCAAACCGCGCAGTTCGTCGACTCCGGCAACGCCGACGCTGGACTGATCTCGCTGACTTCTGCAATGACCTCGCGCCTGGCGCTTTCGGGAAGCTATTTCGTCATTCCACGCGACCTCTATCCGCCTATCGAACAAGGCGCAGTCATCGTCAGCAAGACCACGCAAAGGGCAGATGCCCACAAGCTTCTCGATTACCTGCTTTCCGCCCCAATCCAGGCTCAGCTTGCCAAGAGCGGCCTGACTCCCGTTCACTAAGCATTGGGCGCCCAAGCCTCGCCGGGTGCCCCACCCTCGCCGAGTCTTTGCTCTTGCGGCTAGGGTGGGAAACCAGAGACCCAGACGACACCCGGTTACCCAAACCCATGGATTGGCAAGCGCTCGAACTTACCCTCAAACTGGCAACCGTCACCACGGTCATCCTGCTCGCCCTGGCAGTGCCTTTGGCGGCGCTGCTGGTTCTGGGCCGCAGCCGCTGGCTGGCCAGCCTGGAGGCGCTGGCGGCGTTGCCTCTTGTCCTTCCGCCTACCGTTCTCGGTTTCTTCCTGCTGGTTCTGCTCGGCCCGCGCACTGCCTTTGGCCGGGGTTTAACGAGTCTGCTCGGGCATCCATTGGCATTTTCATTCTCTGGACTCGTGATTGGCTCGGTCATCTATAGTTTGCCTTTTGCGGTCCAGCCGCTTGTGGCCGGCTTTGCGGCGGTTGAGCCAGAGCTGGTCGATGCGGCACGCCTGCTGGGCGCCGGGCCGGCCAGACTTGTATTCAGCATCCTCGTTCCGCTGTCGCGGCGATCCCTCATCGCTGCCGCAGTCCTCAGCTTTCTGCACACCATGGGCGAGTTCGGCGTTGTCCTCATGCTGGGCGGGGACATACCCGGCGCCACGCGCACCCTCTCCATCGTGCTCTACAACCAGGTGGAGAACTTCGAGTACGCCGCCGCCAACCGCACCGCTGCCATTCTATTGGGGCTGAGCGTCATCGCCCTCGCCGCCATCTATCTGGCCGGCCGCCCGCGCGGAGGCAGCCGTGCTTGAATTCTCCTTTGACGCGCGCCGCGGCAGCTTTCATCTTCAACTCGAGTGCCGCTTCAATTCCGGGTGGACCGTGATCTTCGGCCCATCCGGCGCCGGCAAGTCCAGCTTGTTACGACTCCTCGCCGGGCTCGATCTCTCCGGATTTCACTTGGCCGATTCAGGCCGGCCCCGACTGGCGCGCGTCATGCTCGACGACCGCGTTCTCACTGATTCGACCCAGAACTGCCATTTCAAGCCCGGCCGACGCCGCACGTCTTTGGTCAGCCAGCAGCCCGCACTCTTCCCGCACCTCAGCGTCGCCGCCAACACCGCCTACGGCTTGGCATCACTCGATCGGCAAGCCAGATCTCGCCGCGTTGAAGAGATGCTCGAACTTGTCGACGCCAGCGGCTTGATCGACCGCCGTCCCAGAGATCTTTCCGGCGGCGAAGCCCAGCGCGTCGCTCTGGCGCGTGCGCTGGCCCCGCTCCCACAGCTTCTGCTGCTCGATGAGCCGCTCGCAGCCATCGACGGCGCCGCCAGCGATGCGCTACTCGACCGCTTGAAGAATTGGGCCAAAGCCAACCACGTTCAGACCGTCATGGCCACACACGATGCCACCGATGCCCTGGCCACGGGTGCCGAAGTCGCCCTGCTCCACGAAGGACACCTGGCTGGCTTGGGCCCGGCTGCCGAAGTTCTGGCTGCCGAACGCAAGAGGCTTCTCAAT
>JBEKVS010000375.1:0-5614 GCA_049513795.1 Occallatibacter sp. | reverse complement strand
AACGGGACTTCGTGCGCTCTCACTTCAAGCACCGCCCGTGTCCCGAGAATCTCGCCTGAGCCGTATCCGAAACCCGGATCGAAGAAGCCCGCATAGTGGATGCGAAACTCGCCCATCGATGGATCGAACGCCACCATCTCCGCGGCAAAGTCTGCGGGAACTCTAACCCTCTCCTTCGACGCCAAAATATAGAAATCGCCGGGGTCGAGAATGATGGCCTTGTTCTTCGGCTGCCGCACGGTATGCCAAAAATCCTCGATCGGGTAATGACCGATCTTGCTCAGGTCAACGGCAGGGGCATTTTTCCGCGCTCTATATGCCACTGTGTCCGAGCTGCCGTCTCCGAGGAGGCTGACTGAAATCCGCACCCCTTCATCGATAATCGCCTTTGTGGGACTATCGTCGTCCATGTAGACGAGAGTCTCCTTCTTATTCAGGTCCATCGTCTGGCTGTCTGACTGGGAGGGATTGCCGCGGATAAACCGGAGTTGATTCAGCCTCGTTCCCTGGCTGACGACGATGGTGAAGGTGCGCGATACGATCTCAACGTAAAGCGGACCCTTGTACTCCGCGCGGACCTGTTCAAACTCGATCCCATAGTCGGTGATCAGGCGGGTGAATATGTCCAACCGGCCTGTCGTGCTCTTGGGATTGGCGCTCGCCGAGAAACCCTTTGGAAGACTCAGCTGCTCCTGTAAAGGAACGATATAAATGCAGCCTCTTTCAAGAACGGCCGGTTTGCTCAGGTCAAGCTCCGCCATATGGAGGGCCTTGATCCGTTCCTTCACCGTCCACATCTTTCCCGGCAGAAAGCTTGCCTGCACCCGATAGGCAACAGGCCCGAGCCGTAAATCCAGGCTCGCGGGCTGAATCTGGCCGGCTTCAATCAACGAATCAGTGGTGACGTGCCCTTTCTCAATAAGCTCTCGAATATCCTGAGCGGGCAAAATACCGGACCGCAGGGAGGGAGTATCCGGGGCGCCCTTGGTCTCAGGCGGCTCGATTGGAAAGAGCCCAAGTCCGGCTCCTCCAATGTTCAGTGTGGCCATATTTTTTCGCGGCTCCGGGTGGCGTTTGGCAAGCGTTTCAACATGGAAAGCCGGCTGCATCACAAGGAACGTTCGCGGAGAAATTCCCGTTCGGTTTTGTCCATTGGAATGCCGGCAAGATGACTAGACTCGACGCTTTGAATGCTCGCGTAAAGATCAGTCTACAACCGTCGATTCGACCCATTGAAGGTTTTTTGTCGTCAGGCTCGGGTCTCCGCAGGAGAGCAGGCCACATGCCCGGTTCTGGGCTAGGTGCCGGAGCTCCGAAGACCTAGGCTTTCGAAGTCCCGTCTACCGCAGATCGCAGCGAGCTCCGGGAATGGATGCATGAATCGAATGTTGGTTTTGACGATTTATATGGCGGGTTGCGACAGAGCTCGCAGCGTGGATGATTTCGTTTCAGCGTGGTCTGGGCCGCAGGGATGCGGCCCACCCAGCGCTTTGCATCTAGTTCACTGTATCGTAACTGTAAAGTACGCGGATGGTGTAGATGGTGATAGTGGATTGCTCTGCCAATTCCACACCCTGATCTGCTCCTTATAACCTTTATGGAGCGTCCAACCATCCTCGCCCCAAGCCTTGCCAAACCCGCCGAGCACGATCTCGGTATTTGTCCAGCTCTTAATGATGATCTTCACGGTGTCGTCATCCGGCGAATATCCGGCCTCCCAACATACGCCACCATGAGGGCAGCCTGAGTGCAACTCCCGCAGCCAGATAAAGGGGGAATCGCAACCGCTTGAAGAAGGGCACCCCGCAAACGTGCCGAAGCCTGTGCCCTTGATGGTGATGGTCTGGTGTTGTGCGGTCGTAATCTTGCTGACCGACGTTATTTTGGGAGTTGGAGTCTTACCCGGCTTTTCCGAAACATTGCCAGCCGACGCGGAAACGGCTGCGAAGATACCCAGTAGGGCGACACAAGAGTACCTAAGGATGGATTTCACCATGGAAATGGCCTCCGTTGTAGGATGTTTTCCTTGAGGGCAGGAATCGCTGTCATCCTATTCCCAATTTCTTGGTTGAGTCAACGTGTAAGCGATAAACCCTTGGTTCTATCGACAAGCACTAAGATAACCATCCGGTAACCATACTCGCGCGCTAGTTATAAAGCTCATGGTCTTCTTGGTTGCGAGTTAAGCCGGGAAAAGCAGTCAGCTAAGGCTTAACTTACTGCAAATGCAGCGTCGTTCTTCCATTGCCGTTCCGCCTGCCTAACTTGTCGTGCAGCACCCACGCATTGATCTATTGCGTGAATATTTTCTTCGGGCAGATCGCGTGCACGCCAACATTTCCGTCCACGAGTTGCGTAATATCCACATCCACCGCGACGCTGGTCAACATGTAGGCATCGTCTCGCGACAAATGCTTCTCCGTCACCAGGAAGTCGATCATGTTGCGCACTGCCATCTCCGTCGCTGTCTTCAGGTCGGGGCTGAATCCCATGCTGATGTAGCTGGTTGGCGTCTCCGCGCGCGGCCAAAGCAGGTGCTGGCCCTTGTGGACAATGAATCGGAATGTTCCCGTCAGAAACGTTTCCAAAGCCGTAATGTCGACCTCTCCGTTGCCCTGTCCGGCATGGCCGTCGCCCACCTCAAACAGCGCGCCCGCGGTGTGTACGGGAAGAAAGAGCGTCGTGCCGGCCACCAGCTCCTTGTTGTCCATGTTGCCGCCGTGCATCCACGGAGGAGCGCTGTTATAGCGCCCGGCAGACTCAGGCGGCGCGTCGCCCATGCTGCCGAAGAACGGATGCAGCGGAATGTCGATTCCCGGAGCGAAGTGGCCCACCATCTTCTCCCGGTCGAGGGGAATGATCTTTCTCCGGCCGTAAGGAAAATCGTCGGGCAGAAATCCTCGGCCCGCGCCAAAGCCGTTGCAGGCGAAAGGCGCGTCAATGTCGATCTTGAGAATCTGCACTTCGAGCACGTCGTCCGGCTCGGCCGCGGCAATCGCCACCGGCCCGGTCAGTATGTGCCCGCCCGGCCCTTTGTCCGTGACTTCCTTGTAGATGGGTGCGTTATAAGCCGGAATGTCAGCCGCAGCTACGCCTTCGCTCACCAGCCGGTCGTTGTCGCCGCAAGTCGAGAGCGTCTGTATGCGCACCGTGTCCCCCGAGTGCACGGTGAGCACCGGCTTGGCCTTCGTCCAGTAGTATCCCCACGCCACTGTCGAAGGGCTCGCCGAAAGCACGATCGGGGCAGGCTGCCCCAGGACCGGGCTCGCGCAGGGAAGCAAAGCGACAACTAGGAGTGCAGATCTCAAGCGGGCCTCCAATGTTTAGTGGGTTTTGTGGATGATGCTCCGGTAAACCCCTTGTATCACAGGTCCGGTTGAAAATTGCCATCTTGCCAATTCGGCGCGAATTCCGGATTCGGGTGTTCGGGACGTCATTTCCTCATTTCAATCGGGTAAATTTCTAGAGTACCCTGAAACCACGGGACATTGTTCCCATCCCCATTATTGAGCGAGGACGCGTATCCCCAGCATGATTGAAGCCTCCCGGCAATTGCTTTCCATCGAGTACCCTGCTGAGTTCAAGCCCGGCGCCATGTCGGCCGTGACCACCTGCCTCCGCATCGACCCGGCCGAGAAGGTCACGCTCATTACCGACCGCGCCACCGAGCCGATCGCCGCCGCACTGGGCGCGCAACTGGCCGAACGGGGCTGCCCCTGGAATGTGTTTGTGCTCGAGGATCTGGCGCCTCGTCCGTTAACGGATATGCCCGCAGCGGTGCTCGCCGACATGGAAACCTCGCAGGTTTCCATCTTCGCCGTGCAGGTGCAGGCCAACGAACTGCACTCGCGCATGCAGATGACCGATGTGGTCAATCGCCGCCGCATGCGCCACGCCCACATGGTCAACATCACCCCGGAGATCATGTGCCAGGGCATGCGCGCCGACTTCAACCTGGTCGATCGCCTCTCGCAAAAGGTTCTTGATCGCGTGAAAAAGGCCACGCGCATTCGCGCCACAACCGCCGCGGGAACCGACATCACCGCGGAAATGAATCCTGGCTACAAGTGGTTCAAGACCTCGGGGATTATTTCCCCCGAGAAGTGGGGCAACCTGCCCGGCGGCGAGTGCTTTACCTCGCCCGGCGAAGTGAACGGAAAATTCGTTGTCGATGGCGTGGTCGGCGACTGGCTCTGCGCGCGCTATGGCCTCCTGGCCGCTACGCCTTTGACCATCGAGATCGCGGCCAACCGCATCGTCAGTTGTTCCAGCATGAATAAGCAGCTTGAAGAGGACTTCTGGGCCTATACCCACACCGATGAGAACTCTGACCGCGTAGGCGAATTTGCCATCGGCACCAACCTCGGTGTCGAGCGCGTCATCGGCAATATTCTGCAGGACGAGAAATTTCCCGGCATCCACATTGCCTTTGGAAACCCCTACGGCGAGCATACCGGCGCGCCCTGGCGTTCTGGCACGCACATCGATGTGGTCGGCCTGGGCTTCAACATATGGCTGGAATCGGAATCTGGAAACGAGCAGATCATGCGCGAAGGCCGTTTCCTGATCGCCGCGTAAGCGCGCAAGCCAGTGAGTCAGGTGAGCAGTTCCAGCGAATCCCGCTCTTCACTTCCTTCCGGGGCCAGAGCCAGCATGCGACGATCGAACGTCACCAGCTTCCCCTTGTGATGAATGGCAAGCATCAGAAGGTAGGCATCGGTAATTTGCTGGTGGCCCTGCAATCTCTGTCGGATCGAGGCGCCCAGTTTGGAAAGAGGCAACGCGTCTGCCCAGAAATGGTGATCCTTGCTTGCCTCCGTTGTTTTTTGAATCAAGTCAAGCGCCGATCGAATTCCAGGTGCGGGATTCATATAAACGGGGTTCGAGACAATTCGAACAAATCCCTGTTCGGTGATCGGGCAGGTGGCCCAACCGCGGCCTTCGGCGCTCTCGAACCATCTCGCAATCCTGGCATGAAACAGGTGATTTTCCCAGAGCAGAGCGAGGAGTGCATTGACGTCGAGCAATGCGATGCTCACGGCAGTTCGCTCTCCATCGCGTCCTTGAGCGCCAATGCGCGTTCGAGGGTAATCATTGGAGACTGGGGTCCCGGCGAAAAGATCAAAATGCCGTTCTCCCACTTCGTGGGCACTTCGGCATTGAACCCGCGCTCCAACACTTCGGATACTGCGGCCCCTTGTGATATGGACCGCTGGGCCGCGTACTCCTTCACCTTTTCCAGGACGTCGTCCCTGATGTCGATTGTTGTCCTCATCATCGCCCTCCTCTTCGCATCATTAGCTTAGCATGATGCGAAGGATGCTAGCAACGCATCAATTTAGAAATTTGATGCCGAAAAGTCCCACACAGCTTCCATCAAGCCCAGCATTGCGCACTGGAGTTCCTGCAGCCATCGAGCTCTCGGCGCATCTATCCTACCGATATGACGACTGCCACCGCGCATCCTCTTCGCACCCTCGGCAATTCAGACCTTCAACTGACCCCCATCGGCTTCGGCGCCTGGGCCATCGGCGGCGGCAACTGGGAGTTTGGCTGGGGACCTCAGGACGATAACGAGTCAATCGACGCCATTCACCATGCTCTTGACCTAGGT
>JBEKVS010000374.1:0-5635 GCA_049513795.1 Occallatibacter sp. | reverse complement strand
CATCCCCTTCGAGGCCTTGGATGGAATGCGGAAACCCGGCAGGAAAGTACCACAAGTCGCCCACGCCCACGTCGTCAATCGCCATCTTGCCGTCCGGCTGCATCACCGTGACGCGCGCCTTGCCGGTGAGCATAATGGCCCATTCGTTGGCCGTGTGCCAATGCAATTCGCGGAAGGAGCCGGCGGTCAGCCGCATGTTGACCCCGGCCAGGTCCTTCGACGGGGGAAGCTCGCGCTGCGTCACCTGGTGCGTCCAGCCGCCGCCCTGCATGCGTTTGGGAGCCAGATCGAACGAGAACCAGATTGGCCCTGGATTGCCATGATCGGTGAAGGGCGGATTGTTCGCGCTCGGATTCTCGCCCAGCAGGGACCGGTTCTCAGGACCGGGGTCGCTGCTGCTCGTTGCCTGGCGCCCGGTGATTTGTTCCTTGCGCGTCTGTGCAACAGCGGCGGCACTGAACAGGCCCGCACCGGCCAGTGTCGCCGCTCCCATAAACCTGCGCCTGCTTACGGCTGCATCATTCGGCTCGGGAGCACACCCAGGCTGATCCAATTCCGATGACTTGTCTGGCGGTGTTGACATAGCTTCTCCCTGACCCCATGCGTTGTGACCCAAACTGTCGCGACCTCGAACTGTGCGGGACAACTACAGATTGGAAATCGCTCCCAGCCCACGCCCCAGGTCCATTAGAAGCCATTTGCCGCAATCGTTGTAAACGTAATTCTGCCGCCGGGCGCCGCATCGTTCGCTTTTTTGCCGTGAAGGATGTGGAGCGCCACGAGGCTGAACTGGTCACGACGCCCTTGAATCAGCTTCTCTCGCCACATTTGTCATTCAAGTGAATTACAATTGTCCAAGGAGGTTCAACATGGCCGCCAATGCGCTAGTCCAAACCCGCATCGATCCCGAAGTGAAAGAACGCGCAGCAGCCGTTCTGGGTGAAATGGGGATCACAGTGTCCGACGCTGTGCGCATCCTGCTCACTCGAACCGCGAACGAGGGTGCGCTGCCTTTCACGCTGGCGCAAAGCGCCGCTGGACATGACGTCTGGTTCCGCGCCAAGGTGCAGAAAGCCCTGGACGATACGCGGGCTGCCATACCTCACGAGAAGGTCGAAGCGCATTTCGCCAAGCGTCGTGCCGCCGCAGTTCGTAAAGAACCGAAGTAGCCAGTGCACCTGGAATGGTCGGCGTATGCCCTCGCGGATCGCGAAGCGATCTTCGACTACATTGAGGCCGATAGCCCTCGGGCCGCTATTTCAGTCGATCAACGCATCCAGTCGTGCGTAGAAAACCTGCAACGCTTCCCAGAGATGGGACGCGCGGGCCGCGTCGAGGGAACGCGCGAGTTGGTCATCAGCCGCACTTCCTACATTGCAGCTTATCGGATTTTCGGCGACACCATCCGGATCCTTCGCGTCCTGCACGGCGCTCAGCAATGGCCCGATGAAATGGCCGAGGTTCCGGAATCGCCCATCAGGCCCAGCTAAACCCGCTCTTCTGCAACGGAATCGTTCGAATGCGTTTTCCTGTCGCCGCAAAAATCGCATTGGTCACCGCAGGCAGAATCGGCGGCAGCGTCGGCTCGCCAAGCCCGGTCGGTGCGTAGTCTGTCTTCCGCCAATAAACCTGGATCGGCGGCACCTGCCTCATGCGCACAACCGGATGGTTATGGAAGTTCGACTGCCGCACACGCCCGTCAACCAGCGTAATCTCCTGCGCCAACTCGCTCATGCCATCGATCACGCCGCCGTAGCCCATGCTCTCAGCCGCCTGCGGATTGATGATCTGGCTGCCTACGTCACCCGCCGCCCACACGTGGTTCACGGTAACCTTGCCGTTCGCGTCCACGCTCACGTCGGCCACTTCGGCAAAGTAGCCCAGATGGCAGAACCACGCCGCGATGCCCATGCCGCGGCCCGGCGTTTTGGTGCGCTTGGCCCAGCCGGATTTTTCCGCGACCAGTTCCAGCACGCCTTTATAACGTTCAGGTATGAGCACCGACTGCCCTGTCGGTTCATGATCGCCCACCGCATCGCGTTGGCTCTCCGACCAGGGAGATTGCTTGCTGCTCAAGAGCTCAAGCTGAAACTCCAGCGGATCCCGTCCAGCTTCATGCGCGCACTCATCCAGGAACGACTGCGCTACCCAACAATAGGCGTTGTCTCCCGGCGCGCGCAACGCCCCCGTACGCAGCATCAGCGGCTGCGCCGAAGTATAAAGCGCATAGGTGGGAGGAAATCCCGCCGGATACGTGTCGGCCCCAATGCCGCCGCCGGAAGTCGAGTGCTTCTCGTCGCCAAAGGTGACCAGGTGATGCCGCCAGGCCGTCAGCTTGCCCTGCGCATCGATGCCGGCCTTCAATCCTACTGTGCCACCAGGGCGAAACGGATCGTGAGCAACATCGTCCTCGCGAGCCCAGAGCAGCTTCACCGGCGCGTCAACGCGCTTGGCAATCCACGCTGCCTCGGCCGCGTAGTCGTTCTGCAACCGCCGGCCAAAGCTGCCGCCGCCGCGCACCATGTGCGTGGTAATGTCGCTCTCTTGAATGCCGAGCGTCTTCGCCACCAGCCCGCGGCCGTCGATGGGCAGCGTGCTCGTCGTCCACATCTCCAGCTTGCCGTCTTTCCAGTGTGCCGTGCAGCCCTGCGGCTCCATCGTCGTGTGGGCAATAAACGGATACTCGTACGTCGCCTCAACCACTTTGGCCGAAGATTTTAAAGCGGCATCCACGTCGCCGTATTTGCGCACCGTGGTTCCCGGAGCCGTCTGCAGCAACTCGGCGGCGCGCTTGGCAAATCCCTCGCTGCTCTGCGAAGCGGCCGGGCCCAGGTCCCAATCAACCTTCAACTGCTTGCGCGCCGTCTGCGCCTGCCACCAGGTGTCGGCAACAATGGCGATACCCGGCTCCATGCCCGGCTCCCAAGGCGTATAGGCAGCGGGAGTAATGCCCCCATCGATGACTAGAACATGGCGCACGCCCGGCATCGCCTTGATCTCATCGATGTTGGCCGACTTCACCTTTCCCGCAAACACCGGAGCCTTCTCGATCGACGCGTACAACATGCCCGGCACATGTACGTCGATGCCAAACAGCGGCTTGCCGGTCACGATGCCACGCGTATCCACGCCCCGCTGCGAGTGGCCGATGATGCGGTAATCTTTGGGATCCTTCAGCTTTACGGAGCTCAGCGCCGGTGGCGGCAAGGCGGCAGCCTTGGTAGCCAGTTCGCCGTATCCCGCCGAACGTCCGGAGGCTGGATGCAGCACTTTGCTCGAGCCTGTTCTGATCACGCCGCCCGAACGAGCCTGCGGGGTCGCATGCGGCGCGCCATCCGCGGCAGCTTCAAGCACGCGGCCCGGTTCGGTCGTGCATTCAGCCACCGGTACGCCCCAGGTCTGAGCGGCTGCGGTCATCAGCAACTGGCGGCCGGCCGCGCCCACGCGGCGCATCGGCTCCCAGCCCATGGGCGTATTTGCGGAGCCGCCGGAAAACTGTATGCCGTACTTCTTTTCGTCCAGGTCGGCCTGTTCCACGCGGACGTCTGCCCAGTCGACATCGAGCTCCTCGGCGATCAGCATGGGCAGCATGTTGCGCATCCCCTGGCCCGTCTCCGAAGCGCGCGCCATGATGGTGACAATGCCGTCCGGCGCGATCTTGATGAAGGCCTGTGGCGTCAGGTCCGGTGGTGCGCCGGGCCTCTGGGCTTTGGCCAGCGGTGAAAAGTGAAGATTCAGCGCAAGGCCGCCACCGGCAAGGGCGCTCAACTGAAGAAACGATCTGCGATCCATCTGCGTGCTTTGGGATTGCATGATTCTGTCGCGCATGACTCGAGCCTCCCTTCTACTTGGCGCTTGCAGTGGCAATATGGCCGGCATTGGCCGCTTCATGAATCGCCTGGCGAATACGCGGATAGGTCCCGCAGCGGCAGATGTTTCCGCTCATCGCGGTGTCAATCTCCGCATCGGTCGGGTGCGGCGTCTGCGCCAGCAGCGCGGCGGCCGTCATGATCTGCCCCGCCTGGCAATAGCCGCATTGCGGAACGTCCAGCGCCTCCCACGCCACCTGCACCGGGTGCAGCCCGTCCGGCGAAAGCCCTTCGATGGTGGTAATCGACTTGCCCTCAGCAGCGCTGGCGCGCGTAATGCACGAGCGGGTCGCCTTTCCATCCAGCAGCACGGTGCACGCCCCACATAAACCCAAGCCACAGCCGTATTTGGTACCTGTGTAGTTGAGGACGTCGCGCAGCACCCACAGCAGCGGGGTATCCGCGGACACATCCACCGTGGTGGCAACTTTGTTCACGGTCAGATTCAGTGGCATAGTCGAACCCTCCATTGCGCGGAAGAATGGATTGAGAATCGAGCAAGCGGCTCGGTCACGACTCGAAGCCGTCAGCAGAATAAGTAGTGAAACCCGCCCTCGAGTCGTCGAGAAAGCCGGAGGCCTTCATTGTAGACGAACGCGGGTGTCAGTTGGTCGCGCCGGGTTGAATTCGGGCTTCAGCGGCTGAAAACGACATACCGTCGCCCCGAATAGAGCCGGAAGCCGCCAGAAGGGTCCGCCATCACCTGCAAGGGCGTGGGCCGTTTCATATCAGCGTCGATGCTCGAACTCACCGTCAGCAGGTCGTGTGCCCCCACATCGGTCACCACAAACTTGTCTCCGGCAATGAAACCCACGCCGTACACGCCCGCCGGCAAGCTCTCTCCGCCCACTTTCACGGGGATCTCCGCAATAAAGTACGCTGAATACTTGGCCTGAATGTCGGTCGAGTAGCCGCTCGTGTCCACCAGCGTAGCCAGCACAAAGTAGCCGTCGGCAAACTTCACGCCGCCCGAGTTGCGCAACTGCGTAGTGGCCGATTGCCCCTTGTAATACACGCTGACCGGAAGCAGTTTCTGCATGTCCACCGGCTTCAAAACCGTGTCGCCGCCCTGCGCCATTGCCGCCACCGGCGACGCCATTATTGCCAAAGTAAAAATTCCCGCTGCTGCAAACTTGAGCATTGCTGGAATACTCATCGTGCCCTCTCCATCTTTACGCTGCGTACCTTCTCCTGCGTACCGGAGTATAACTCACCCGATCCGCGCAGGCTGCGTTCATTCTTGCGGCACGTACAAATCCACATACTCGTTTACCGGCATGGATTCCAGCCGTTCCTGATCCAGCGATGCTTCGAGAATCTTTTTCTGCTGGTCCTCTCGAAAGCAACGCCGCAGATTGGTCCTGAACTTCTCAACCAGCAACGGCAATCCCTCATCCCTGCGCCGCCGGTGTCCAATGGGATACTCGACCGTTTCCTCGAGCGCCGTGCCGTCGTTCAACTCGATGTGCAGCGCGTTGGCGATCGATCTCTTATCGGGGTCGTGATAGTCGCGCGTAAATGCCGGCTCCTCGATGCACTCCATCTTTCCGCGAAGCAAATCGATGCGCGCGCCAATCACCGGATCGGTAGCAATCCAGTCCTCATAGTCAGCCGCTGTAAGTCTGCCGAAGAGTAATGGAATCGCCACCATATATTGCACGCAATGGTCGCGGTCCGCCGGATTCGCCAGTGGCCCCTTCTTGTCAATGATGCGCAGGCAGGCCTCATGCGTACGCAAGGTAATGCTGCGAATATCCTCCGCGGAC
>JBEKVS010000373.1:0-5653 GCA_049513795.1 Occallatibacter sp. | reverse complement strand
AAAACAGCGCCCTTGACAGTGTTCACCACCACTCCCGACGCTTCGTTGAGGACACCAGAACGGCCGCCACGTCGGCCTTGACTTTTACGACCTTCTCATAGAAGCCGGTTGTCGTGAGCCGGTAATGCGGGCAGAGCTTGGGATTCCTCTCTACAGCATGCTCGATCAACGACTTGCCGACTTTTGATCTATTGACCGCGTGACCGTTGGAAATGCCAATGCGGCGTGAGCACCTTTTACCCTCTCTTTGGCTTGCCTCCGATTAACCGGAAGAACGTGATCACTCTTGCTCGGAAGAATGGCAGCGTCATTGTTAAGCTTGAATGGCCGGAGAGGAAGAGAAGAGGTGTCATCTGTGAAACCTGCTGAACCCAATCAGTTGAATACAAGTGCACCCATTGTTCGCACCACTCGAATGAAAGCGGTGATCGATCAAGGTCCGGGCGAATGTATTTGGCAGAACGAAACGCACCCCACCAGTCAGTAAAGGCAGCCAATGCCCGGTTTCCTCTTACTCGGCCCAATTATTCAAATCAAGCGCAACACCCGGACAAGACCAAATCCCCTGCAATCCTCGGGTTCCCAGAGTCCCAGGTTGGAGTGCACAGCCCTCCACTCCCTTTGGAGGTGCCTTGGAACTATCTCTTGAGAGACCAGGACTGAGCCCGTCCATAATCGCGGTCCTGGTGCTCGCAATCACTTGGACGCCGGTTCAACTCTGCGGCCAAACCCTAATTAATTTGACCACAGTTCGCGCTATCCGCACCCTCAGTCCAGAACAGGCTAGTCAGGGACGGCCGGTGGTATTGCGCGGCGTGGTAACCGTATTTACAGGGTATATGTCATCATTCTTTTTCCAGGACACAACCGGAGGAATCTCAGTCTCCCGCATCAACGATTCCCCTGAAGTCCAACCGGGGCAGTCGGTGGAAATACGCGGTTTCACGGGTCCCGGCATGTTCGCTCCGGTCGTAATCGCGGAGCGCGTGACCGTAGTGGGCAAAGGTCGGTTGCCGCCCACCCAAGTCTTTGCCCTTGATCAGCTTGCTGGCGGCAAGCGGGATAGCCAATTCCTCGCCATTCGCGGCATCGTTCGATCTGCAGCCGTAAAGAGGATTTGGGACCGATCCGTCCTTGTCCTTGAAATTGATATTGGGGGTGGCAACTTAGCCACCGCCCGGGTACACGACTTTTCTCCAGTTGGCTTGGAGCGCCTGCTCGCTTCGACGGTTGTTGTCCGCGGCGTATGTGGTACAGTCTTCAACGACAAAAGACAGTTCCTCGGCGTAAGGATGTACGTCGAAAGCCTAAACGATGTGGAAGTGGAACGACCCGCGCCGGCAGACCCGTTCGATCTTCCGACAAAGGCTTTCGATAGCATGTTGCAATACGGCGATCAGGGGGGAGCCGTCGCCCGCGTCAAAGTGCGGGGGACCGTCACGTATTCGCAGCCCGGCCAAGAGCTTTACATTCAGAACGGATCCCAAGGTCTTCTCGTCCAAAGCAGCCAGGTGACTCCCATCGTTGTGGGCTCTTTATTAGAAGTGGTGGGCTATCCTGCGGCTGGCCGCTACTCTCCCGAATTGGGCGACGCCGTATATCGTGTGGTAGGCAATGGTTTGGCAATTGACGGTTTACCGCTAGCTGCCTCCGACATGATTACGTATAACGACGGTTCGCCTGCCGCACCGTTTGACGGTGCTTTGGTTCAGCTCAAAGGTCAGTTGCTCGAGGAGATAGCCCACGCCGATGAGGATCTCCTGCTCTTGAGGGATGGTCCGTCCGTATTCACCGTCCGGCTGCCCCGAACGGCACAGAACCAAGCCAAACTGGCCACAGGAGCCCTGCTGAGGGTCAGGGGTATTTGTGTGGCAAACGCAGATGAAACTCACGAAGCGCACTCCTTCGAAATTCTTCTTCGTTCCGCCGCCGACATTGTTGTACTCGATTCCGCCCCTTGGTGGAACGCATCCAGCGCCGCATGGATCGTGGCGCTTCTTGTCCTTGCGGTTCTTGGAATGGCAGGCTGGGTAGCTTTGATTCGTTGGCAAGGCCGCGTGCGCGTCTTGACTCTGACTGACCCTCTCACCGGGCTCTACAACCGCAGAGGTTTTCTGCTTCTCGCCGAACACCAAAGACAATTGGCCGTGCGCAGGAAGACACCAAGCTTGATCTTTTATATAGACGTTGACAGATTCAAGGAAATCAACGATTCCTTCGGACACAAGGAAGGCGATCTGGTCCTCACGACAATCGCTGCAACGCTCCGTCGATGTTTCCGAAAATCGGACATCATTGGCCGGCTAGGCGGCGATGAGTTCGCAATCATTGCCGATGGCGCTCCTCCGAACACCCGCCCAATATTTGAACAGCGACTTGCCGAAGCGGTCCAGGAGAGCAATGAGAAAGCAGACCGAAAGGCCAAAATTTCCTTGAGCACCGGAATACTCACGTGCGAGGGCACAGTTAGAGACCTTCCAATTGAGGAACTGTTGGCTCAAGCCGATGCTTTGATGTATGAGCAGAAGGAGGATCATAAGAAACGTCAAATTTAAGATCGGAGACTCGACACTCCGGACAGAGGGCCCTACTTGCTCTGTTGCGAGTTCGGGTCGGTTGGTCGGCCAGGACTCAAGCCGTGACCTCGGGACATCCTGGTGCCAGCGATATGGACGGAGGGCAAAGGATTGCCTAAGCGCGTTTCGCTTTCGGTGTGCTCCGTGCCAATATTGGTGGCATTGTCTCCAGCGCATGCCCAAAGCGGTAGTCGGCGGCGATCCACTTGCGCTCAACATGGGATTCAAGACGTGGGGCACCTGTGGTCATCACGCACTTCGCGTTGGGCGGTGCGTTGCAGATTGGGCAGATGTGGGCTAGGGCAGAACTGAGCATCTCACCTTTTTACACTTTGGTGCGCAGCGATTCTGTTCCAGTTTGAACATTTCCTAAAGGTGAAGAGCCCCATTCCTCGTTTCTAGATCAAGTTGCTGAAGACAAACCGGGGAATCAGCATGGAACAGCCATGCTTTCAAGCGAAGGGCTTAACGCCCCCTCTCTGTGGAGTACACAATGTGCTGCTAGTGCGCTCCAAGGTTCTAATTGACGAGAACCATCCTTATCTCGGACACATCATCTGCTATGTCTGCCCAGTGAGTCTTAGAGTGGTCGCCGACATCGCAAAGTGAAGCCCGGCCGACCTCCCCATCTCCTCAAGAATCCCCACAGGCGGAGCAAGGGACATCCCTCGTGCCAGCGTGATGGCCTGGGCCGGTGAGCGTACTTAGCACACAGGCGAGATGAAGCTGGCTCATCCGCCGCCGTGTAGGCCAACCGCGGAGCATCGCTCCAAATCCTGCGGACCTCACCGTGAATGTCATGATCTTACAGGCATCCTTCATTAGTAATTCGCATGGTATGTTTCCCTAGAATACGTGCAAAGAAAGCTAGCCTAGACTCACTACGCCCGTCCGAGACATAACGTTCGCGAGCGGTCCCGAGGGCGGGCGACTGGCCTGCCCGATGTCTTGCACCAGTGAGATTGTTAGTGCAGTGCAGCGTAGCGTTGAATATGCACTTGAACGAGCTGGCGTATAAGTTCTGACATGATCTCTGCGGACCACAGCCGAAGGACTTGAGGTTGTCGATGTCCCGCGATAGAAGTGTCACCCACCGATATTCGCGCGACGCGGGCCATTCCGACGCTCCTGCCAAGCCTATTTCGAGGCTTTCGGACGGCTTTAACGACGCCATAATTCAGCGGAAAGCCTCTGTTGTAAGGGAACAATGCAGCGTTATCCAAAAATGACACAAAAATGACCCAAAAATGATAGGGCAAGCATTGCGGGAATGACTCCGTGGGAGATAATCTCGCACAAGTCTCCCCTCTGCATCGCCACTGTCAACCGCAAAACGGGCCAACGGCTCCCAACTTAAGTTCATCGAGGGAAAGTTCTCATGACCGTCCTGTTTACTTGTGTGTTCGCACCTACCATTTACGCCCGTCAACTGATCTGCAAGCTGCGGGTTCGAGACCTCAAAATGAGTTCACGGCTACGTAGCGCCGCGGCGATAGGCGCGGCACTTGTTGTGGCGTTCTTGATTGGCGCGAGCTTTGCCGGCCCCGCGGCGGCCCATGCGCAGGGAACGTTTACCGCCACCGGCTCCATGAGTATCGGCCGCGACAATGCGACGTTAACGTTGCTACAAAATGGCCAAGTCCTGGTCGCCGGCGGAAACAACAGTTCCGGCGTTCTGGCCAGCGCCGAGCTGTATGACCCGGCAACCGGCACCTGGAGCGTCACCGGCTCTATGACCACGGCCCGCTACACGCACACGGCGACCCTGCTGCCCAGTGGTCTGGTCCTGATCACGGGTGGATCGGACGGGCCCTCGAATTACTCCAGCGCCGAGCTCTACAACCCAGCTACGGGCACCTTCACCGCCACCGGTTCCATGAGCGCCGCGCGGCAGAATCAGACTGCAACCCTGTTGCAGAATGGCCAAGTCCTGGTCGCCGGCGGAAACGATGGCAACAACATCCTGGCAAGCGCGGAGCTCTACGACCCGAGCACCGGCATCTTCACCCTGACCGGCTCCATGCACACCGCACGCTACGTTCCAACGGCGACGCTGCTGCAGAATGGGCAAGTACTGGTCGCCGGCGGAGTCAGCAGCCCAAACCCCACCTATCAGTCGAGCGCGGAGCTCTACGACCCGATCGCCGGGACCTTCAGCTTCACGACCGGCTCGATGTCCACCCCGCGGGGCTATTTCATGGGTGTATTGCTGGGCGATGGTCAAGTGCTGATCACGGGCGGCGCCAGCGGTTCCGGCAATCTGAGAAGCGCCGAGCTCTACAACTCATCCACTGAGACCTTTACCCTCACCGGTTCCATGAGCGGTCCGCAAGGTCCCCCAGCGACGCTGCTGGGCAACGGCCAGGTTCTGGTCATTGGAGGTTATAACGGCAGTTATCTCGCCAGCACAGAGCTTTACAACCCATCGGCGGGAACTTTCAGCGCGGCCGCCACCATGACGGTGGCAAGGGATGGTGCGACCGCTGTGTTGCTGCAAGATGGCCAGGTTTTGGTCGCGGGCGGCTCCGCCAGCGGCAGCAACGTTCTGGCGAGCACTGAGCTTTACACCCCGACGAGTAGCATATCCGTGACGGGCAACGGCTCGGCCGCCAATGTGTGCCCCAATGGACAGACTGCTCCCAGACCCTGCAGCGCACCCATCACGGTTCAGTTCTCAGAATCGGGTGCGGATTTCGGCGCTAGCTCCGTCCAGGTTGTCACTCAGGGCGCGGCCAGCCTGGATTTCACCCTTGCCAGCACCACCTGCACGGGATCTCCCGCCAGTTGCACCGTCAATGTCACTTTTGCGCCGCAGGCTCCGGGCCTGCGCCTGGGCGCAGTCATCCTGACCGACGCCGACGGAGACCTTGTGGCCAGCGTTCCCATCTCCGGCATCGGCAACGGGCCGGCCATCGCATTTGGGCCGGGCGTCCAATCGACAATACCGGGCACAAAATCCTGGAATCCGCAAGGCGTGGCCCTGGACAGTGCAGGGGATGTTTTCATCGCCGACTCAAACAATAACCAGGTCGTGGAGATCCCGGCAGGCGGGACCGGGGCCAAGGTTCTCGTCAGTG
>JBEKVS010000372.1:0-5666 GCA_049513795.1 Occallatibacter sp. | reverse complement strand
GCCATTGCGGGGATGATCACGAATGGCTATCTGCTTAATGTCGACAGGATTGTCCGGCTCAACAAGGCGGGGCTCGACCACATGCAGATCTCCATCGATAACGTTGTGCCGGACGACGTTTCTAAGAAGAGCTTGAAGGTGCTCGATAAAAAACTGCAGATGCTGGCTGAGCATGCCGAGTTTCACGTGAACATCAACTCGGTAGTGGGCGGCGGGTTCAAGGATCCTAACGACGCGCTGGTGATTGGCAAGCGGGCGCTCGAGCTGGGGTTTGAGTCGACGATCGGGATTATCCACGATGGGGACGGGCAGCTGAAGCCGCTGAAGGAAGACGAGGCGCGGGTTTACTTTGCGATGAACGACCGCAAGAAGTCGAACTATGCGCAGTTCGACAAGTTTCAGAAGGCGATTGCGGAAGGCCGGCCGAATGACTGGCGGTGCCGGGCCGGGTCGCGGTACTTATATATCTGCGAGAACGGGCTGGTGCATTATTGCTCGCAGCAGCGCGGGTATCCGGGGGTTCCCATTGCGGACTACACGACTCAGGACGTGAAGCGGGAGTTTCTTACCGCCAAGGCCTGCGCGCCGAATTGCACCATCGGGTGCGTGCATCGGATCAGCCATATCGACCACTGGCGGGCGCCGCAGACGAGCACCATTTCGCCAGGTGGGCATGGGGCTGAGGGGCTGGTGCAGATTCACAGCGGCGACTGAGCACCTGCGGTGCGGCAGACGGCGCTTGCGCGCCAATAGGCCGATCGACTCGCGCTGCGCCGAAAAGAAAAAGCAGGTCCTTCGACTCCCTTCGCTGCGCTGCGGTCGCTCAGGATGACAAGGTGTATGGGTAAAATTGCGTTGCCGCGGCCTTCGGGTTGCGGCCTTTTTGTTTGCGTAAAAAGAGAGTCAGCGAGGCTGCAGCGCGAACTGCTCGATGGCTACTTTGGGGCCGATGTCGTAGTTGCTGGCGTCGGGGATGAACAGGATTGTGATCCCGTCGAACCTGCGGATGTCTGCCGTCGAGGGAACGGAAAAGCGAAGTGTTTCACGCGCTGGGGACGATTTGAAGGCGAAGTGGTCGGGCAGGCTGGAGACGACGGTCTGCGTGCCGAGCGAGAGCTGGCGCCGGGCGGGCGAGGAAGAGTCGGAGAGCAGCAGGGCGATGTTGAGAATGCCGCGGTGGTTGTCGCGATTGAGAATGTCGAGATCGATGGCGCGGCAGCGGGAAAGCGGGATGGGCGTACCGAGAGCTTGCTGGGCCTGCATGATGAGAGAGACGAAGTTGTTGGTCTGAATGTCGATGGCGAGCGGCGTGCCGCGGGCCTGGTGGGCGTTGAGGCTGGGCGCATGGTTGGGGGGTTGGAAGTACCAGTAGGGGCCGTCGAAGCGAATGACGAGCGGCTTGGTTGCGCCGGGGGCGAGCAGCGATGTGGGTTCGGGCAGCGGCGCGACGATCTGTTTTTTCTCCGGCGGCGGCCAGAGGATAACGCTGTGATAGCCGGAGATGCCGTTTGCGGAGGGCGCGGACTTGGTCTGCGGGTTGGCGTCTTCAGCCGCGGAGACTCCATCAGAGGCGCGCGATGCGTTGGCTGCTTCGAGGTAGTTGCGATGCGCGACCCCGTCGAGCAATGCCCAGATGGTGACCAGGACGGCGGGAATGAAGACCAGGGCGAGGCGCAGGGCGGCACGTTTGTATTCGCGGTTGGCGTCGGGGTCATAATCTCGCGCCAGCGTCCGTTGCCAGGCGAAGATAGACGTGCCGAGCGCGAGCAGAGTGCATGCGGTGTAATTCGAATGGGTAGCGAGAGCCCATCCCGCCGCATAGAGACTGAGGGCGATCACATATCCATACGGCTCCCGGGGAGCGCGATAGAGCGACTCGGTGAAGAGCTCGAAATCCTCTGCGTTGACGGGGGGTGGGACGCGGGGCTTGGGAGCAAAGACAAAGGTAGTTGCGTGGCGGAGCGATGCGGCGAGCAGAAACGCTCCAATTGCGCCGATGAAGGCAGCGACGGCAGAGAGCTGCTCAGAGAAGATGACCATGGAGGGCACCCATATCCAGCCGGCGGCGCAGGCCAGGGCAAAGAGAGAAAACGGAATGGGAGCAGAGGTGCGGAAGGGGCTTGCCGGGCTGTTCCAGTAGAGATAGATACCGGCAATGCCGGCGAACACGCCTATGGCGACGTAGATGGTTGCCCGGAGCAAGAGAGATTGGAGGGTGGGCGCGTGAGAGTCGGGCAGGCGGCAGAGAAGGAAGCCGGCGATGAGAGCGTTGAGCAGTCCGGCGCCGACAACGAAGATCAGGAACCGCTTGGTGGTGTAGGGGTCGGCGTAAGAAGCTGGGCTGGGAATGGAGCTGACATGCGCTGCGGCGGTGGTTGAGTCGGCAGGGAGCTTGGCGGGGTTCCACGCGATGAAGGTAGCCGAAAGACTCCTCATGAGCGGCGTGGCTCCCCACATGGCCCAGAGCATGGTCAGGAAGTAGGGGATGCGCAAGGCATTGGCGCGCATGTTGAAATCGGTGATTTCGCCGAGAGGCGTTCTGACGCCCGGATCGACAACGAAACCCGGATAGGCGAATAGATTCATCATTACAAACGTGGCGAAGTAGAGAGGCAGGAAGACCAGCGGCGCCAGCATAAAGGCCCGACCCAGTTTGCCCATGCTGAACGCGCTGGCGATGCGGCTGTGGATGAGCACGAACAAAAGCATTCCGACGAAAACGAATACCAGGTTCAAGGCTACCCAGAGGCAAAACATCCTAAAGAGAGGTCCGATGGTCACGTCGGGGTTGAACCGGTCAACCTTGTCGACGAATGCGGCCCACGCGGGGGCCAGCGCGGACCACAGAGCTGCAAATATCAGCAGCGACCTGCGCATGCTGAGGTATTTCAACCAGCCGACAAACCAGGCAGCAAGCGCCTGACGCCAGAACCATCCATCGGAGCGGCCGGAGCGGAACTCTTCGAGCAGATCGCCGGCAAGCGCTTCGTCGTGGCCGCCGGGGATGCCGTGCTCGAGAATCCAGGTGGCGAGGGGTGGGGGCTCGGTGCGTCTCATGTGGGCTCCGGTTTCGAGCTTTGGCAAACCTTTTTGACTTAGACACCGCGCGAGGGCGGTTTGAAGCTGATCAGCCGCGATTAGCGCTGGGTGTGTGGTTGGGTGGGGGCTCTGTGCGTCTCATATGCGTTCTCCTTTCGGGTCGGGAAGTCCTTGCCACAATTTGATAAGCACGCGGCGGGTTTCGTGCACCTGACGAAGGCCTTCCTTGGTCACGCGGAAGTAGCGCTTGGCTTTGCCGCCGCGCTCGGGCGTGGGGTCGCCGAGCGTGGATGCGACCAGGTTCTTGCTCTCCAGGCGCTCCAGGGCTGCGTAGACACTGCCCACGGAAACATCGCGGCCGCGGTGGCGTTCGAGTTCGCGGGAGATGGGCACGCCGTAGGCTCCGTCGCCGAGATGGATCACGGCGAGAAGAATCATGAGTTCGAATTCCCCTAGATAGCTGCGGTCGGTCATTGAGTCAATCCTGACATTAATTCAATAATAGCGAAGAAACCAGAATTGGGGAGAGAATTTTTTGCGCGGTTGCGATTATTGGTTTGAAGGCGCTCAACGTTTCTGGGCAAAACTGGCCGGAAGACGCAGAACGGGCCCGCGGCCATTCCATGGAATAATGCAGTCGTGATCTGGCTCGGAGAAGGATCGGGGTACCTGAGTGACTGGATCACACAGCAATGGGTGCGCGCCACGGGGCGCAAAGTTCGGCTGGCCGATCATGCGTGGCTGGATGGGCCAGTTGGAAGTACAAGCGGGATTGGCAAAGACTTCTTCTCCGACTACGCGACAGCTCACGACTTGACCATTGTTGAAAGCGGGCCGCGCGGGTTGCTGCAGGACTTCAGCAGCCTGGCGGGAATCGAGAATCATCCCGCCTCGATTGCGCCGGTAGTTGCAGACTTCTATGAGCGAACATCCGCCTATGAACTGGACGTATGGTCGGAGTGGCATGGGCTGTTCAAGCCATTTGGAATGGCTCTCGCGACGATCTTCAGCAGGCGGCTGCAGCAGTTGAATATCCCGCTCTCGTCCTTGGACAGCAGCAGAGGCATGACCAGTCGTGTCCTGCAGCTGCGCAGCCGCCAAACCGGCGAGCTTGTGCAGACGGCATGGGTGCGCGAGCTGCGCGCGACCAGGCATGTTCTTTATGCGGGCAGCTATTCGGTTTGCCAGGTGCCGGGCTACAGCACGGCTTGCGTGAAGGTGGTATTTCCTTTGCCGAACGGAAACGCAATTGTGCTGATGAAGCCGAAGTCGCACGCAGATGGATCCTTCTCGCTGACTTCATCGGGAAAAGGGTTTGGAGATCCGGGATTCTATTTCACGGTTCGCGGTGACGGAGATGCAATCTGGGCGCGCTACGTGAGCGCGATGAAGGAGAAGATCGCCGTGTACGCGGCGGAAGATGGCGCCGCACGCGCCGATCACATTCTCAACTTCTGGGGCAAGCCGTTCCTGCGTTTGCACTACCGTATGCGCGTCGCGGCAGGTGAGCCGGTGGCCCGTTCGCAGGCTTAATTGGTTGGCGTTAATTCGATGTAATCGAGCGCGGCACGGTCGGGGCCGTCGGGCGTGGCCTCGATGCGGATGAGGTCGCCGGGCTTGAGGGCTGTGTTATCGACCGTCTTGCGTGTGGAGTTATCGCCATTGGGGCGTTTTGAGGGGAGATCGGCGTCGGCGGACCACGCGGCGGCTGGGTGATTGTTGATGAGCAGTGTGAATCTGGCCGCACCGCCTTGCAGATCGAAGTATTGGACGGCGATGTTGTAGTGGCCGGGTGCGCCGGTCCAGGTCCATTCGGCGGTGCAGGTGGGCATTCCCTCGGGGGCTAAAGCCCCGGTTGTATAGGCGGCTTCCATGTACGGGCTGAAGCCCGTACCCTTCACGCCGGGGCCCTTCACGCCCGGGCTGGTCACGCCTGAGCCATTCTTTGCCATGCGATTCAACGCTAGCTCTGAAGAGGGACAGGTGACAGCCTTGCCGCGGCTGGCGTCTTCCCATGGCGTGACATCGATGACTTTGTAGCCGGTGAGGCGGGCGTCTTCGGCTTCTAACCGGCCGGGGTAGTGGCCGGCTCGGCCCTTTTGGTCGGGGATGCCGCTGAGCTTGAGGAAGTACTGCACGACGGCGTCGCGCCAGACGATGGCGTGGCCGGCCTGGTATTCAAGGCGGGCAAGGACGTCAGCGTAGAGGGCAGGATCGACGCGGTCTTTGAGCGAGGACCACCGCGTCACGAAGTTGGCGGCCTGGGCTGCGCCTTCATAGTGGCTGTCATAGAGGTATTGGATGACGGTTTTGCCGTCGTGGAGCTTGTAGGTGTAGGGGACGTGGTGGAAGAAGAGCAGGAGGTCGTCGGGGGTGGTGGCTGCGTCTTCGTATAGCTTGGCGACTTCAGGAGGGTATTGGGCGGCAAAACCTGAGCCGGTAGTTACGCTGCGGTCCTTGCCCACGCCATGCGCATCCGCGTCGTGCCATTGGCCCCAGCCGTTACGCTCGCTGGATTCGATGTTGGGGCCATAGTGGGAGCCGGTGATGTCGGTGAGCGTTTGCAAACCGAGCGGGCCGGTGTAGGACTCATAGGCGGGCCAGGATTGCATGAGCATCTTGACGAC
>JBEKVS010000371.1:0-5683 GCA_049513795.1 Occallatibacter sp. | reverse complement strand
GAGATTGACGGGTCGGGCGGCGTGGCGCTGAACCTGAAGGGTGGCGGAAGCTTGAATCCCTCGACGCACGAGACCGTCGATAAAAAAATGCATTACATCTATCAGGATGGGCCGGCGGTTTATAAATTCGCAGTGCGCAAGATGGCCGAGGCCACGACCAAACTTCTGGAGCGGAACGGCGTGACGGGCGCGGATTTGGGATGCTTTATCCCGCACCAGGCTAACAAGCGGATTATCACGGCGACAGCTGACCGGTTGGGCATGGCGCCGGAGCGAGTGATTATCAATATTGAGAAGTATGGCAACACCTCGGCGGGAACGATTCCGCTGGCCATGGAGACGGCCATCGAAGAGGGAAAGCTGAAGAAGGGCGATTTGGTGCTGCTGGCCGCCGTGGGCGCGGGGTTTACGGTTGGTGCGGCGCTGCTCAGGTGGGAGATTTAGCGGGTTGTGGGGCTAGCTAGTCGGCAAGTTTATTAGTCAGCAAGTTGGCGAATTAGCGGGTGGGCGAGTTAGTAAGTTGCAGTTAGCAATTTAGAGACTTTGTTGTTGAGACCATCTATATGGTTGCTGAAATCCAAATTCCCGCGATCATGAAAATTGGAGCGGGCGCCTTTTCCGAGGTTGGATCCGTTCTTCTCCGCCTGCATTGCGCGCGCCCTTTAATCGTGACCGACCCATTTCTGGTGAGCTGCGGCCTGGCGGAGAGACTGCGGGATCAAATCGTTCGGGCGGGGATTCCATGCGCGGTTTTCTATGAGACTGTTCCCGATCCAACCACGGATGCGGTCGACGGTGGAGTCCGCGCCTATCTGGCGGGCGGACACGACAGCCTGGTGAGCCTTGGCGGCGGAAGCTCGATCGATACGGCCAAGGCAATCGGGCTGCTTGTGGCCAATGGCGGCCGCGCCGGCGATTACAAGGTTCCCAATCAGATTCCCAGGGTGAGTCCTCCGCACATCGCCGTTCCAACCACGGCCGGGACAGGCTCGGAGGTGACTCGATTTGCGGTGATCTCGGATTCGATAAGCCAGGAGAAGATGTTGATCGCGGGCGGTTATCTGTTGCCTTCCGCTGCGATTGTCGATTACGAACTCTCCATATCGATGCCGCAGCGGTTGACCGCGGATACAGGCACAGACTCGCTCACGCACGCCATCGAAGCGTATGTGAGCCGCAAGGCCAACCCGTTTACCGACACCTTTGCGCTCTCGGCGATGAAAACAATCTGGGTAGAATTGCCGGTCGCCTTTCGTCAGCCTGAGAATCGCGCAGCGCGCGAAGCCATGATGCTGGCGGCGACACTTGCCGGCATTGCTTTTTCCAATGCCAGCGTGGCCTTGGTGCATGGCATGAGCCGGCCCATCGGCGTGTTTTTCCATGTGCCGCACGGACTCTCGAACGCGATGCTGCTTCCGACGGTCACAGAGTTTTCTGCTGGCGCAGCGCCAGGCCGCTATGCCGACTGCGCGCGCGCCATGGGGATTGCTGCTCAGGATGACGCCGAGCCGGTTGCGGTAAGCAAGCTGGTTGAAGGCTTGTTTCGCCGCAATGAGGAACTCGAGGTTCCTTCGCCCAAGAGCTATGGAATTTCTGAGGATCGATATTTTGAGGTCATCCCGACCATGGCCGCGCAGGCGCTCGCGTCGGGGTCGCCGCAGAACAATCCGCGGATTCCCTCCGCTCAGGAAATCGAGCAGCTCTACCGCGAGATTTGGAAGTAATACCAGCCATTGGGAAACAGCTCGCAGTTGCGGCGAATTTGCGACCTGGGCGGGCGGTTTGCTAAACCATGGGTCCAGGGATGTCGACGGAATATTCCGGGAGGACGCGGAGTTCGGCGGCCAGGCGGAAAAAGACGCGCATGCCTTCAATACATTCTTCGTCAAGGATGTAATGAATATTTGTGGTGAGGTAGGTGCGAATCGTCTCTTCGGGGATGGGGAGTTTATGCGACCATTCGGCAACCAGGGCGTCGATGTTTTCCAGGCCATGGATGCGTGACTGGATGAGGTCATCGACAACGCGATCATCAAACCGGCTGCCGTGCGCGGCGCCCCAGACGGCGGAGACAAAGGGCACGTGCATGTGCGCGGTCCACGCTTCAGCTAGATCGACATAGCGCAACTGCTCGCCGGTTCGCTCGAAGCGGTTGGCTTGCTCCTCGAGCGCCAGCAGCGCCGGATCGCCGATGAGGATGGCTGCATCGGCTCGGTCGAGCATGGCGTCCAGATCGGCGGACAAAGGCAGGAAGGGAACGGCCGCGTTTCCCCAACGGTGGAAGAGAATGCGCGCATAGGCCAGCGTGGTACGGCTGGCGGTGTCCGCGGCCACGGAGCGGACAGCGGTGAGCGGCTGGCTGGCGCGATGAACCAGCAGCAGGGAGCGGACGCGCCTTTTGGAGGCGATGGTGCAGCCAGGAAGGATGCGCAGCGAAGGGTTGGTAGCAAGAGCGGCGATGGGAACGAGTCCCAAGTCTGCGTGTTTGGGGTGGGCGCGGCCGGCGGCGAGGCGATCGGCGCATTCGGAAGGCGTCATGCGATCGATCTGATAGCGGCGAGCAAGACCGGTGTTGAGTGGCGGATGCTCGAAGTCCCACATCAGAGGCGCGGGGTTCAGGAAGTCGATGGCGGCGATGCGCAGGCGCGGATGAATGGGCGAACTCACTCTAGTGTTTAGACTACCAACTGAATTTGGGGGATGCGGTGTGCGTCACGCGGCAGAGTTCGCGAGCGAGCGACGGGGTCTGCGGGCAGATTCCCAAGTCAGTTGAGGGTTTCGAAATAGGTTGAAAAGTGTGCAATGCTGGCTTGACTTCCCTGATGGCCAGGGGTAACGTAGCCGCACTTGCCCAAATTTTCGCACTTAGGTTTCCTGTGGCGAAAGCCGTGCTGTGCGATTTGAGGCAGCAATGGATTCGCCCACGAGCCCGGCGCCACAGATGACTGCATCGCCCGCGACAAACGTGTCAATTGACTCGCAACCTCTGGATGAGGATCGGCTTGCGTGGCTGGCGCTGACTTTGTCGCCGGGCCGGGGCCCAAGCGGATTCACGATGCGATGCAGCAGCTTGATGTGGCGAGCCAGATCTTTCAACTGCCTTTGACCGGGCTGGAAGCACTGCGGTTCCCAGCCGCGGCGGCGCAGTTCATCTTTGATGGCAAGGCGCGGGCAGCGGCCGAGGCGGAGTGGAAGCTGGTTGAGGCGCAGAGCGCGGGCTTGGTCAGCTTTGGCTGCGCGGCTTATCCCGAGCGGTTGAAGGAGATTTACGACCCTCCGCCGGTGCTTTGGGTGCGTGGCGACGCAAGCCTGCTGGCGCGGCCGGCCATTGCGGTGGTGGGTACGCGGCATCCAACCCCGTATGGGTCCGGCGTGGCAGAGATGCTTTCGCGTGACTTGGCAGCGCGCGGACTGCTGGTTGTGAGCGGCATGGCGCGGGGCATCGACAGTTGCGCGCATCGCGGTGCGCTGGCTGCGCGCACGGCGACGGTCTCCGTGTGGGGTACCGGCATCGATGTGGTATATCCCAAGGAGAACAAGAAGCTGGCTGAAGAAATTCTGGCGCTGGGCGGAGCGATTGTGAGTGAGCTGCCGATGGGGACGTTTCCCGCGCCGCAGAACTTTCCCCGGCGCAACCGCATTCTGAGCGGGTTGAGCATCGCGGTTCTGGTGGTGGAGGCAGGCGAGAACTCGGGAACACGGGTGACGGCGCGCTGCGCGGCGGAGCAGAATCGGGACCTCTTCGCCGTGCCTGGCAACGTGACCAGCAAGGGATCGTGGACGCCCAACACGTTGATAAAGCAGGGCGCCAAGCTGACGGCGACCTGGGAAGATGTGTGGGAGGATTTGCCTTCGCAGGTGCGGATGGAGCTTGAGTCCTTGGGCGGCAATGAATCCAAGCTTGAGACGACGGCATCTCTTCTTCCGGATCCGGTACTTCGGCCCCAGGAAGTGATGGTGCTCGAGGTGCTCCGTTCTGACGCGAGCCTGCAGATGGATGAGATTCTCGAGTTGCTGGAGACGCAACTGACTTCTTCCGAAGTGTTTACGGCGTTGTTCGAGCTGGAGATGGCGGGGCGGATACGGGGGTTGCCGGGAAAGAACTACGTGCGCACTCTTTGATCCAGTAAAGCGCAGGGCCGATCTTGGATTGTGCTACCGTTTTAGTGTATGGCGACGATTGTTCACAAGCCGCTCGAGGAGTATCTGGCCAAGAGCTATCGACCGGACCGCGAGTTCGTTGACGGAGAAATCAGAGAGCGCAAAGTGGGCAAGTGGGAGCACGCGCGAGTGCAGTGGCTGCTGGCCGTCTGGTTCGGCAACCACGAGAAGGAGTGGGGGATCACCGGTAGTACGGAGCAGAGGGTTCGCGTCTCCGACAATCGTGTTCGGGTCCCGGATCTGGTCGTTCTCGCGGCTGGGCCGCAGCCGGATGTGCTTGTCGCTCCGCCGCTGCTGGTGATTGAGATTCTCTCGCCGGATGACAGCTATTCGGATACCCAGGAGCGTGCCCAGGACTACCGCGCGATGGGCGTGGAGACGGTGTGGATTATCGATCCGAAGACGCGCAGCGGCCGCATGTGTCTGGGCGCGGAGTGGGTCGAATCTTCGCGGCTGGAAGTAAGGGGCACGCCTCTGTTTGTCAGCCTGGACGACATTTTCAGCCAGTTGACTTCGGCCTGACCTGCGACATTCTCCATTCGGCCTGAGGAGAAGCTGAAAACTTCCTTCTCTCTATCCTGCGTTGAGCGGATCGCGAATTCTTTTTTTTTAATTCTCGGAATTCACGGGCGTAAGTGAGGCTCCTTGCTGGGTTTTTCTAGAGCGAAGGCTGTGGATATGCCTACCAAAAATGGGCGATTGGCGAAGGGTAAGGCTCTTGCGGAGTGGAAACGAAGTGGTGTTCCGTGGTACGGTGCAACCTTTGTAGGACGTTTTTTCCCGTAGCGGGAAGGGCGTAACACGCTGCGAGCGACTTTTGGGCTGAGCAGGAATCAAACGAAGTTGTCCGATGATGAGTCAAACCGTCCGGACAGGTTAGAGTTGTTTAGGAATCAAGGATGGCAATGAGCAAATCACTGGTGATCGTCGAGTCGCCCGCCAAAGCGAAGACGATTGAGAAGTATCTGGGCAAGGGCTTTGAAGTACGCGCATCGGTTGGGCACATCATGGATCTGCCCAAGAACGACATTGGCGTGGAATTGAAGCACCGGACGTTTGAGCCGGAGCTGATCGTGTCTCCGGGCAAGGAGAAGGTTGTTGACCAGCTGAAGAAGCTGGGGCTGAAGGCGGACGAAATA
Organism: Occallatibacter sp.; assembly: GCA_049513795.1. Lineage (GTDB taxonomy): Bacteria > Acidobacteriota > Terriglobia > Terriglobales > Acidobacteriaceae > Telmatobacter. The sequence goes on along the minus strand of JBEKVS010000371.1, from coordinate 383 downwards.
TTTCTCGCGCCTGACCCGGACCGCGAAGGCGAGGCGATTGCTTATCATCTCGCTCTTCAGCTTGGAACATCGGCCAAAGAGCGGAAGAAGATTCGCCGCGTGACTTTTAACGAGATCACCAAGAAGGCGGTGCAGGAGGCGTTCAAGCACGCCCGCGATGTGGATCAGAATCTTGTCGACGCACAGCAGACTCGCCGCGTGCTGGACCGGTTGGTGGGCTACCAGATATCGCCGCTGCTTTGGGATAAGGTGCGGCGCGGACTTTCCGCGGGGCGCGTGCAGACGGTTGCGGTGCGCTTGATTGTGGAGCGCGAGCGCGAGATTGGCGCGTTCAAGCCGGTAGAGTATTGGACGCTGGATGCTTTGCTGCATGCGGAAAAGCA
>JBEKVS010000370.1:0-5686 GCA_049513795.1 Occallatibacter sp. | reverse complement strand
GCGTTCTTTTCCGGGTACATGGCCGCTCGAAGCCCGACTCCCGATTCTGCCGACTATTGGTCCAAAATGGTGGAACGAAGTATAGGGCTTGCAGCAAGCTGCTTAACATTTATTTTTGGCCGTTCCGGTAAACGATAAATTCGGACTGGCCTCCAACTTGCCAGCGACCTACATTCAGCACGCTACGCTGCCGTCTACGCCGCTTCTTTGCGTCGTCTATAATGAATATCGATTGCGCCATCAGGCGCGTAGAGAGTCGAAGGTCTTAGTCCAACCATGATCCGTTTCCTGCAAAGAGACAGCCGTGTCGTCAAAGCGTTTTTTGTGGTCATTATCGGCATGGCCTCCATTTCGATGGTGGTCTACTTGATCCCCGGCCTCACCGGCCAGGGCGCCGCGTCGGCCGATACCTATGCCGTGATCTATCCCCACTGGTACAGCAGATTTCTGTCTTCGGGCTCGGCCGTGAGCCAGCAAAAGGTGGAGAAGATTGCCCGCGCCCAACTGGAGCAGCAGCGCTACCCCGACAACCCGATGATCCTCAATCTCTTCGAGCAGCGGGTGGGCAAGCAGCTTATCCAGCAGCAGATTCTGATTGACGAAGCGGAGAAGCTCGGCATCCGCGCCAGCGAAGACGACGTGCGCCAGTACCTGCAAACCGGTGCGGCTGGCCAGGTGCTCTTCCCCGGCGGCAAGTTCATTGGCGACGACCAATACGCAGCCCTGGTGGCCAACCGCTTCAACATGTCGGTGCCGGAATTTGAAGAGGATGTGAAGCACGACATCATCATTCGCCGCCTGCAGGCGCTCATCACCGGCGGCGTGATGGTGGACGCGAAAGACGTCCGCGACGACTATCGCAAGAGCGCCATCAAGATCAAGTTCGACTACGCCGTGATCTCTTCGGACGACGTGCGCAAGGGCATCAACCCCTCTGACAGCGACCTCGAGGCTTTCTTCAAGAAGAATGCCGCGCGCTACGCATCGGCTGTTCCTGAAGAACGCAAGATCACCTACTTTGCCTTCACTCCGAATGAGTTGCCCGGCGGAATTCCGCAGCCCACGCAGCAGGAGATTCAGGCCTACTATACGGCCCACCAGAGCGAGTATTCGACGCAGGAGCAGGCGCGCTCACGGCATATTCTCATCAAGCTGGCGCCCAACGCGGATGCCAAGGCTGACGCTGCAGCCAAGGCCAAGGCCGAGGACATTTTGAAGCAGCTCAAGGGTGGTGCGAGCTTTGCCGATCTGGCCAAGAAATACTCCGATGACCCGGGGAGCAAAGACTCCGGCGGCGAGCTGCCTTTTGCGCAGCGCGGCACCATGGTTCCGGAGTTCGACAAGGCCATCTTCTCGCAGAAGATCGGCGACATCGAGATTGTGAAGAGCCAGTTTGGCTACCACGTCGTGCAGGTGGAAGAGCGCAAACCGGCCCACGCGCAGGAACTGAACGAGGTGCTGCCGACGATTCAGGCCACGTTGATCCGCCAGAAAGTGGCGGCCGCGGAAGAGGCCTACGCACACACGCTCACATCCGAGGCGATCAAAAACGGCCTGGACAAGACCGCAGCCGCGCACCATCTTGAAGTGGTGACTACGCCGCCCGTCAACCGTCAGGGCGTGATCTCCGCATTGCCCGATGGTTCGCAACTGGTCTCGAAGGCCTTCGATGCCAAGCAGGGAGATCCGCCGCAGTTTGCGCAGACCGGCGAGGGCTATGCAATCTTTCAGGTCACGGGGATTGAAGCCGCGCACGCGCCTACCTTCGCCGACTGGAAGACGCACGTGATGGACGACTATCGCCAGGAGCAGTTGCCCAAGCTGCTGAGCGCCAAGACGCAGGAACTGGCGGACAAGGCCAAGGCTTCCGGCGATCTGGCCAAGGCGGCCAAGGAGGTTGGCGCGACGGTGAAAACCAGCGACCTGGTCGGACCGGATGGCCAGGTTCCTGACCTTGGCCAAGTGGCGCAGGTCGCGCCGCAGTTGATGGATCTGCCCGTGGGCGCGATCAGCGGGCCGATCACCGCCGAGCGCAACGGCGTGGTGGCGAAGATTGTCGACAAGCAGGAGCCGACCGCGGCCGACATTGCCAAGAACTTCGACCAGACCCGCGACCAGATGCTCGAGCAGCGCCGCAACGATGCGTTCAATGTATTCCTAACCGGCATCATGAACGACTACGACAAGAACAAGCGCATCCGCATGAACGCCAAAGCACAGCAGGGTCCGCAGATTCCGGGCTTGTAAACCGGCCTCGAATTCGGCGAAGGACAAGCAAGGCCTGCAACGATCCTGATTCCGGGCCTTTCTTTCTCAGGCTCGTTCGGCGGGACACGGTTCGGGAGAAGCCGGCAAGGCTGCCGCTTTCTGAGGTTGAGGGTGCAAGTTGAGCAGGACGAGCCCGGCCAATACCACCGCCACGCCGGCCAATGCAGTCCAGCGAATCTCTTCGCCGGCCACGAAGCCCCAGAACAATCCCCAGATGGGAAGCACGAAGGTGACGGCGACCGTGCGTGTGGGTGAGATGGTGGCCAGCAGGCGGAAGAACAGCAGATAAGCCAATCCGCTGCCCAGAACTCCCAGCACCATGACTGCGGCCAGGGACTTGAAGTGCAGAGCTGTGGGATGGGGTCCAAAGAGCGCCAGGGGAATCAAGGCAAGACCGGCCAGAGATAGTTGAAACGTGGCGATGACGACCGGCTCTACGCCGTGCAGCCAGCGCTTGGCGGCCACTGCGCCCGCACCATAGCTGAGGCTGGCAATTCCGATCAGGACAGCGCCGAAGACGAAGCTATTCGCGCCGGCGGCAACGCCCGAGGTATGCCCGTAGACCACGCCCAGGACGCCGAGGAAACCCAGCGCTACTCCGGCAGCGGTGAGCCGCGTGGCATGCGCTGTGCCAAGGGCCAGGCCCAGCAGCAGCGCCCATATGGGCGTTGTGGCGTTGATAATAGCGGCGATGCTCGACGGCACAGTTTGCTCACCCCAGGCGAAGAGGCAGAAGGGGAGCGCGTTGTTGAGTATCCCGACAGCCAGCAGCGCGCCGATCAGCTTGAGCGGGGGCAGCTTGTGACGGCCCAGCTTCAGCACCGTCCACAAAAAGAGGGAGCCGAAGGTCAGCCGGGCGAAGGCGACCCACACCGGCGGCAGGTCGATGCCCGCCAGTTTGATGAGGATGAACGACGCTCCCCATACCGCGGAGAGCAGAAACATTTCCAGTGCGTCGCGGAGCTTCATTGTGTGCGCCTCCAGGAGAACGATCAAACAGTTCCGAGGTCCATGCTGCGTGGATCCATCATGCGGGGAATTGTGGGAGAAATGCTTCCCGGAACTTGTCTTCTTGTTCAAATAGATTCCCACGAGCTGCGTTTCGGAGCCACGAAAGATAATGATGGCTTCCATCTCTCAGGGAGATGGAAGCCATAGGTTGATACCGCTTGAGGTGATCGAAAGCCAGCACACAATCGGATGAGCGCGAGGTCTTTGCCGCGCGGGATTGGCGCATCCGATCAAACTTAAGGCGTGGTTTCCTAGCGCAGGCCAACAGTCTGGTAAGGCAGTCCGGTTGTGGGCCAGTGATCGGGCTGTGCGTCGACGTTGGGCGCAATCGCAACGCGTAGCGCCGAAGCAGGCGCGACGCTCACATTCCACCCGTCGACAACAACCAGAGCCTCTTCGTGCTTGAATTCGCTCTCGTCGGCTTCGAGCGTGATGGTGCGCGTTTCGTTGCCGATCAGTGAAACGTAGTTGTCGCTGGCAAAAACCGGCAACACCCGCTCGCCGGAATGCGCGCGGCGCAGTTGCAGGTGCGTCATGAGAGCGATGTGCGTAGTTGGATTGTGCAGTATGACCGTGAGCACGCGGCGGCCTTCTACTTCCTTGCTCGCGACCTGTGCTTCGAGCGTAACCGGCGGCATTTTTTCGAGGTCCGTAAGTGCGTCGGGGTAGCCCGGTTCGGCGCGCCAATAGAAGTTGGAAGAGAGCGGTCTTCCCTCGCTGTTGCGCAAATCGAGCTTGATAAAGTGCGTTGCGTTGAGCGATGCAGGGAACTCGATGGGCCCGAAACTCGCGACAGAAGAGGCTGGAGCGGCGACCTTGAGCTCATACTCCGAAGCCAGGGAGCCATCCAGCTTGAAAATCGCCACGTGAGCAATAGCGCCGGCCAGTGGCGCGGGCAGGTTGTTGACGACTTGCAAGTCGCTGGTGGCCTCATTGAACTGGATGTGCACCAGCTCGCCGGCCTTCTTTACGCCGAAGAGCGAGGCGTTGGGTTCAAGATCGTAGTGGTAGAGTTGCCACACAAAGCTGGGCTGCGCAGGGTTGCTCATCCACGTGATCACGGCCGTCGTGGGATGAAACATCTGCGCGTTCCGGCCTTCGTACATGGCGCGGTAGGCCTCGTAGTTCATCAGCTGCGCCTTGCGCACAAAGTCGGCCAGGTTAGTAGGCTTTCCGTAGCGCGCAGCGAGCTCCGATGGATAATCCTGCGCGCCGGAGTTGCCTTTGGCGAAGTCGTGCTCGGCCCAGTCGTCATTGATGCTTTCCCAATCTTTCTGCGGCATCATGCCGTGAATGGATTCGAGCGTGGGCACAGAAACTGTGCCGGTTTCGGTTTTGAAGTAGTCGTCGGTGACGGTATAGAACTCGCGCGGCGTGCGCCATGAGTACGGGCCATGCGAGCGTACGCCGGCGCCATCAGTGGAACTCGGTTGATAGCGGCGCGTGGGCTCAAGCTCGGCCATCAGCTTGCGCAACTCGGCATCGATCTCGGGCGGCGGAAAGCCTTCATTGCGCGCGCACCAGAGAACAATGGCGGGATGATTGCGGTTGCGCAGAATCTTGTCGCGCACGTTGGCTATGTAGGTCGCGATGTCGGTGGGGTCTGGTCCATCGCCGGGATTGGGCTGGAAGAATTCGTCCCAGATAAGAATGCCGTATCTGTCGCAGAGCTCGTAAAAATCTTCGCCCGTGCTTTGGCCCACCCAGTTGCGGATCAGGTTCAGATTGGCAAGCTTATGCAGGCGAATCTCGGCTTCAAGTCGCTCGCGCGGAATGCGTTTGAGGGCTTCGTCCAATCCCCAGTTGCCGCCGCGGATGAAGATGGGCACGCCGTTAACCGAGATGGTCAGCGTGTCGGTGCCGGGGACTGAATAGGAGATCTTGCGAATGCCGAAGCTCACGTCCTGCGCGTCGGAGATTTTCTTCTTGATCGCGAATGCGAGGTGCAGCTTGTAGAGCGGCTGCTCGCCGTATCCATTCGGCCACCACAATCGCGGATGATCGAAGTGCAGAGACGCAGTCGTTTTCGGATCGAACGAAATCTGCTGTGAGCTGTGCGCGGCCAGCGTTATCGGCTTGCCGAAAGAAACATCGCCGATGCTGCCCGCGAGTTCGCCCGTCACCGATGTATCGCTAACATTCTCGATTGTGGCTTGGATGGCGATGTCGGCGGCGTCGGTCTTGGGCAAGGGCAAATCGGTCGTCACCAGCGGGTCTTTCACCCGCACTGGGCCAGTTGCGGAAAGATAGACTTTTTGCCAGATGCCGGTGTCGCGATCGCGGATAGCGGGAATCCAGTCCCACCCGATGGTGCACAGAAACGTAGGGCCATCGATGGCCGACTCGCCTCCGTTGGGTCCCACGCCACCGCGCAAAGTGTGTTCGTGTGAATCTCCGGGGTGCGGCT
>JBEKVS010000369.1:0-5706 GCA_049513795.1 Occallatibacter sp. | reverse complement strand
CGTCGTAGCCGCGGTAGACGCTGCCGCCCATCATCACCACGCGTTTGAGCTTGGCGAATGTCGCCGGATCCTGCTGGATGGCTGCCTGAACATTATTGAGCGGTCCGATGGCAATCAGCGCGATCTGGCCTGGGTGGGCGCGAATCTGGCTGAGCAGAAACTCGACTCCATTCCCATGTTTTGATGGAGGAGACCTTTCGGCGTACGCGGCCTGCGTGAAGACATTGTTGTGCGGCGTTGGAACGCCAGCGGCCACGGGAATGTCGGACCGGCCAATGTCGCGTAAATAGCGGTCGACGAGGCGCGCGCGCAATTCGGTGTCGCCGAATGCTGTGGTGATGCCGAGAATCTTCAACTCCGGACTGCGCAAAGCAAGCGCGAGAGCAAACGCGTCGTCGATGTCGTCGCCGATATCGGTGTCAAGAATCGCCAGCTCCGCCTGGCCAGACTCTCTTGACACATCTGTAGAAACGCTCGACGGCGTCGCCGATTGTGCTCCTCCGCCCGCGGTGTGCACGCAAATCAAGGCCAGCAACGCTGCCGCCAATCCCAACACTGAAAATCTCATGCACAACACTCTAAACGGATTCGCCTTAGAGTGCTTCTCATCATTCCGATTCGAATGAATTACCATTTGGCTGGCTGTTTCAAGGAGCTCGCCGTGTGGTCATCCGCCCAGACTCGCACCACTCGCCGCAGATTTCTCAACCGGCTGGGTCGGCTTGTCCTGGCAACCGCGCTTCCGCCACAGGTGAGCCTGTTCGCATCCACCGATCCGGCTCAACCCGCATCGTCTTCAACGCCGACCCCTGTCGTCAAAGATCGCGCTCCGCTCACTCCGAGCGCCTTTTACATGCTGCTGCAAGGCTCCATCCGCCCCACAGGCTGGCTTCGCGCACAGTTGCAAATTCAAGCCAACGGGCTCTCCGGTCATCTGGACGAGACCTGGCCCGACGTTGGCCCCAACAGCGGCTGGCTGGGCGGGTCGGGCGAGTCGTGGGAGCGCGGGCCTTATTTCCTGGATGGTCTCGTCCCGCTGGCTTACTTGCTCGACGACTCTCGTCTCAAGGCCAAGGCGCAACGCTATATCGATTGGACCCTCGATCATCAGGCTGCGAACGGCCAGGCTTCAAGCGGCATGATCGGCCCGGCCTCGAATGACGACTGGTGGCCGCGCATCGTCATGCTCAAGGTGCTGACGCAGTATCAGGAATTCTCGGGCGACACGCGTGTGATTCCGGTAGTGGACAAGTACTTCCGCTGCCAGCTTGGCGAGCTGCCCAAACGTCCTCTGCGCGACTGGGGCAAATTCCGCTGGCAGGATGAGTTGCTGAGTGTGATCTGGCTCTACAACCGCACCGGCTCGTCTTACCTGCTCGACCTGGCCCGCCTTTTGCATCAGCAGGGCTATGACTGGATGGCCCAGTACAACAACTTCCAGTACACGCAGCGGATAACGGCCGAGTTTCTCAAGCTGAAAGAAGGCGACGGCTTGAAGGATCTGGCGCTTGCCACGCATGGCGTCAACAATGGCCAGGCCATCAAGACAGGCGCGGTCTGGTCGCTCGTCTCCGGCGCGGAAGCGGACCGCCGGGCAGTTACAAAGATGATGGCCGAATTGGACAAGTATCATGGCCTGCCCAACGGCATGTTCTCTTGCGATGAGCATCTGGCCGGTCCCGATCCCTCGCAAGGTTCGGAGCTTTGCACGGTGGTCGAGTCTATGTATTCGCTGGAGCGGTCGCTGGCCATCGTCGGCGACCCAGCGCTGGGTGATCGCCTCGAGAAACTCGCCTTCAATGCGCTCCCCGGCACGCTCACCGACGACATGTGGGCCCACCAGTACAACCAGGAGCCAATCAGGTGGAGTGCAGCCTGCACCACAAGCCCTGGGTGACGGATGGTCCGGAGTCAAACCTCTTTGGCCTGGAACCGAACTTCGGTTGCTGCACGGCCAATTTCAATCAGGGATGGCCCAAGTTTGCTGCCAGCCTGTTCATGCTTTCCGGCGATGCCGAATCTGATAAGAATGACGGCCTGGTTGCGGCTGTCTACGCGCCTTGCGAAGCGCGCGCGATGATACGCGGCACACCTGTGCACATAGTCGAAGAGACCGATTATCCTTTCCGCGAAACGATTCGCCTTACGGTGAATCCAGCCACGCCACTGGCGTTTCCGCTTCAGCTACGCATCCCCGCCTGGGCCGATGGCGCTACGATCACTGTGAATGGTCAGTCCGAACCGCGACCGAAAGCAGCCGGCTTCCCGCGCGCCCGTTTCGCAGTCATTGAGCGCACATGGAAATCCGGCGATCGCGTCGAGCTCAAGCTGCCCATGCCGCCGCGCGTCTCGCGCTGGTTTCATGACTCGGTGGCCGTCGAGCGCGGCCCGCTGGCGTTCTCATTCCCCATCGGCGAGAGCTGGGTGAAGCTGCGCGACCGCGGCATGACCGCCGATTGGCAAGTCTTTCCCAAGACTGCGTGGAACTACGCTCTCAACGTTGACTCATCCGCCCCGGAAAGAAGTATCGGAGTTACAGAATCCGAGTTAGTTGAAGCTCCATTCAGCGCCCGGCATGCGCCCGTGCGTCTTAGTGTCAAAGCGCGCAAGCTCACCGACTGGCGCGCGGAAGATGGAGTAGCCAACCCGCTGCCGCAGAGCCCTGTCGTCATCGATCAGCCGGAGGAATCGATCACGCTGATCCCCTATGCGGCCGCCAAACTCCGCATCACCGCCTTCCCGCAGTTGAAAGGCTAAGAGACAGGTTGGTCGGTGTGCGCGCCGCAAAGATCAAAAGCCTTTTACGCCGGCAAACGGATTGGAGGGCGCAGTTACAACCCCCACCAGCGAATCGGCGCAGCCGTAGTAGAGAAACCATTGATCGTGGAAGTAGACCAGCCCCTCGGCAAAGGTGGTTCCAGCGACATATTGCCCTGTTTTCTCGTAGGGCATCTCCGGCTTGAGGTCGGGATGATCCGCCTGCGCCAGCAGATGCGCCGCATCGTGCGCATCGAACAACGCTTCGCCCGCCGCATAAGCATTCGCGCCAAGATCCGGATCACCGCCTTCGACCGCATTCTTGCCGTTGTAGATCACAACGATTCCCGCGTCGGTCAGAATCGGCGGTGGGCCGGTCTCGGGAAATGTGCTGTCGAAATGCCCGGCGCGCGGCCCTAGTAACTCAATCGGGTTGCCCTGCGCATTCTCGATGGGCGTCCAGTGAATCAGATCGGTCGACGTCGCCAGATGAATGAATCCTTCGCCCCAGTACATCCAATACTTGCCATCTATCTTTGCGGCGATTAACCGGCCCTTGTCCCGATCAAGCTTAGTTACAATTCCCGCCGACTTATATTTAAGGTGCGCATACTTACCGCCATCGGCCTTCAGAAACGCAGGGCCATGTTTCGTCCAATGCAATAAGTCACGCGAAGTGGCAATCCCCACCGAGTAAGTCACGCGATTCCACTGCGTGTAAGTCAGCACATAAGTCCCATCCTCGCTTTCGACGATGCGCGGGTCTTCCACTCCGCCGGGCCACTCGCGCGCCTGCTGTTTGTCTTTGGCGGGATAAAAGACCGGCGCATCCCGGCGCTTGAAGTGAATTCCGTCGTCGCTTTCGGCCAGGCCAAGGCGCGACGTGTGCCCGCCGATCTCCATCGCGCCCGAGTCGTCTTCCGCGCGGTAGAGCACAAAGACCTTGCCATCGCGAACAATCGCCGCAGGGTTGAATGTGTGCAGCGCCTCCCAGTGCGCGGGCTGCTTGAGAAGCGGATCGGTAAAGCTCGAGTCCGGCCGCGGCGCGATCACAGGATTCCCGCTCGCCGGCCGCGTGAACGGCCCTATCTGCCACGGTGCTTGAATCTGCGCTTGCAACGCCGCTGCACAAAGCGCAGCCGCGATGAGGGGGATTCTCGCCCGCAAGGGTGATTTCATCATTCTTCAACTCTCATTTCCATCAAAGGCTGCCCGAAGCCCAGCGTTCGACGGACGGGTTTCGAATACAGCTCGTCGATAAGGGCCGGACATTCAATCCTCAATCCTTAGCGTCGAGAGGCTCGGCTGCATAAAAGCTGAGTGCCGCGTCTCCCTGCGTCAGCAGACGCGTGCGTCGCAGGCTCCCATAATGCTCTTCCAGCGATTTCTTCTTGCGATGTTCGGCAATCACAATGGCCCCGGCTGCCAGCAAACCCGCACCGGCACCACCCAGCAGCCCCAGCGTCGCAGCATACTCCTTATCCTCATCGTAAGGAGGGTCAAGAAAGATCACATCGAATGCATCAGCCGGCTTCATCCGGCGCAGCACGGTTCCCACGCTCGCCGCAAGAATGCTGAAACCCGCCGTCAATCCTAACCGCGCCAGGTTGGCGCGCAGCACCCGCAAGGCCGGCTCGGCCCGCTCCACAAAGTCCACGCTTGCCGCACCACGGCTCAGCGCCTCGATGCCCACGGCCCCCGAGCCGGCATAGAGATCCAGAAACCGCGCGCCGCCTAGGCGTGGGGCCTGATTCCTCGACATCAGCACGTTGAACAGCGTCTCGCGCAGCCGGTCGCTGGTAGGCCGCGTCGCCAGGCCGGCCGGAGCCTCCAGGGTGCGGGAACGCAGCGATCCGGCAATGATGCGCATCGCTCAACAGCATATCCGACCCCGACCCACTACAATCGAAACATGCGAGGCTGGTCAATCCCGCTGGGCCGTTGGATGGGCGTTGAAATGCGCCTGCATGCCTTCTTCCCATTGCTGGCCGTGTTATGCCTGGCGCTGAGCGTCGGGGATGGCGTCGGCCGCGGCATCGGCCTCTTCTTTGTGCTTGTTGCGGCTGTGCTGGTGCGCGAAACGGCAAGGCTGATCATCGCCGCCTGGCTCGGCCTGCGCCTGCGCGCGGTCTTGCTTCTTCCGATCGGTGGACTCTTCGCCTACGCCGATCCCGAGAGTCAGGAGAAAGCCGGGCAGGGCAGCGCTCAATTCTTTCTCGCCTTCACCGGGCCGGTGGCTAACATGGCAACGGCGCTGGTGCTGGCCGCCATGTTCCTCGGGGCCGGCGGCGATATACACCTCTTCGATACACCTTTCATTACCGCTGCCCACCTGTTGCGCGCCATGGTCTGGATGCAGGCCGGCCTGGCGCTGGTCCATCTGCTCCCCGCATACCCGCTGGACTGCGGCCGCTTCATCCGCGGCAGTTTCGCGCGCAAGCTTCGCTTTGCCCCCACCGGCCGCGCCGCCTCGGGCCTTGGACAGGTTCTGGCCTTGATGGCCATGATCGGCGGCATGTTCCTGCATAACTATTGGCTCATTACGACGGGTTTCTTCATCATGATTGGCGCGCAGATTGAAGATCAGGGCGTCTTCTTTCAAACTGTCGTAGACACCGTGCGCATGCGCGAGGTGATGCTGACCGATTTCGCCACGCTCTCGCCCTCCGACACGCTGGCCGACGCCCTGGTGCGCTGCGTGCATTCCTTGCAAGAGGACTTTCCCGTCGTGCGCGGCCCGCAACTGGTGGGCATCGTGTCGCGCCAGCGCATTGTCGATGCCTTGCGCAGCGACGGCAACGGCTATGTGCAGTCGGTGATGTCGCGCGCCTTCCAGGTAGCGCGCCCTGAAGACACACTCGGCACCACCATCCGCCGGCTCACCGCAGGACACGGGCTGGCGTTGATTCCCGTTGCCGAGAGCGGCCGCGTGGTGGGCATTGTGAGCGT
>JBEKVS010000368.1:0-7569 GCA_049513795.1 Occallatibacter sp. | reverse complement strand
GCCGACGTTCTCCTCACCCGCGACAGCAATGTCATCAACGAAGAGGAGTACTACCACTACACCCACTTCACCGACGCCCTCATGACCGACCAGGAGATCGTCGAGCTGCCCAAGGTCTGGGTGGTCGGCGGCGACGGCGGCATGGGCGACATCGGCTATCAGAACATGTCGAAGGTCATCCTGCAGAACCGGCCCAACGTCAAGGCCCTCATGCTTGACACCCAGGTGTATTCCAACACCGGCGGCCAGAACTCCGACTCCACGCCCATGCTCGGCGGCAACGACATGAACGTCTTCGGCGCCGCAACGCAAGGCAAGAACACCGAGAAGAAGACCGTAGCCGAAACCTTCCTCGCCGGTCACGGATCTCCTTTCGTCGCGCAATGCTCCATGGCCAACGCCCCCAAGCTGTACCGCGCAATTCTGGATGGCCTGGAATATCGCGGCACCATGTTCCTGCAGGCCTTCACCACCTGCCAGCCTGAGCACGGCGTCCCCGACGACATGGCTCTCCACCAGGCGCAGCGCGTCCGCGACTCCCGCGGCGTGCCCGAGTTCGTCTTCAACCCCCGCCTCGGCGAGACTTATCAAGAGGCCCTCGACCTCAAGGGCAATCCATCCATGGAACTCGACTGGTACGAGACCAAGTCCAAGACCACCGGCGAAATCCAACGCTACACGGTTGCGCATTGGTGCACCACCGAAGCTCGCTTCCGCAACCACCTCAAGAAGGTCAAGCCCGAAGCCGCAGCCAAGCTCATCCACTTGGACAACATGCTCGTCCGCATCACGCAGCAGGACGTCGTCTACCGCCGCTACCTGCAGCCCGGCCACCGCGCCTTCATCCCCGACTTCGGCGTCTACATCACCTGGGAAGAAAACGGCAAGGTTGAATATCGTGCGCTAAGTCGCCAGTTAGTCATGTTCTGCGTCGAGCGGCGCAAGTCCTGGCGCATGCTGCAATCGAAGGCCGGCGTCGTCAACAAGGAATACGCCGCCCAGCGCGCCATCCTAGCCGACGTAGACGCTGGCAAGATCCCTCTGGATGAGTTCCTAACCAATGCCCACGAAATCCTGAAAGAGCGCCTAACCGGCGGCGTGTTAGCCAAGGCATAAAAAAACCAACAGCGATCTGACGATCCCAGCGGTCGTCAGATCGCATGATGGGTACGGGCTTCAGCCCGTACATCAAACACAACACAATCTCGAAACGCCAGAACGCGGACCGCAAGGTCCGCGTTCTGGCGTCTGGTGAGGAAATCAGCACCGGCGAGAGATTTCCATGTGCTGCGACGCATGGAATTGCAGGTCCAGCATGAAGCGGCCGCCGCAAAAGCCCATCGGCGTAGGAATTGTCTGGTGCTATACTGCCCGTGATAATTAGCAAGGGGGAGACATGCCAGCCAAGAAGCATACAGTGACGTTCGAAGCGACCAAGATTGTGAAGGTGCCCACAGAGGTTGAATTTACGACAAAGGCCGGAGAAAAGGTCGAGTTTGCGGCCGAAAAGCCTGTCAAGGAGAAGGTGAAGGTTAAGTTCAAGGCTAAGGACAAGTAGCTCGTGAATGGAACGAAAGAGGCGCGCTCCCGGGTTGAAATGAGATTTTCGCGAGTCGGCGTGTCGCCCTTGAGCCCTAGAATTTCGATTTGTCCGGAAGATTACAAGCGTGTTCGTCGCCCCTCTGAGAATACGGTGCAGGTGATACCAGACTGTACAAGGAAGTCTGCTACCTCGTAGCCGGACAAGCATTTCTCTTTCCTTCTCCTACTTTTTGACCACCCCTCATCGATCTCAATTTGTGGCATATCGGTGACTGGCCGGGCCCAGAGGGTCGAAGCTAGACCCCTGATTCTTGTGCCTGGGCATAGAGTCTTTTCTGAGTGTGTTCAGGCGATGTGGTCTCCAGTTCCTCAATGAGCTTAGCGGCGACGGACCAATCCGAGCTCCAAAACTGGCTGTCGACAGAATCTTGCAGGAACTCCTCCTGGGCGACCTTGCCAGCGTATAGGGCAACAATAGTCTTTTCCCGCTCAGCTCGGTCGCCGTCAGAGATACCTTTGATGCCCGGCAGCCTGTGGCAATAGTAGGCAATTCCTGAAGCCTCAACATCTATGTGGACGCCGCGCTCTCGCAGCTCCAACCCCTGAAGCACAGCCGCAACTGCGTGCCCAGCTTCGTGATAGGCGGTGCTTTCGGCGTAGCGCTTCAGAAACTCGTTTAGCTCGCTCATACTATTGTTATGCCTGGAAACATTCGACGGCGCACGACTGGATTTTCGGATGCGATGACTGCCGGGTGCCCCAGGTCTCGTTCTTGAGACCTGGGAGAGCACAAACCCATCTTATGCGCAGCGACTGCGGAATGAATCGAGTTCAGCGTCCCGACGCGCAGCGCCGTATGGGCCGGAACAGCTACCCGATGAGGGCCGGCTCCTGAGTCTGCAGAATCGCATGGCTCCCGACCTGATGGACCCGCCGATATCCCCAATGCTTCGAGAGATGCTTGATCAGAACCTCACAGCTCAAGTCCCGCGGCCGGGTGCCCCATCCTTCGCTTTCTTCTATAGCGCCCTTGAGGCCATATACTTGGACCGTCGTCGGAGACGGGGTCCTCGAAGATCGCGATGCATGGTTCTGAACAAATGCCAGATTTTCAATTTGCAAGCTATCCCAGCCTGAGGGACCGCGCGGTGCTGATCACCGGCGGGGCTACGGGCATTGGCGAGTCACTGGTTGCGCACTTTGCGCGACAGGGCGCGCGCGTGGCGTTCCTCGACATTCAGGATGTGGCGGCGCAACGGTTGATTGCGGAGCTGACTGCGGAGGGATGCCCTACACCGCTTTATTGGCATTGCGACTTGACAGATATCCGTGCGCTTCAGGCGACAGTTGCCGAAGTGACTGCGGAGCTCGGAACCATCGACGTGCTGGTGAACAACGCGGCCAACGATCAGCGCCATAAAACTGAGGACGTGACGCCGGAGTATTGGGAGCAGTGCATGGCTGTGAATCTGCGGCCGCAGTTCTTCATGATTCAGGCGGTGTTGCCGGCCATGCGCAAAGCTGGGCGCGGCGCCATCGTGAATATGAGCTCGATCTCGTGGATGGTTCCCTCTACCGGGCTGCCGGTCTACACCACGGCCAAGGCGGCCATTGTGGGGCTGACGCGGACCATGGCGCATGAACTTGGGCCTGAAGGCATTCGCGTGAATGCGGTGCTGCCGGGCGGCATTGCGACCGAGCGGCAGCGGCAGCTGTGGTACACGCCGGAGTACCAGGCGAATATGCTGGCCCGCCAGGCGCTGAAACGGGAGCTTGTTCCCGACGATGTCGCCCGGCTGGTGTTGTTTCTGGCCGCCGACGACTCGAGCGCCATCACCAACCAGAGCTATGTGGTGGATGGCGGGTGGATGTAGAAGAGCAGAGATTAGGGAACAGGGAACAGCGTAAACAGTCTGGCGGGTGAAATGCGCGTTAAGCGACGGGTTGGCGTTGTTGTTGCGCTCGGGTTTTGCGGTGTGGAGTTGTTCTTGCATGCGCAAAATGCGCGCGAGACCGCGGCCCGGCTTAACTCGCGCATGGCCAGCGGTCAGCCGGCGGAGCCTGCACGCTCTCCGAGCTATGCCGCGGTGCAACGGCGGTTGGCGCAGGGGTGGAATACATGGGACGTAAACAGTGTTGCTACGCACGTCCTGCTGCCTTCGGGCTTGGCGATTCACGTCGGACTCAAACACAACACAACCGTGAGTGGCGACGCCTTTCTGGGCGAGGCACTGATAGGCAGGCAAGCGCATGGAGCGGAAGAGGTTTTTCCCGGGCCGCACGCATGGGATGGCGCGTATACAGATCTGCGCATCGCGTGGAAGGGGCATAGCTGGCGCATCCAAAGTGCTCGCGACGGCGGCGATGTGGTGGTGCTGGCGACGCCGCTTGAGTCGAAGCCCATCTCGGTTCTGCCCCCGACGATTGTGTTCTCCGTGAACTTTTTGTGGAATATGCCCGGCACGGCAATGCGCAAAGCGAACTTCATCGAGACCCATGGGCCATCGGGTGAGGTGCCGATTTATTGCACATGCGAAGCCGCGGCCGGTGAAAAGGCGGCATTCATCGATGTCCCCGTGGTTGGCCCGTACTTTGCGGCCGACCTGACGGCGCCGGTTGGCGTGAGCACCGGTAAACGCCGATCGCTGGCGGAGATTGATGCGGTTCTCGAGCGCGAAAGGGCTGCATACGAGAAATCGATTGCGGCGGATGCGCCTTCAGGCCGCGAAGCGGCAAGACCAATCGCCGACGCAATTGAGACCACCATTGGCTGGGACACGATTTACGAACCGGCGAAGCATCGGGTGGTCACGCCGATCACGCGCGTATGGAGTGTGGATTGGGGCGGATATGTTCTACCCGACTGGGACCAGTTCTTCGCCGCGACGCTGGCTTCGATTGGCAGCAAAGACCTGGCCTATGCCAATGCGCTGGAGATGATCCGCGAAGCGACCGACAAAGGCCTGGTTCCGAACTATGCGCGATCAGGCGAATGGAAGAGCTTTGACCGCTCCGAGCCGCCGGTGGGTTCGATTACCGTGCTGAAGATTTACAAGAAGTTTCATGAGCGTTGGTTCATCGAAGACGCGTTTGGGCCGCTGCTGGTGTGGAATCGCTGGTGGGCTGAGCATCGCGACACGCAAGGTTATCTTGCCTGGGGCAGCGATGGAGACAACGCGCCGGGGAATCCGGACGACGGCACGGCGGGAACACGTGTGGGCGCGATTCTCGAGTCGGGGCTCGACAACAGCCCCATGTACGATGCCGCGGCTTATAACCCGCAGACGCATGTGCTGGAGTACGGCGATGTGGGCCTGATGAGCATGTACATTGCGGATTGCGACGCACTGGCCCAGATGGCCGATGCGCTGGGAAAGACTGCGGACGCGAAGGAGTTGCGCGAGCGGTCGGCGCGTTACCGGACCAAGCTGGAGACGATGTGGGACGAGCAGGCGGGGATTTTTCTCAATAAGGATCTGCACACCGGGGAGTGGAACCGGAGATTGTCGCCAACGAATTTTTATCCCATGCTGGCGCATGTGGCTACGCCGGAACAGGCGAAGACGATGATTGAAAAACACCTGCTCAATTCGCAAGAATTCTGGGGCGAGTGGGTGATTCCTTCCATTGAGCGCGACGATCCAGCATTTCATGACCAGGATTATTGGCGGGGCCGGATCTGGGGGCCAATGAACTACCTCGTCTATCTCGGCCTGGAGCAATACGACGATGCCGAGACACGCAGGCAATTCGCGCGGAAGTCGTACCAGCTCTTCCTGAAGGAGTGGCAAGAAAAGGGTCATGTGCATGAAAACTACAACGCTTTGCTGGGCGAGGGGGATGACGTTTCGTCGAGCGACCGGTTCTATCATTGGGGCGCGTTGCTGGGATATGTGGAGTATTTGGAACTGACCCGGGATTTGAAAGCCGGTGCGCCGAATTGATGTGACCGCCGCTACGCCGAGGAGGCTCGACCTGGGCTGAGCCGAATGAGGAACGCAGGCACACAAGGCGTGGCGGATTCGATAAAGCTTGGCCCGGCTTTTGATACTCTAACCATCAGGAGCTTGCGCCATGAGCATTACTTCTCCGTTCTTTGTCGTTCCGGTCATCATCGCCGTCTTTGTGGCTTCGATCCTTTTCGCCACCAGCAGCAAGGAAGATGGGAGCTCTTCGCATTGAGTTTGCTCTGCGAAGCAGCGAGGAAGTCCAACCGCGAAACCCCTCCGACTCCGCTCAGGATGCCTTCGACTCGCTGCGCTCACCCAGGATGACTCCGGTATCGCAAGGGCCGTGCGCTACTGCCCCCGCAAACGAACGAGCACCACTGCCTGTCGGGCCAGATTCAGCTCAATAGCGGCTTTTCCGTCCTCGATGGCGATGCGATGGCCTGGGACAGTTTGCGCCAGCTTACCAGCATCTTCAAGCTGTGCCGTTTGATCAGGCGTGGGGTGCGCTGGGCTGCCGATTTGCTGCCAGACCCGGTAGGCATTGCTGTGGGTTTCGTCGACGCGGTATTCGGATGCGAGGACAGATTTGCCGCGGAGCCCATCGATGCTCAGGTGGATTTGCGCTGCCGGGGCTTCCACGTCGGCATCATGGTAGTTCCATAACAGGATATCGACTTCTGTGCCGCCGGAGATTGGCGCGCGGGTGGCCACTGCATTCACGTCGGGAGCGGCGGTTACGCTGTGCGCCACTATTTCAGATAGCGGGAGAGCGCCGCTGCTCTCCGTAAAAATCCACGATGCACCTGCGCCACCGTCCCGCCCGCCGCCGAGCATGCCCATCAGTCGGAAGACGTTGAGCACTGGCTTGTCAATGCCGTTGGTGGCCAGCTCGCGGAACCCGGCGAAGGCGGGCTGATCTTCAAATTCGAAGGCCCAGGTGACCGCGCCCTCGACAGTGACTCCATATTTGCGCGCCAGCTCGTAGGTGCGCATGGTGGCTTCGGCCACGCTCACGCCGTAGAGCGGCCCGTTACGGTAGCCGTTCTGGCTGCCCTGGCATGCGGCGCAGCCTTCGGGATCGCTTTCGCCGAGGATGATGGGCGTGTGCTTCCATTCGGGATAGCTGGAGATTACTTTCATTCCACGTTCGAGGGCTCGGAGTTGTGTTCCAACACTCATCACTACATGGCCATCGACGAATTTGGGGCTGCCTTTGGGGTGGTAGCTGATGAAGTCGAGCGGTGCGCCTGTGCCGCCGGTTGCGGCATTCACGCCGTGAGCGCAGTGCTCGAGGAACTGGCGCAGAAATGGCTCGGAGTGATCGCTGACGCCGGTGGCTTCGGGTCCTCCGATGCGGGCCTGCGGGAGCACGCTGCGGATCGCGGCCGCGGTCAGATCATAGAGGCGGTCATACTCGGCTGGCGTGCCGTGCCAGTAGCCGATGTCAGGCTCGTTCCAGACTTCCCAGAGCCATGTGTCTGTTTGCTCGCCATAGCGCTCGCGCAGATGGCTTGCGTACGCGGTTACCAGCTTCGACCATTTGGCCTCGTCCTTGGGAGGGTAGGTCCAGCCGGTGAAGATGTCGCCTTTGGGAAAGGTGTGACGGTAGGGCTCGGGGTGAGTGGACAAAGCCTCGGGCATGAAGCCGATCTCGACAAGTGGACGGACCTTCGCTTCGATCATGGCGTCGAAGATGCGGTCGGTGATGGCGAAGTCCAAGACCGGCGTTCCGTCAGCAGTTTCTGTGTAGACGTTGGTTGAACCCCACTTCAGCGAGCCGTCGCCGTTGCCGGTGGTGAAGAGATTGTGAGTTCGGAAATAGACAGGAACGGGGCTGAGAGCGGACAGTTCGCCGAGCAGCTTTTTGCCGTTTGGGGCGTAAAGATAATTCGGCTCATCGGCGCCAAAGAAGCTCCAGATGGGCTGGTAGGGTCCAGTGGATTGCGCCGCGTGAACCTGAATGGTGATGGGGATCGCGACCGGCATCGCAACCGGGACCGCAACCGGGACCGCAGCCGGGATCCCAATCGGGCCGGCTGGGGCGCCGGCCGATTGAGCCGGGGATTGAGCCGGGGCT
>JBEKVS010000367.1:0-5810 GCA_049513795.1 Occallatibacter sp. | reverse complement strand
TGGCCGACGACATCTGCAAAGAATGCCACCAGCAGGGCGATACGCAGGTGCTCTATCCGGGCAAAACGGTGCTCGACTTCAGGCCCGGGCAGCCGCTCACCGAGACCATCGCCAAGTTCATGCTGCCCATCAAACCGGAGCAGCGCGCCGAGGCCAATCAACTGGAAGCAAAGCCGCCGGTGCGAGGCAGCCTGGAGCAATCCATTGAGTGGAAGAACTCTGCGCTCGAAATGAGCAAGTGCTACCAGGCGACGCATGGGCAGCTAACCTGCGGCACCTGCCACTCGATTCATCACCAGCCCAAGCCTGGCCAAGAGCAGGCGGCGTATCGCGCGGCGTGCCTGACCTGCCACACCGTGAAGAGCTGCACGCTGAAACCGGAGGACACGCGGCGCGTCGCAGCCGAGGACTACTGCATCGCATGCCACATGGAGAAGCGTGCCGTGGCCGGCGTCGCCCACTCGAACGACACCAAACACCGCATCGTACGCTTTCCCGGCCAGCCTCTGCCCGAGGTTGCCTTTGAGCAGCCGAGGGGCGACATGCCTGGCCTGCTGTGGGTGAATCGGCCTGAGAGCCTTTCCGATGGCGGCGTTGCCGATTCCGGTAAACCGGACGATCGCGATCCAGACCCCCGGATTCCGGATCCCCGTATTCCCGATACAGTCCAGCTCCAGGCCTACTTTACCGCGGCGCGCAAAGACCCGAGCCTGTGGCCGCTCTGGTTTCGCAAATTGAATGAGTTGAGCAAGACGCAGCCGGACGACCCAACCGTTCTCAACTCGCTCGGAGCCGTCGCTTTGGCGGAGAAGAAAGACAACGCCGCTGCCGATGATTACTTTGCCCGCGCGCTGAAGGCGGGCTCCGAGGAGCCGACGACGTTCATGAACCTGGCCAGCGCTCTAAGCAATCTTGGGCGAAAACAGGAAGCGGAGTCGGTGCTGGAGCGTGGCGTGGCTGATTACCCTTACAACGGGACGATCGCGGCGCGCCTGGCGCAGCAATACGCCATGGATGGACAGATCGTGCAGGCACGCAAGCTGGTGGAGAAGTACCGCAAAGTATTTCCCGAGGATGAGTCGTTGAAGGATGTCGAGAGTCATCTAGACGCTTCCATGGATGCGCGCTGAATGACCTGCCTGTGCGATTCTAAAAACGAGATAACCCCTTTGCAGGGTTTGCGAAGCAAAACGGCAAAGAATATTCCTGACCCTTTGCAGATCATTTCCACTCGCGGGCGCACACTGTAAGAGAGATGCGGCGTTGCGGACGGGCGCATTTGGTCCCACCGGCCAACCTTGTTATCCTTGCGGCACATGGAAACGGCTGCGATTCAGACCCATGGCCTGACGAGGCGCTTCGGAGAGCTTACAGCTGTCGAAGATGTGACGCTGAGCGTGGCGTCGGGGCAATTCTTCGGCTTTCTCGGGCCCAACGGAGCGGGCAAATCCACCACCATCAAGATGCTCACCGGGCTGCTGGAGCCGACGGCGGGAACCGTCGACATTCTCGGTCAGCCCTTCGGCGCCGGCGCGCTGGATCTCAAGCGCCAGATCGGCGTTGTGCCGGAAGGGATGGCGCTGATGGGGCGCCTGACAGCGCCCGAGTACCTGCACTTTGTGGGCCGCATGTACGGCCTGGATCGACCAACGACAAGTCAGCGCACCGAAGAACTGCTCGAGTTCATGCAATTGGCCAATGAGAAAAAGAAGCTGGTAACGGATTTCTCCCATGGCATGCAAAAGAAGCTGGCCCTGGCTGCAGCCGTGATTCACGGCCCCAAGGTGCTGTTTCTCGATGAGCCGTTCGAAGGCGTCGATGCGGTTGCGGCTGGCATGCTTAAAGCCATGCTGACGGGAATGATCAATCGCGGGGCGACGATCTTTCTCACCACGCACGTTTTGGAAATTGTGGAGCGGCTCTGCAGTCACGTAGCCATCATCAGCCAGGGCCGCCTGGTTGCCAATGGATCCATTGAGGAACTGCGCGCCGGAGTGGCTTCAAATCTGCCCGGTGCGGAACAGGAACAGCGGCTGACGCTGGAAGAAATCTTTCTGGCCATTGTGGGAGCCGGCGGCCAACAGGAGCCGGCGCAGGAGTTGTCATGGCTGGCTTAGGCGCGGCCGGAGCGCCGAGCAGCGGAATCGGCGGAGGGGCCGAATTGGGCGAGAATGTTCTGCGCCACGCCGGCGGCATATTCGGTCCGCTCGCGCGTGGGCAGTACGCGGCGCTCACCAGGCTGCGCTGGCGCATGTTCACCAATGGGCTCCGCTCCAACGCGGGCGCATTGGAACTGGGAGCGCGCACTTTCTCATTTATTGTGTATGCGCTGATGGGACTGGCCTTTGGCTCCGGCGCGGGAGCAGCGACTTACCTCATCGCTTCACGCGGCGAGTGGCGCTTGCTGCCGATTGTGTTTTGGGTCCTGGCTTTTGTCTGGCAGATGGTTCCGGTGATGCTGGCTTCGTTTCAAGAGCAGTTCGACCTCGGCATTCTGCTGCGCTTTCCAGTTCGCTTCGGGTCGTACATGCTGCTCTACCTGGTGTTCGGGTTGGTGGATATCTCGACCATTCTGGGCGGTTTGTGCTGCATGGGCATCTGGTTTGGCGTGGCCGCCGCTCGTCCTGATGTGCTGCCGTGGATCACGCTTGCGCTGGCGGTATTTGCGGTCTTCAACATTTTGCTGGTGCGCGCCGTCTTTGCCTGGATCGAGCGCTGGCTGGCGCAACGCAAGACGCGCGAGATTCTGGGCGCGGTTTTCATGGTGGCTATTCTCGGGCTGCAGCTTTTGAATCCTGCCATCTATCACCGCGGCCATTCCGACCGGCGTGGCCGGCAGTACCAAGCAGACCAGTTCGAAGCGGTGAAGGCTCGATACGAGCCATGGCTGAGATCGGCGGATGCCGTGCAGCAGTGGCTTCCACCGGGGCTCGCTGCGCAGTCGCTGCAACTGGCTGTGGCGCAAAAACCTGCGGCAGGATTGGGGTCGCTGGGCGTTTTGGGGCTCTATGGATTGTTTGTTGCCGGCGTTCTGGCCGTGCGGCTCAAGGCGGAGTATCGCGGAGAGAATCTTGGTGTTGCGCCTGGCCGCACTCTGGCAACCGGCGGGCGCGCAAAAGCAGCTTTGAGCCCGGACAGCGGGAAAGCAATCGATCTCGACCGCGGAGCCGCACGCGCCATCGCCGTACCAAATATCGCCGGACCAAAGATTGCGGCGCAGCTGGCCACCCAGCCTTTCATCGGCTCCTCCGGTCCCATGGCAGCGGTGATAGAAAAGGATCTTCGCGCGCTCATTCGTACCTTGCCGCTGCTCTACGCCATTGGCGCACCGCTTTTGCTGGTGCTGGTTTTTTCAACCATCTTTATCAAGAACGGCGCCGTCCAAAGCCCCGTTTTCCCGCTGGCGTTTCCCATCTGCATGGTCTATGCCCAGCTCGGATTTACGCAGGTCTTCTATAACAGCCTGGGCACCGAGGGCGCAGGAGTCCAGTTATATTTCCTCTCGCCAACGCCGTTTCGAACCGTATTGATGGCCAAGAATGCGCTCCACTCGCTGCTCTTCGCCATCGTGGCGCTGGTTGCGGCTGTGCTGGCAAGTCTGCGGCTGGGCATTCCAGACGGAGCGGTATGGGCCGCCACGGGCGCCTGGCTGCTGTTTTCGCTTCCCTGCAATCTGGCCGCGGGCAATATCTTCTCGATAAGAATGCCCTATCGCGTGAATCCGGGCCGCATTGCGCGCCAGCGTGGATCGCAGGCCAATGCCTTTCTCAGCCTGCTGGTGCAGCTCGGCATTCTTGCCGTTGCAGCTGCTGTCTTTGCGTTGAGCTGGTTCCTGGGTCGCCTGTGGCTGGCGGTTCCGATCTTCCTGGTTCTGGCCGTGGGCGCGGTTTTTGTCTGGACGCGCGTTCTCAGTAACTCCGACTCCATGGCCAATGAGCGCAGGGATACGCTGATTGCCACGTTGATGAAGCCGAGCTGATTGAGGCAGGCTTGAATAAGATGTCGAAGGCGACGAATAACCGGCTCGTGTAAAAAGCATCTAACAAGACAGATTCAGTTCACTTGTGCTTGCAATTAAGAGGGCAGATGAAAAGGTCGCGGCAAGGTTGGGTTGGAGCCTTCTATCTTTGTTCAGCGCTTTTTGTGTCCGCGCAGCAGGCGCCCCCGCCAACTTCGCAGCCCGACCAATCTCCCCTTCCGGCTGCCGGGTCTTCTCCAACACTGACGCCGCGATCGCATGAAGAGCGAGAGCGCAATTATGAGTCTGCGCACCGCATCATTCTCAACGTCGAGGTGACGGATGCATCCGGCAAGGAGGTTAATGGGCTCAAGGGCGAAGATTTCACGCTTCTCGATAACCAGCTTCCGCGCAAGCTGCTGTCGTTTCACGAAAAGAACGGCATCGAACCTGGCGCGCGCGCCCATGCATTTCTTGTGCTGGATGCCTTGAACAATAACGTCCGCACCATGGGATTTGAGCGCAAGGGCATCGAGAACTTCCTCGGCCGCAATCAAGGCCACCTCGTATATCCGATTACGGTCGGCGTACTTTCTCATGCGGGAATAAGCGTGAGCCAACCTTCGCAGAACGGCAACGCTTTGATAGCCGAACTGGAAAGAATGAGCAGCGGTCTTCGCCCATCGAGCTGCGCCGAAGAGGCCGGCGATGGCGGGCTCGGGAAGCCGCTGGTTGGAGGAGCGATGGTTGGACTGAAAGGTCAGGTTGAAGAGCAATCGGAGTCGGGGTTCTCGAAGATGGCCAACTGTGAAAATGCGCGATTCAAACTCTCCATTTCTGAACTCGACCGGCTGGCCAGAAATGAAGTAGAGAACCCTGGAAGGGCCATTCTGATCTGGATTGGTCCGGGCTGGCCGCAACTCACAGGATCTCAGTACATACCCGACACGCCGGCGACGAGGCGGGGTCGCTTCGATTATCGGGTGAGTCTCTCCACGGCTTTGCGCGAGGCTCAAATCACGCTGGATGCGGTCTCATTTCCAGATAGATTGCGCGACGCGGAGCCGCACGGGGACGCCGACAAAGCGCTGATAAGTGGCGTAGCAACGGAAGAGCAGGCAACCGTGGGCAGCATGGCGTTGCCGGTTCTTGTCCATGAGACCGGCGGAAAGTCTCTGGAGGATAGCAAGGACATCGCCGCCAGCATTGCCACGTGCCTTGCCGACGCCGCGTCCTATTATGTGCTTTCTTTCAACTCCTCCGAAGCCTCAAAAGTGGGCGAGTATCATGCGCTTGAGTTGCGAGTTAACCGGCCCGTACTTACCGCGCGGACCAACAGAGCCTATTACACGCAGCCGTAGTTTCTCAGCGCAGCTCCACATCCGTCCAGCCATACTCAGGTATGCGCGATGAAACCATTCGCAAGACATGGGATTCTAGCCGTCGAGAAGTTACAGCTAAGAGCGACGAATGATGCTTGTGCAATACTCGGCAAGAGAGTTGTGTGAGTTGCCCGGCACTCTCAAGGTAAGGAGGGGGAGATGAAAACATCGCGATTAAATTGGTTGGGTATCTTTTGCGTTTGCTCCGGGGCTTCTCTGTTTGCTCTGCAGGCGCCCCAGCCGCCTTCGCCGCCAGACCAATCTCCCGCGCCGGCTGCTGGGCCAATTCCGACGCTGACTCCCCGATCGCACGATGACAGAGAGCGCAACTACGAGGCCGAGCATCGCATTATTCTCAATGTCGAAGCGACGGACGCATCCGGGGCTCCGGTTGCGGGCCTCAAGGACGAAGACTTCACGCTGCTCGACAATCGCCTTCCGCAGAAGCTATTGTCGTTTCAAACGAGAAA
>JBEKVS010000366.1:0-5842 GCA_049513795.1 Occallatibacter sp. | reverse complement strand
CGTTCACTTTTTATCGGCATTGTTTCCCGGCCGCGGTCGTGGATGCGATCTATGGTTCAGCGAAACCGGCTTGAGGCGGAGATGGATGCCGAGCTCGCCAGCCATCTGGAGCATTTGACCGCTGACTTGATGCGCGCAGGACTTGCCCCGAGCGAGGCAGGCCGCCGGGCGCGGATTGCATTGGGAGGACTGATGGCACACAAAGAAGGCATGCGCGCGTCGCTGGGGCTGCGGTGGTGGGACGAACTGGGTTCGGATCTGCGCTATGCGATGCGCATGCTGCGCAAGAGTCCCGGCTTCACCCTGGTTGCGACTCTTTCGCTGGCGCTGGCGATCGGCGCGAATACGACCATCTTCTCTGCCGCGAAGCAGATTCTGTACGAGCGGCTCGCTGTGCCTCACGCTTCTGACCTGCGCCTGTTCACGTGGACGGGCACAGAAGAGCATGTCGCCGTGCATCACGTCCATGGCGACTACAACCCAATGGCGGGCGGTCGCGTAATGAGCCCGGTTTTTTCCTACCCGGCATACCAGCAACTGCGGTTAGAGAATAGCGGGCAGAATGGTGCTATCGGCGATCTACTGGCCTTTCGAGAAACGGGGATGGCAGCGACGATCCGCGAAGATGCGCAGCGCGTGCTCGGGGAGATGGTGTCAGGCAATTACTACTCTGTGCTTGGAGTTCAGCCGCAACTGGGTCGCGCCATTGAGCCTTCGGACGACAGCGTGAACGCGCAGCCTGTAGCCGTGATCAGCGACGCGCTGTGGGAGCGCGAGTTTGCACGGTCGCCATCCGTGCTCGGCCAGATGATCAAGCTCAACGACAAGCCGGTGGTCATCGTCGGAGTCAATCCCAGGGAATTTACAGGCGCCAAGAGTGTGCTGCAATCGGAAACTCCCGACGTAACAGTGGCGCTGGCGATGCAGCCCATTCTCACTCCGGCTTCGAATGGAATTTCATGGCTGACGAGTCCCGCGCAGTGGTGGGTGAACATTCTGGGTCGCACCAAACCTGGAGTGAACGACACGACCGCGCAAACTGCGCTGGATACAGAGCTGTCGGCGATTGTGCGTTCCACCATGCCGGTACGGCCCGGTGAAGACATTCCCCGCTTGACGCTGCGCGACGGCAGCCGCGGGCTCTTCGAGCAGGAGCAAATCTTCTTGAAGCCCATGGCAGTGTTGATGACGCTGGTGGGCTTTGTGCTTCTGCTGGCCTGCGCCAACATTGCCAACCTGATGCTGGCGCGGGGAGCGCAGCGGCACCGTGAGATGAGTGTGCGGCTGGCGCTGGGAGCGGGCCGCAAGCGCATTCTGCGGCAGATGCTTGTCGAGAGCCTCTTGCTGGCGGCGATCAGCGGCGTGGGTGGAATTGTGATGGGTTACCTGGGACGCGTCGCCATTCCGCAGTTGACCCAGAATGCATGGCAACACGCCCAGCTCAAGGTTCACTTCGACTGGCCGGTTTTTGCATTTGCCGCAGGCATCACCGTGTTCACCGGAATCCTTTTTGGGATCGCCCCGGCGCTGGCAGCGGCGCGCGCCGAAGTGACTCAGGGATTGAAAGAAGGCGCGCAAACCACAACCCGCCGTAGCAAAGGGCTGGGCAACAAAGCGCTGGTCGGCGTGCAGATTGCATTGTCAACCTTGCTGGTGATCGGCGCCGGACTTTTCATACGCACCCTGGCCGGCCTGAGTGCCGTCCAACCTGGATTCCGAACACAAAATCTGCTGATCGCGCAAATTCCCCTGCCGCAAAATCGTTATCCCGCAGGCAAAGACATTGATCTTCACCAGCGCCTGGAGCAGGCGATTGCCGAGATTCCCGGAGTGGAATCGGTCTCGCCCGCCATGGAGTCCTACTTGTCCGACGATTTGTCGGATACGGATTTCATGCCCGAAGGCGAGGCCTATGATCCGAATAAAAAACAGGCGGAGAACTACAACGCCGTCGGCATTCATTTCTTTCGGACGTTAGCTATCCCGATCATTGCCGGGCGGCCATTCGGTGCGCAGGATACGGCCACTTCTCCCAGAGTGGGAATCATCAACCAGAGCCTGGCCAAAGTTCGATTCCCCGGACAGGATCCGATTGGGAAGAGATTTTCGATTGGCGGCCACAACTCCGATGGCCACGGCGGCGTGCTTACGGCCGACCTGGTTCAGATCGTTGGTGTTTGCGGAGACTCTCTCTATACCAATCTGCGCGAAATGCCGCCGCCGCAGTTCTTCATTCCCTATGTGCAGCAGGCGCAGGTAGGAGGCATGGTTTACGAGATCCACTCGGCCATGAAGCCCGAGGCGCTGTTGCCTGCGCTGCGGCGCGTTGTGCGCGGGCTTGATCCCGACCTGCCGCTGGTAAATGTGCGCACGCAGGATCAACAGATCGCGATGGACCTCGAAGAAGAGCGGCTATTTGTTACGCTGACGTCCGGCTTTGGTCTGCTGGCGCTGGCTCTCGCGTGCGTGGGCATCTACGGCATCATGGCGTATTCAGTGGCCAATCGCCGAAACGAGATCGGCATCCGCATGGCGCTGGGCGCGCAGCCGGGACAGGTGCGGGGAATGATTCTGCGTGAGAGTACATGGCTGGCAGTGGTGGGCATCGTGGCAGGCCTGACTGCTTCGCTTCTGTTAACGCGGCTGGTGAAGTCGATGCTCTATGGAATTCAGCCCTACGATCCGCCTACGCTGGCGGGCGGAGTTCTGATCCTGCTGGCGGTTGCGCTGGCCGCGAGCTGGATTCCGGCGCGTCGCGCCGCGCGCATTCAACCGATGCAGGCGCTGCGGCATGAGTGACGAAGGGACTAAGGGACGCAGGGACTAGGGACTCAGGATTGAGAGCCGCGAATTGCGGGTCACCATGCGAGGGAAGTGAGGAGCTATGAGCATGCGTTCGTTCATCGCCAGGATTTTTTCTCAGCCGCGCTCCTGGATGCGCGCTGTCGTTCAACGCGACCGCCTTGAAGCCGAGATGCAGGCGGAACTCATCCATCACCTTGAGAGCCTGACGGCCGACCTGGTGCGCGCCGGGTACGCGCCGCAGGAAGCCGCTCGCCGCGCGCGCATTGCGCTGGGCGCGGCTACCGTCCACAAGGAAGGCATGCGCTCGTCGCTCGGCCTGCGCTGGTGGGATGAGTTCTGGGCCGATCTGCGTTATGGCGCGCGCATCCTGTGGAAGAGCCCGGGCTTCACTGCCATTGCGGCTATTTCGCTGGCGCTGACGATCGGCGCCAATACGACGATCTTCTCCGTCGCCAAAGGTTTTCTCTACGACCGGCTGAACGTGCCCCATCCTGAGCAACTGAGAATGCTCAGTTGGATTGGCAACGACCATAACGTCGCGCATGGCTTATGGGGCAATTTCAATTCATCTGACACCGGCTCGCAAAGCTCCGCCTTCTCGTACCCGGTTTACCAGCTGCTTCGCGCCCACAACTCGACGATGCAAGATCTGTTTGCATTCAAGCAGGACAGCATGAATGCCACCATCCGAGGGACGGCGCAAAGGGTGCGTACGGAGATGGTTTCCGGCAATTACTACGCTGTCCTTGGCCTGCGTCCGCAGTTGGGCCGGGCCATTGCGCCGTCGGACGATGCGTCGCCCGGCAGCGGGACGGTCGCAGTCATCAGCGACGGGGTTTGGGAACGTGAGTTTGCCCGTTCGACCTCGGTGCTGGGCCAGACGATTACATTGAACCAGGCGGTTTTGACCATCGTTGGCGTCAATCCGCGCGGATTTACAAGCGCCGATGACGCTCAAATCTCGCCAGATGTGTTTGTGCCGCTGAGCATGATCCAGGTGATCGATCCCATGGGTGAGTCCCCTTTGCTCAGCGACGCAAATTTCTGGTGGGTCAGCATCATGGGCCGCATGAAGCCTGGGGTGAGTGACGAGCAGGCGCAAGCTCTGATGGCGTCGCAACTGGATGCGGCGGTGCATGGGACCATGACGGTGAAGCCGGGCGACACTTTACCCCGCCTGGTGCTCGGCGATGGCAGCCGCGGAGATCGCTTCGCCGACGACACGGTCAGCAAGCCCGTTTATGTGTTGATGACTCTTACCGGATTTGTGCTGCTGCTGGCCTGCGCCAACATTGCCAACCTGCTGCTGGCGCGCGGTGCGCAGCGGCAGAAAGAGATGAGCGTCAGGCTGGCGATGGGCGCGGGCCGCGGGCGCATTCTGCGCCAGATGCTGACCGAGAGCCTGCTGCTGGCGGCGATCGGAGGCGTGGGAGGCGGGCTGCTCGGCTATCTTGGCCGCAACGTGATTCCAAGGCTTTTGACCGACGCATGGGAAACGAATCGGTTCAACATTCATTTCGACTGGGGTGTGTTTGGCTTTACAAGTGCGGTTACCATTGCCACCGGACTTCTGTTTGGCCTCGCCCCGGCCTGGATGGCGGCGCGGTCTGAGGTGGGCAGCAGCCTGAAAGAGACGGCGCGCACCGCGACGCGGCGGCGCAAGGGGCTGGGTGGAAAAGCCATCGTAGGATTTCAGATCGCGCTGTCGACACTGCTGGTGGTGGGCGCCGGGCTATTCCTGCGAACACTGTTCGCGCTCAACTCGGTGGACGCAGGCTTTCGCACCGACCACCTTATGCTGTTCGCGATCAATCCCCCCGCCGGGCGCTATCCCGCCGGCAAGGATGTGCAATTGCACGCACGTCTTGAACAGGGTTTTGCGGCCGTCCCTGGGGTGCAGGCGGTGACCGCTGCCTCGGTACCCTATATTGCGGACAACATGTCCAACAGCTATTTCCTCCCCGAGGGGGAGAACGTCGACCGCGCCAAAAAGCAAGCCGAATTCTTCAACGTGGTGGGGAACAGCTTTTTCGCGACCATGGGCATTCCAATGATTGCGGGCCGGCCCTTCGGACCGCAGGATACGGCGACTTCGGCCAAAGTGGCGGTCATCAACCAGAGCCTGGCGCGCAAGAGGTTTCCAAACCAGAACCCCATTGGCAAGCAATTCAAAGGGGGAGACGCCAAGAGCGGTTGGGTGCGAATAGTGGGCGTCTGCGCCGACACACGCTATATGAATCTGCGCGACGAAGCTCCGCCGCAGTTTTTTATGCTGTACCAGCAGCAAAGCGAGGCCCGCGGCCTGAATTATGCGATCCGGACGAGCATGGAGCCATCGGCGTTGGTGCCGGCGTTGCGCAGGGTGGTCGAGCAGGCCGACCGTGATCTGCCCATGGTCGACATCCGCACCCAGCAGGAACAGATCGACTCGACAATGCAGACGGAGCGCGTGCTGGCCTCACTTACTGCCGGCTTTGGCGTTCTGGCGCTGGCTTTGGCTTGCGTGGGAATCTACGGCGTCATGGCTTATTCAGTGGCCAATCGCAGGAACGAGATCGGCATTCGCCTCGCGCTGGGCGCGCAGCCGGGACAGGTGCGGGGCATGATTCTGCGCGAAAGCACCTGGATCACGGCGGCGGGAATTGTTGCCGGCGTGGCAGCGGCGCTGCTGTTGACGCGGCTGGTGAAGTCTATGCTCTTCGGCATTCAGCCGTACGATCCAGCCACACTGGCCGGCGGGGTCTTGCTTTTGCTGGGTGTGGCGCTGGCAGCGAGCTGGATTCCGGCGCGGCGTGCGGCTGGCGTGCAGCCGATGGAAGCGCTGCGGCATGAGTGAGGCAGGGATTAAGGGATCAAGGGACGTAGGGACTAGGGACTAGGGACTAGGGACTGGGACGGGCGGAGCCATGCCGCCAGTAAGAATACGGCCAATAGGGATTCATCGAAGATAGAGGCGATAGAACGACGCGGATCAGATTCGCCAATCCTGTTGAATCGAGTCGGTGGGAGCCTTAGTCCCTACGTCCCTAGTCCCTAC
>JBEKVS010000365.1:0-5846 GCA_049513795.1 Occallatibacter sp. | reverse complement strand
GACGGCGGTAACTCGAATTACAAGGATTCTATCCGCCGCCATGGCGAAGTCACTGCCAAAGGCTTCCAGTTTGTCGACGTCGGAACCTCCGGTGGTGTATGGGGACTCAAGGAAGGCTATAGCATGATGATCGGCGGCGACAAAGATCCCGTCGAGTATCTGCGCCCTATCTTTGAAACCCTCGCTCCGGCTGCCGACAAAGGCTGGGGACACGTCGGCCCCGCCGGCGCCGGCCACTTTGTCAAGATGGTTCACAACGGAATCGAATACGGCATGATGCAGGCCTACGCGGAAGGCTTTACCATCATGGAAAAGAAAGAAGAGCTGGACCTCAATCTGCCGCAAATTGCCGAGATATGGCGCTACGGCAGCGTGGTGCGCAGCTGGCTGCTCGACCTCACCGCGGACGCGCTGGCGAAAAATCCCGCGCTCGACGGCCTCGAAGCATTCGTAGCCGACTCCGGCGAGGGCCGCTGGACGGTCTTCGAAGCTATCGACTTGAATGTCTCCGCACCCATCATTACGGAGTCGCTGATCCGGCGCATCCGCTCCCGCGAAGACAATAACTTCACCGACCGGATGCTGGCCATCATGCGCAACCAGTTCGGCGGCCATGCGGTAAAGAAAGACTGAAAACAGATTGCAGATGTCAGGTTGCCGATGACAATCAATAGGCCTTGTTCCTCTGCTTGTAACTGTCATCTGTAATCTGTAACCTGTGATCCAACAACCGGAGGTTGTTATGGCGACGATACAAATGAGTGTGCGGCCGGAAGACCTGTCGAATGTGTCTAAGGGCCCGGAGAATATTCCCGATCCCGGAATTCTGGTGATCTTCGGCGCATCCGGCGATCTGACCAAGCGCAAGCTGCTTCCCGCGCTCTTCCATCTGCGGCAAAACAATCTTCTGCCCGAGAGGTTCGCCATTGTTGGCGTGGCGCGGCGCGCGCTCGGAGATGAGTTTGCCGCCGACATGCGCGACGGCATCATCAAGTTTGGCGGCGCAGACGCAAGCGACCCCGTTCTCGAGGAGTTTGTCAAGCACATCAGCTACTTTCCGCTTAACTTCGACGACCCGCAGAGTTATGCCGGACTGAAGGCGGAGTTAGACCGCATCGACAAGGAGAAAAACATAGGTGGCGACCGGCTCTTCTATCTCGCCACGGCGCCGGAATTCTTCGCCGGCATCATCGACAACCTGGGCGCGCAGGGCATGGCCGAGCCGGAAAAGGGCAAGACTGCGGTGGTGATCGAGAAGCCGTTCGGCCACGATCTCGATTCGGCGCGCGAGCTCAATCGCCAGGTCAATGCGGTCTTCCACGAGAGCCAGGTCTTCCGCATCGACCACTATCTGGGCAAGGAAACGGTGCAGAACATCCTGGTGTTCCGCTTCGCCAACGGCATCTTCGAGCCCATCTGGAACCGCAATTATATCGACCATGTGCAGATCACTGCCGCCGAAACTCTCGGCGTCGAAGGCCGTGGTCCGTTCTATGAGAAAGCCGGCGCGCTGCGCGATGTGGTGCAGAACCATGTCATGGAGTTACTGAGTTTTGTAACTATGGAACCGCCCTCGAGCTTTGAGGCCGAAAGCGTGCGCCAGGAAAAACTCAAGGTTTGGAAGGCCATTCCGCCCATCCCCATCCTTAACGCCGTCCGCGGACAATACGGTCCCGGTGTCATCAAGGGTCAGCGTGTCGTCGGCTATCGCGACGAGGAGCGCGTCAATCCCGACTCCGGCACCGAGACTTACGCGGCACTGCGCCTGGGCATTGAGAACTGGCGCTGGGCCGGCGTGCCGATCTATCTCCGCGCGGGCAAGCGCCTCAAGCAGCAAGCCACCGAAGTCAGCATTCAGTTCAAGCAACCACCCCTGCTCATCTTCAATCGCATGCAGTCCAGCGGCCCCTGCCAGGAGATTCAGCCCAACCTGCTCACCATTCGCATCCAGCCCGATGAAGGCATCGCGCTGCGCTTCGGCGCCAAGGTACCCACCTCGTCCGACATGTCCGTTTGCCCCGTCAACATGGACTTCGACTACGAAGCGGCCTTCGGCAAGTCGAGCGCCAACGGCTATGAGCGCCTGCTGCTCGAAGCCATGCTTGGCGATCAAACCCTCTTCGCCCATCGCGATGGAGTGGAGACCACATGGGCGCTCTACACCCCGATTCTCGAAGCCTGGGCCGCCAAGAAGCCCGAGGTGTTTCCGAATTATTTTGCCGGCAAATGGGGCCCGGAGTGCTCTGACCGCCTGCTTGAACGCGCCGGCCATGCGTGGAGAAATGACCTCGGTCGCCACAGCTGAGATTTTGATTGCCGCGGTCGAATACTATGGACGAACCCTGCGGGCGAATCCTGCGAAGGTTGTCGGCAATTCGAAAGAGTCCCGGCGGCATCGAGCTTAGAGCTTCGTGACACAAGCCTATCGGCTCTTCGGCCCTCTCACGTCCAGCACAACCGTCTCGGCCAGCCGATCCTGCGCGCACATTCGATTGCGATCCCAAAAAACCTGCAGAAATCCGAGGCCGAGCTCCAGCACCGCCGCGCCATACCCCAGACCGCGCTCAATGGATTGCCACGGCCCCATGCGTTCGCTGGTCAGCGACATGATTCTCGTGCGGGCAACCCACTTGCCGGGCGTTTGTCCATTGCCGAAATAGTTCGCGAATCCCCAATAAAGAACCATCACAACAATGTTGCCTGCCTCATGAAAGTCCCACACCAGGTGGATATTTGTCTCGTGCAAAACAAAATAGCGCCACGAAAACTCGAGAGGTGACCAGATGACCACAGCAATCAGCAGGTCGACCGCAAACCCCAGCAGTCTTTGCCAATAGGTTGCCAGCAGAGCCCCGTTCAGCGCAGCCAGTCGCGCATCGGCGTGCGCGTGAAACCGGCGTCGTGCTTTCTTTGGCTCCTGATTCATGGGTACAGTCTAGCGTAGAGTTTTCTCGGATCGGTGCACGAAGGTCGCGAACAATTCACAAATCGCCTCACACTTTCTGTGTCTGTTACTCGCGAACAACCTTCACAAAGATTCCATCCGGCAGCTCGCCTTCCAGCAAATGCACCACTCCGCCTTTCACGTAGCCCTCCAGCACCTGCCGTGTCGCCTTCGGCGCCGGCGCGGCAGGCATATGCTGCGCAGCCGGCTTGAGCGGAGCCTCGCTCACGCGGCGAGCCAGCGCCTCGGCCGATTGCCGATCCGGCGTCCTTCCCATCCCTTTGTCCATGGCTTCGTTGGCCAGCCGGTCGGCTTCCTTGTTGCCGCCGCGCAGCGTATGCCGCATCTCAAACTTCTCCAGCCTGCCCGCGCGACGTTTGGCCTCTTCAAACAGCGGGCGCAGAACCGGGCTTGCCACCTTGTATTGCCCTTTCATCTGCTTCACCATGAGCTCTGAATCAGACACCACCCGGACCCGCTTCGCCCCATTCTCGCTAACCCATTTCAATACCGCCAGCAGTCCGGAATACTCCGCATAATTGTTCGTCTGAATGCCCAGAAACTCGCTCAGCTTCGCCACCACGCGGCCGCTGGGGTCTTCGACCACCGCCCCGTAGCCGGAAGGCCCGGGGTTGCCGCGCGAGCCGCCGTCGCAGTGCGCCGTAAACCAGCCTTCGCCGGCAGAAGAGTCTGAAGCTGCAAAAAGATTTCCAGTCATCGAGCACCAATCACCGAGTATTAGTGTAGCGGCCTTGCCCGTCTGGCTCACTGCCGGTCCGGCTCACTTTTTGTCACCAAACAACTCTTCCACGCATCTCAACTGCCATGAGCACCGATGAAAAAGCCATGAGCACAGAAAAAGCAACATTCGGAGCAGGATGCTTCTGGGGTGTCGAGGCAGCCTTCGCGGCGATTCCCGGCGTAACCGGCACCGCAGTGGGATATGAGGGCGGCAAGCTCGACCGGCCCACCTACCACGACGTCTGCACCGATTCAACAGGCCACGCTGAAGTCGTCGAACTCGACTTCGACCCCGCCAAGGTAAGCTACGAGCGCCTTCTCGACGCCTTCTTCGAGCTCCACGACCCCACCACGCTCAACCGCCAGGGTCCTGACTGGGGCACTCAGTATCGCTCGGCCATCTTTTTTCACTCACCCGAGCAGCAGGCCAAAGCCGTGGCCAAGATCGAGCAACTGACCGCAGAAGGAAAGTTCAAGCCCAAACGCATCGTCACCAAAGTCGAGCCGGCGCAATCCTTCTGGCGGGCGGAAGAATATCACCAGAAGTATCTGGAAAAGCGCGGCCAGGCCAGCTGCCACATTTAGTCCTGAGAACCCGCGCGGAGCCTTGGCGCATTGGAGTCCGGGCCCATTGAAGGGTACGGGTTTCAGCCTGCACGTCAAGCGCGGATGTTGCCACTCGTCTTTAGCTGCCGAGGGATTGCGGGCGAGTTCCTTCCGAATCCGGTACTTCCCCCTCAGACCCGGCCTGCGTTGCATCCTCTTCCGTGGCCAAATACTCGGGTTCCGGCGCGGACCCGTCCGCCTGCACTGTCGACCCCGGCTCATCCACCCAGAGACAAACAATCCACCACACCAGCACGGCAACGTAAAGAGCTCCGTTGGCATTGAAGAGCTTGTCGCGCAGCCCCACCACGCGTTCATATTCGGCCTGCGAGTGCGGCGCTGCCGTCTTGGCCACAAACTGCCATACGCCTTGCACAGCAAGCTGCGAAACCGAGGCCGTCATAAGCCCGATCACAATGCGCTGCACATGCGTGCGCCAGCCCCCGCTGAACCGCCGGCCCAGAAAAAGCACCAGCAGGCCAAGCTCGACCGTCAGCAGGTCGACCAGCATGTCGGCCTTTTGCGCAACCAGCTGCATGAGCCGGAAAATGGCCAGGGGCGAATCAACGGTCAACGTCTTCCACGCCGGCCAGGGCCCCCATGCAGCCAGAATTCCACCGCCCACGGCCAGCAAACCCAGCGCAAATGCCAACCAGATGCGCAGCCGCGCACCCACAAACGCGCGACGCCCCATCTCCACGACCACCAGAAAGCCCGTGATCGCCACCACGTCGGCCAGGACGATGAAGATCTCGCTCAGCGTGATCGAAGGCAATCGGCCGAACAGCAGGCGGCTGGCCAGCAGCCGCAGGGCCATCAGAACAATGCTCAGCGTGAACCACGGAAAACGCTTGATCCGGTCGCGCCCCAGCAACACCACCAGCAGCACAAGCTGCGCGGCAAATGTAAGCGTCCAGAGAATCTGGACCGCCGTGAAGTGAAAATTTGGATGCATTCGAACCTTGTCCGGCGCGCGCATTTCGTGCCGCGCAAACCATTCAGTTAGTCTAAATGGCCGCGCAAGCGGACGTGATTTGCTGTGACCTAGTCAATCTCGCGCACCGGCCGAGCCTGCGATGCTTCCTGACCCCGGCCAGAATCGTGCCTGTCAAACCGCCTGCGGCAATCCACCTGGGCTACGAATCAATGGCGTGATCGGGAAGCGCGTCCTGCCCAGACCAAACGCTTTTCTGCGTCCAGTTCGCCGCCGCACCCGACCAGAACGGATCGGCTGCATTCAGACCCAATGGCAGCCACGCCGCCGAGCACAGATACAAGCTCCCGGTCGAAATATATCTCTCCCCCAGCGACGGCTGGTGGCCCGCCAGACCAATCTGAAGCCATCCTTCAGGCGAGAACGTGCCCGCAGCATTCAATGTGCGTTGCTGCACGGCAGTGAGAGCGCATCGCACCGCAGCCGGCGAAATTCCGGGCGGCAGCAAATGGCGGCTGGCCACATCCGCGAGAAGATGAAAGGCGCCGCCTCGATACGTGATCGAGCGCCCAAGAACGGGAAACTCACCATTGGAGGAGATACTGCGCTCCTGGATCGCCG
>JBEKVS010000364.1:0-5878 GCA_049513795.1 Occallatibacter sp. | reverse complement strand
CGCGGTTCGCAGCTTGCTATGTGGCAGGCCAACCATATAGCCGCGTTGCTGCGTGGTCAGGGGCACGACGTCGAAATCGAGATTATCAAGACCACTGGGGACCGGCTGCAGGAAGTGACGTTTGCGCAGGTCGGGTCGAAGGGCATGTTCACCAAAGAGATTGAAGAGGCGCTCGCCGAGGGACGTGTGGATCTGGCGGTTCACTCGCTCAAAGACCTGCCCACCGAGCTGCCCGCGCCATTCACGCTGGCCGCGACTCCGCCGAGAGTGGATCCGCGCGATGTGTTGGTGTCGGTCCATTACAAGAGCCTGACGGAGCTGCCTCTCGGCGTTCGGGTGGGCACAAGCAGCCAGCGGCGACGTGCGCAGTTGAAGGCGCTGCGGCCGGACATTGAGGCAGTTGAATTCCGCGGCAATGTGGATACGCGCCTGCGCAAGCTGGCCGAGGGCCAAGTGGCGGCGATCCTACTGGCCGCGGCGGGACTCGATCGGCTGGAAAAGACGGAGTGGGTGCGAGAGCGTTTGGAGCCGAAGGACTTTTGCCCTGCGGCGGGCCAGGGTTCGCTGGGGATCGAAACGCGCAAAGACGATGCAGCGACTGTCGCAGCGATTGCGTTTCTCGACGATCCGGCAACGCGTTTTGCCGTGACCGCCGAGCGCGCGGCCCTTGCAGCTCTGGGTGGCGGATGCCAGGTTCCGATTGGAATCCATTGCCGGGTCAGCCCGGTTTCCGCTGAAGACCATGACAGGGCGGGCCAATTTGACGAGATTTTTGGCGTGGTGGCCGCTCCCGATTCAGGTGCGGCGGTACGAGTCTTTCATCGCGTGCCGGCGGGAAGCATGGACGCCGCGGCACTTGGCCGGCTGGCGGCAAGCATGCTGATCCATGCCGGTGCGGGTCCGCTGCTGGACGCCGCCGTGGGAGGGGTATCGCGGTGAGCGTGCTTCCCCTGGCGGGGCTCCGCGTGCTGGTGACGCGAGCCGTACACCAGGCCGGCAGGCTGAGCGACGGATTACGGGCTCTTGGCGCCGAGCCGGTTGAAGTGCCAGTGATCGAGATCCGGCCTCCGGAGAGCTTTGCCGCGATGGATGTTGCACTCGGGAATCTTGCGGGGTACGACTGGCTGATTCTTACCAGCACCAACACTGTGCGCGCGATGGCAGATCGGGCCGCGCAAGCGGGCATTTCTCTTTCCCATCCAGAAGGTCTCGGGGTGGCTGCGATCGGCGAGGCAACGGCAGAGGCTGCCCGGACGGCCGGGTTTCACGTTACGTTCGTCCCGGAATCATACGTGGCGGAAAGTTTGGCTCATGGATTGGCTGCGCAATCGGTTGGCAAGAGGATTCTCCTGCTGCGCGCCGCTGTCGCGCGCGACGTGATTCCCGACGCGCTCAGGAAAAGCGGTGCCAGCGTTGACGTTGTCGACGCGTACCGGAATGTCATGCCGGAATCGGCTCCGCCGCTGCTGCGCAGTGCGCTTTCGCGCGGAGTAGACGCAGTGACATTCACCAGTTCTTCCGGTGTCTTACATTTGTCTTACGTTGCTCAGGCGGCCGGCATTGCGTGGCCATTTGCCGGCGTAGCGGCGGTCTCAATCGGGCCCATCACCAGCCGGACGCTTCGAGAATCTGGGTGGGAACCGGCTGTCGAGGCCAATCCTTCCGACGTTGAGGGCTTGATTGCAGCGCTGAGACGACTATGGGACTTTGGGGCCGGCGGGGTTCCTGAAAAAGCTCAATAAAAACAAGAGAGAATGTCTGTAAGTAATACTCAGTTAAGTTTTTCTATGAAAACCCGGGAGAGCTTCTCCACATTGGATGCGAGGTTGTAATGCTCGAGAATGCGGGCTCGGCCGCTTGAAGCGAGACGCGCTCGCAGGGCTGGATCGGCCATAAGGTGCGCCAGCGCTTCAGTCAGCGCATCCAGATCGGAGGCTGGAATGAGCAGGCCATCGACCTCATTCCTGATCAACTCGGGAATGCCGGTGATATGGGTCGAGACGCAGGGAAGCTCCATGGCCATAGCTTCCATGAGCACGACCGGCAGGCCCTCCGCGAAGCTGGGCAGGCAGAACAGGTCTGCTGTCTGATAAAAGCCGCGGATTCGATCCTGATTGACGGCCCCTTCGAAGACAATGGTCACGGGAGATGTGAGGCGGCCGGCGCAGTTGCGTAGCGACACTTCATCCGGTCCATTGCCGACCAGTCGCAGACGCACGCGATGGCCCGCCTTTGCCAGCCGGTCTACGGCATCGATCAGCAGGTGCTGGCCCTTGGCGGGGGTCAGGCGTCCCACGCAAAGAATCTCGAACGCGTCCGTCGGTGCGTTTTGCCGGGCTGGAAGCTGTGCCGGGCGCTGCGCAGGCGAGAAGAGCGATGTATCCACGCCCAGTCGCACCACCACAAACTTCTTCCAGTGCCGATAGGGCGACAGGTTCATGAGCTGGCTGCGGGTGTACGAACTGATGCAGACAATCAAGTCGGCAGCCTCAATCTTCTCTGCGAGATAGTGTCCCTGCGCGTCGTAGAACTCATCGGGCCCGTGCACCGTGAGCGAGTATCGAAAGCGAAAAACGCGATGAACAAAGAGCCCAACACTGGCCGCCTGCGAGGCAAGGTGAACGTGGAGGTGGGTCTGGCGGTTGCGCCGCATCCATTGGCCCACCATCAGAGCTTCAGTAAAGTACATCAGGTTAAGGTAGAGTCGGGGAAAATTCAGACCTGCGAGCCGGAAGGCTTGGGCAAGCCCCCTCGCGTAGCCTGCGAAGTTCTGCAGAAGGGTTTTGCAATGGGCAGCGAGCGCTCCGCGGACACCATGGCATTTCACGCAATAGGTGCGGGCTGCCTCGCTGCGTTCGTCGGTGGTCAGTTTTTCCGGTGGACGATCAGGTGGATTGATGGAAGCTGTCTCGATGCGAAAGCCGAGCTCTCGAAGGGCCAGCACCTCGCGCAGCACAAAGATCATAGACAGGGTCGGATAGCGACTGACCAGGTAAGCGATCGATCGCATCGGCTGGGCCGGAATCTGCTCTGTGTCGGAAGTGCCGGTTTGGCTGGCTGTTGGCATGGTCCTCTTCTTGTAAGTCCAAATGCTGCAGCGTCGGCTTATGGGGAACATCTTCGGCGAAGCGAAAAACGCGCGACATTTCGCTTGCGAACTCTCTCTCCCGCATCGAACCCGACATGGTTGACTTGAGGATTCAAGCCGGACAAGGGACAAACCAAGTATATGTTCGCCCGCGGCAATGGCCTTGTGGGTCATCTATCGGCCAGGCGCGCGGGCCATTCCATGCACACTGGAAGCCAGCCCTGCGTCGTGCAGGGTAGAATCACAAATTCGGGTGCAAGCGGGAAGTTAAATGCTGCTTTAGCTGGGGACGCATTCCCCTGAGGCCAGAAGTCGCCCGATGGCAGGGCGATCGGCTCGCGGAGATGTTGGCAGGCGCGCCGAGGTTCGGGCTTCATCACCTGGCATGACTGAACGAATTTTGGAGCGAGCTTTCTTATGATGGAATTTCATATTTCGCGGCAGGCGCGCCAGCGCTACAAGTTCGCGGATACGCTTTTTTCTTATACCGGGAACGTAGTCTTCGCCAACATGGGCGCTTGCCGGCAGTTTGCACACCGCATGAATCAGGTTCGTGACGCGAAGAATCATCCCGACCGGGCGGTTAACGCCGGAGCCCTCTATGC
Source organism: Occallatibacter sp. (assembly GCA_049513795.1). Classification (GTDB taxonomy): domain Bacteria; phylum Acidobacteriota; class Terriglobia; order Terriglobales; family Acidobacteriaceae; genus Telmatobacter. Next base: position 2,185 of record JBEKVS010000364.1, on the reverse strand, counting down.
AATGGGGTTGATCGACGAAGCCAGCCACGTGCTGATGACGCGCTACCGCCAGCAGTTTGACCCGACAGTGATGACCAGCGCTCTTGACTGGTTTGCAGCCCAGGTTGGATCGGACGCGCTCGACTCTATGCTGCTCACGTTCGTGGAGCATTTTCCCGGCGCCAGCGTGATGCGGGGCGAGGAGACGCCGAAGCAGTGGCTCGCCGCGTCGACGGATGGGAATCCTCACCGGGCGGCTGCGCTGGAGGAGTTGCTGCTGCTGTGGAGCGCCAACCGCAACCAGGCCTTTCGTCCCTTTGAGGAGCTTTTCGAAGACAAAACGCTGGCTGAAAAGACGGTCTATCGCCAGGTAACGAAGCAGTTGCCGGAGTATTTTGCCACGCGACCGCTCATTCCGGTCGAAGGCGCCAAGGCTGTCAGCCTCTTTGACCTGCTGCGCGCGCCCGCGGTCGATTCGCCCGAATCGCTGAGCGAGCAGCTTTCGCTGATTCGCCGCTTGTGGAAGCCTCTGCTGGGCGACGATCTGGAGAAATTCCTGCTGATTGCCGGAGAAATCCTCCATGAAGAGGAACTGGCCATCTGGATGCAGTTCAACCCACCCGATGAAGCAGCCAATGCAGAGGCCGCGGCGCGGGCCCGCGAGGCAGCGGAGCGGCATCGGCTGAGCGGACAGCAGCAGTGGCATTCCATCGAGAGCCATGCCGAGGTCCCGCACTTCGACGCGAAGGCGCTGGAGTATGAGAAGTTCAGCCCTGATACCGCGTGGATGCCGACCACGGTGTTGATCGCGAAAAGCACCTACGTCTGGCTGGCGCAGCTCAGCAAGCAGTACGGCCGACATATTCACCGGCTCGACCAGATTCCGGATGAAGAGCTTTCCACCCTCGCGGCGCGCGGGCTCAATTCACTTTGGCTGATCGGCGTGTGGGAGCGTAGCCGCGCCTCGAAGACCATCAAGCAACTCTGCGGCAACCAGGACGCCGTGGCTTCGGCGTATTCGCTCTTCGACTACAAGATTGCCGAGGACCTGGGCGGCGAGGGCGCTTACATCAATCTGCGCGACCGCTGCTACCGGCACGGCCTGCGTCTGGCCAGCGACATGGTTCCCAACCATATGGGCATCGATTCGCCGTGGGTGATCGAGCATCCGGAGTGGTTCATCTCCCGGCCGGATACGCCTTATCCGGTGTACAGCTATGAGGGCCCCGATCTCTCCGGCGACGGCCGCGTGGAGATCAAGATTGAAGACCACTACTTTGAGCAAACCGATGCCGCAGTGGTATTTCGCCGCCGCGACAGGTATACCGGCGACACCCGCTATATCTATCACGGTAACGATGGAACCAGCTTCCCGTGGAACGATACGGCGCAGCTCGACTACCTGAATCCGGCAGTGCGCGAGCAGGTGATTCAGACCATCCTCTATGTGGCGCGGCTGTTTCCGGTGATTCGCTTCGACGCCGCCATGACGCTGGCCAAGATGCATGTGCAGCGGCTGTGGTTTCCCGCGCCGGGCGATAGTGGAGCGATTCCGTCGCGTGCCGAATATGGCATGAGCCGGGCGGAGTTTAACCGCATCATGCCTCACGAATTCTGGCGCGAGGTGGTCGACCGCGTGGCCGCAGAAGTTCCCGGCACGCTGCTGCTGGCCGAGGCCTTCTGGATGCTTGAGGGCTACTTCGTCCGCACCCTGGGCATGCATCGCGTTTACAACAGCGCATTCATGATCATGATGCGCGACGAGGACAATGCCAAGTATCGCTCGGTGATCAAGAACACGCTGGAGTTCGATCCGGACATCATGAAGCGTTATGTGAACTTCATGAGCAATCCGGATGAAAGAACGGCGATCGATCAATTTGGCACCGGCGACAAATGCTTCGGCGTAGCGGCTCTGATGGCGACATTGCCGGGCTTGCCGATGTTTGGCCACGGGCAGGTTGAGGGCTTCACGGAAAAGTACGGAATGGAGTATTACAGGCCGCGTTACGACGAGCAGCCGACTCCATGGCTGGTTGAGCGTCACGACCGGCAGATCGCGCCGCTGCTCAAGCGGCGCTGGCTGTTTGCCGAGAGCAGCAACTTTCTGCTCTACGACTTCTTCCTCGATTCAGGGCATGTGGACGAGAATGTGTTCGCCTACTCGAACTTCAATGGCGGCGAGCGCGCGCTGATCGTCTACAAC
>JBEKVS010000363.1:0-5888 GCA_049513795.1 Occallatibacter sp. | reverse complement strand
GGATTCACGATTTTCGCGGCCTGGAGCAGCGCCGAATTGACCTGCTGCTGGAATGTGACGACCTGATTCTGGATCTGCGCGAGCGTAGTAGCAGAGGGGTTGGCGAGGTAGGCATCCGCCTGGTTGACGAGCAGATTTGAAGCGGCGTCGAAGCCGATGGTTGCGGCGGTGAAGATGGGCGCGTCTGCCGGGGCGAGCAATGCGGCCGTCGAGTCGACCGTAGCCACCGCACTCTGCAGAGCCGGGGTCCAGTTCACAATATCCTGTGCAACTTTTGTTCCCGAGCAGCCTGTCGCGAAAGGCAGAGGCAGCAGCAACGCGATCAAGGCCCAGACTCCAAGTTTGGCAGTCGAGTTTTGAGTGGCCGCCGCGCTCACCGGGTCCCGGGCCAGCAAGCCGAGAATCGCTGTGGCGACCGCCCCGATCAGAGTGACCACGGTCCCGGATCCGGCCCTGCCCAGGTCGACGCCCTGCTGTGAGAAAACTTGCGCGATGGTGACAATGGCGATAAGCAGGCCGGCGGCCGAGGTCTTGGGGTGGTTCCAGACATTGGCGAAGCAATTCATAAACGAAGCTCCTTGGTGTGAAATGGCAGCGTCTGCTGCCAAGGTTTAACTGTTGATCTGTGGCCGAAACCGCGTCCCACCCATCCCGCGCCGGCCGTTATAGCGAGCCGGCATGCCGTCGGGTTGTAGCCGGCTGCGGGAACGGGCGAACCTGGCCGCTCCCGGTGTCTGCAAGTTGCCGTGGTTCCGATCTGACTTGCAGTGGAGAGTCCGGGCCATCCGGAAAGGGCGGTTCCGCGCCCCGGCGCCTTCCGCGGACGCAGTTCAAAAAGCCAGGTGGAGAACCAGGTTGCGGGAGCGCGAACTCATTCGCCCGGCGCGGTGTTTCCGATGCCTTTCCGGTTAGCTATAAGGCTAGGGAATTCGCTGATAATTCCCGGTAAACCACGCGTGGAGCGTAGAGGTATTCAAATCAATAGTTTAGGAGAATAAGAAAATTGAGCAGCTTGACACTGTGTTTCGGTCCCGCCAATCGCCCACGCGTTCAGGGAGCGTTTGCCAGGAACGAATCGCCGAAACGGGAGCGGTTAGCCTAGATCAGCTCATACCCGGCAAACCAATAGCCGATCTCAAAGGCAGCGGTGTCTTCCGCATCCGAACCGTGAATGGCGTTCTCCTGCAGCGACTCGGCAAACTTCTTGCGGATGGTCCCTTCTTCCGCATTGGCGGGATTGGTGGCGCCCATCAGCTTGCGCAGGTCGGCAATCGCGTTTTCCTTCTCCAGCACCATCATCACCAGAGGCCCGGAAGACATGAAGGCGGTGAGCTCGCCGAAAAAGGGCCGCGCCTTGTGCACATGATAGAAACCCTGCGCCTGCAAATTGGAAATCGACAGCTTCTTGATGGCAACGATTTGAAAGCCGGCCTTTTCGATCTCGGCCAGAATGGCCCCGGTATGGCCGTTGTGGACCGCGTCCGGCTTGACGATGCTGAAGGTGCGTTGCGCCACGTGTCGTGCTCCTTGTGAGATGTCCTCCTCATTGTAAAGGGCGTTGCGGCGGCTCTGCCCTGAGCTAGCGCCAATCTGTTAGAGTTTCGGCATGTTTCGGTCCTCCCGCGCCCAGCAATTTTTCCTTTTCGTCGCTGCCTTTCAAGGCGCGTGCTTCTGTGCAATCTCGCAAACGCAGGCAGAAATTGTGAACGTCCCCATCAGCTCCGGGCCCAACACGGGGCCCCTTGTCCCACTCACAGCCAAGCCGGAACTGCGCGTCTTCGATCCCACGCTGATCGACAAATCCGTCGACCCGTGCGAAAACTTTTATCGCTACAGCTGCAATGGCTGGTTCGCGCGCAATCCGTTGCCGGCCGACCAGACGTCGTATGGGCGCTTCGTCGAACTCTACGAGCTGAACCGGCTGAACCTGAGGCAGATTCTGGAGCAAGCCGCGGCGCCCGGACCCGCTCGGCCCGCCAATGGACCAGCGCGATCCGCAAATGAACAGAAGATCGGCGACGAATATGCGAGCTGCATGGATGTTGCGGCGATCGACAAGCTGGGTATCGCTCCACTGCAGCCGGAACTCGATCGCATCGCCGCACTCAAGACCGTCGATCAGCTTCCCGCCTTGCTCGCGCACCTGCACACAATCGGAGTCAATGCCTTCTTCGGCATGGGCGCTGGCCAGGACTTTGCCGACGCGAGCACCGAGATCAGCATCTACGCGGCCGGCGGCCTGGGGCTGCCGGAGCGCGACTACTACACGCGCACGGACGACAAATCAGTGGAAGAACGGAAGGAATATGTCGCGCATGTGGGCAAGATATTCATGCTGGCCGGTGAATCGGAAGCGCAAGCGGGCAAGGATGCAGCAACCGTTCTGGCGCTTGAAACGCGACTAGCCAAGGCTTCGCTCACGGTGACCGAGCAGCGCGATCCGCAAAATCTGAATCATCCAACGGACATTGCCGCATTCACAAAAGAGCTGACACACTTTTCATTACCTGCCTATGTCGTCGCGGCGCACGCACCCGCAGCCGGCAAAGCCAATGACATGGAGCCAAAGTTCTTTGCCGAGTTCAACGCGTTGCTTGCCGACACGCCGGTTGACCAGATCAAGGCTTATCTGCGCTGGCATTTGCTGCATGCATTCGCCGGCACCAGTCTTCCCGAAAGCTTCGACCAGGAGAGTTGGAACTTCTACGAGCACACGCTCAACGGCGCAGAGAAACAGCAGGACCGGTGGAAGCGCTGCACCAGCCGTGTGGATGGCGAGTTGGGCGAGGCGCTGGGCCAGGTCTACGTGGCTAAATATTTTCCGCCCGCGGCCAAGCAGCACGCAGTGACCATGACCCTGGCCATCGAACAGGCCATGGACAAAGACATCGACGGCCTCGACTGGATGGGCGCGGAAACGAAGATCAAAGCCAAGGACAAGCTGCATACGGTGATGAACAAGATCGGCTATCCCGACAAGTGGCGCGATTATGCGAAGCTTGAAATTATCCGCGGTGACGCACTCGGCAACCAGATCCGGGCCGACGAATTTGAGACGGCGCGCGATCTGGCCAAGATCGGCAAGCCGGTCGACAAGAGCGAGTGGACCATGACTCCGCCCACGGTGAACGCCTATTACGATCCGCAGCAGAACAATGTCAATTTTCCCGCCGGCATTCTGCTGCCGCCGTTCTTCAGCGACACGGAAGACGACGCCGCGAATTATGGCGATATGGGTTCGACTATCGGCCACGAGCTGACGCATGGATTCGACGACGAAGGCCGCCAGTTCGACAAGGACGGCAACCTGAAGAACTGGTGGACCAAGGAAGACGAAGAAAAATTCAATGCCCGCGCCGACTGCGAAGTCAAGCAATACGACGCCATTGAAGCCGTTCCCGGCGTGCATTTGAATGGCAAGCTAACGCTGGGAGAGAATCTCGCCGACCTGGGTGGGGTGTGGCTGGCATGGCTTGCCTGGCTCGACAAGGCCGAGGCTGCGCACATCGACATGAAGGCCGCCACGGATGGCTACACGCCCGATCAGCGCTTCTGGGTTGCCTATGCGCAGCAGTGGTGCACGCAAACGCGTCCCGAGCAGTTGCGCACGCAGGCCGAGACCGATCCGCATGCGCCGGAAGAGTACCGCACCAACACCGTGCTGTCTGACATGCCGGAGTTCGCCAGGAGCTTCAGTTGCAAGAAGACCGCGGCCATGGTGGCGCCGAAGCCTTGCCGGGTGTGGTGAAGGGCAGCTCTACAGCTTCTAGCTGCTAGCCTCTAGCTTTCAGCCTTCGGCTCTCATCTCTGAGCACCGGTTTCTTAAGCGGGCTTCGATGGGTAGTAATGCAGCGTTCCAAAGACGCATCCCCCGGGCTGGGTCTTGGCGTGCTCAATCTGGTCGGCGAGTTCTTCGATGATCATGGAGCAGTCGTCGGCGCGCTTGCATTGCTGCACGCTGAGGATCGACCAATGGCGCCGGGCAAAGATCGACGAGACGCGCCGTTGAAAATCCTCCGCGTCTTCAGCCCAGGCAACAACATTGGTCAATGCCCTGGTATTGCCGAGCTCCGCCGGCGGCGTGAGGATGTGTACTTGTCCGGTCCACAGCTCTTTCATAAAGGCAGCCTCTAGCTTTCAGCTTCTAGCTCTCAGCTCGGTCATCGCCTCTCTGCATTGAGTCGAATCAAGGGCTGATTATCGCATCACTGCATGAAAGCTAGAGGCTAGCAGCTAGCTTTTGCCAATCACGCGCGCCAGCGTAGCGCCGATCTCGGCCGGCGAAACGACGACGTGAATGCCGGCCTCGGTCATGGCCTTCATCTTGTCGGCCGCGGTGCCCTGGCCGCCGCTGATGATCGCGCCGGCGTGACCCATGCGGCGTCCTGGAGGCGCGGTTTGTCCGGCGATGAAGCCCACCACCGGCTTCTTTACATGCTGCTTCACGAAGGCTGCCGCAGCTTCTTCGGCCGAGCCGCCGATCTCGCCGATCATGATGATGGCTTCGGTCTCCGGATCATCGTTGAGCAGGCGCAACGCGTCGATATGCGTGGTGCCGATAATGGGGTCGCCGCCGATGCCGATGGCCGTCGACTGCCCGATGCCGCGCTGCGTGAGCTGGTGCACGGCCTCATAGGTCAGCGTGCCGGAGCGCGAGACGATGCCCACCGAGCCTTCCTTGTGGATGCGCGCCGGCATGATGCCGATCTTGGCTTTGCCAGGCGAGATAACGCCGGGGCAGTTGGGCCCGATGAGCCGCGACTTGGAGTTCTTGAGCACAGCCCACACCTTCACCATGTCGAGCGTTGGAATGCCCTCGGTGATACAGACGATGAGCGGAAGGCCCGCATCTTCGGCTTCGAGAATGGCGTCCGCGGCAAACGGCGGCGGGACGAAGATCACCGTGGCATTCGCGCCGGTTTTTTCAACGGCATCAGCTACCGTATTGAAAACCGGCCAACCTTCATGGGTCGTTCCTCCTTTGCCGGGAGTGACACCACCGACAACGTTGGTGCCGTATTCGGCTGCGCCTTTGGCGTGGAAGGTTCCTTCTTTGCCCGTGATGCCTTGAACGATCAGCCGCGTGTTCTTATCGACGAGTACCGCCATGAAAATCAGCTCCTAGCTGCTAGCTTCTAGCCTTTAGCTCCCAAAGACTGGATGAACGCCCCAAGCATCTTCGAAGTTTCAATGCAAAGAGCCTCTGCTCGTCCGAGCAGTATTTCATCGCCAATCTTCAGTTGCCTGGCCACCAGAAGTTGCGTTTGAACTTCGTAGGTTGAACCCTGTGCGATTCCGAGAAACTGTCGGAATTCGCCGTCTGTCATTCGTCCTCTGCCCTCGGCGATATTGCTGGCCACGGATACACTCGCGCGTCGTAATTGTGAGGTCAACCCATAGATCTCATCCTTGGGAAAGGCCCGGGTCAAGGCGTAGATGGAGACCGTCATTTCCATCGCTCGCTGCCAGACGGTCAGATCTTGAAATGCCTGAGCCAAAACCAAACCTCCGTTCGTGCCGAGGTCCAAGCTGAAAGCTAGAAGCTAGCGGCTAGAAGCTGCCTTTACAACCAGATTTGCCGCTTCTTCCATGGTTGCGCCGACTTGGAAATCAAGCCCTGACTCCTTCAGGATTTTGCGGCCTTCTTCAACGTTGGTCCCTTCGAGTCGTAGCACGATCGGCACCTTCACATTCAATTTGCGCGCGGCGGCGACAACGCCCGTGGCCAGGCGGTCTACGCGGAGAATGCCGCCAAAAATATTGATAAAGATGGCCTTCACGTTTTCGTCGGAAAGCAGAATCTCGAATGCGTGTTCGATCTGCTCCTGCGTGGCGCCGCCGCCTACGTCAAGAAAATTCGCCGGGCTGCCGCCTGCGTATTGAATGAT
>JBEKVS010000362.1:0-5901 GCA_049513795.1 Occallatibacter sp. | reverse complement strand
AGGAACTGGCCGCCTACGTCCTGCTCGAGGGGCAGGACGCGTTGCTGGCTGCCCGATGTATCGAGCAGGATGCCCAGCGTGAGCGGCTGATGGGTCTCGGCGACAAAGGTCTTCAGCTTCTGCGGTTCCTTGTCTTCGGAAACGGTGCAGTCGTCTTTGGTCAAGTGAGGAACAAGGTTGCCCTGTTTATCCTTTACCGTGAAGAACATGTCGACCAGGTTGACCTGCAGCTTGAAGGTCGCCACCGATTGCTCATCCTGGCTGGGCGGAGGGGCGGTGCTCACCGGCGGTGCGTCCGGCGAAGGCGCGAGTTGCGCCCAGCCCGTCGCGGACAAGCCCGACAACAGCAAGCCAAACGACAGTCCGGCGACTCCGCAAAGGTTACGCATTCTGCTTCCTTAGACGAAAATGGGAACCCGAAGAAAGCATACCTTAACTCTTTGGAGGCTGCCGGGCAACCTGCTGATTGCTGGTGCGTCTGATAATCTGACGAAGCATTCTAGTTTGGCCGTGTTGAAGAACTGCAGTGTACTTGTGGGAGAGGATCAGTGAAGGTTCGTTTTACAGCAATGGCGCTGGCTGCGCTTCTTGGCTTAAACCTGCATATGACCCCGGCGGCTTTGGGCCAGCAGCAGCAGGCCCCGGTTCCCGATGCTCCTGCACCGCAGGCCCCCAAACCGCTCTCGGACGTGAACGGTCCCATCACTCCGGGCCTTGGCGCCGGCAACGAATCGAATTCGACTACTTCAACCTCCGGGGCTCCGGACCAGCAGGCCCCGCCGAGCAGCCAGGCGCCTACGCCGCAGGCCAAGGACAACTTCGAGCAGACGGCACCGCAAGTGCTTAACGCCGCAGATCTGGGAACCGTCCTTCGCATCGGCACGACCGAGGTCATTGTGCCCGTTACGGTGAAGGACCCGAAGGGAAAGCTGGTAGCCGGCCTCACCTGGCGCGATTTCAAAGTCTACGAAAACAACACCCGCGAGCACATCAGTTATTTTTCCGTCGATCCGGCTCCGCTTTCCATTGCGTTTGTGATCGACCAAAGCCTGACTTCCGACGTGATGTCCAGGGTGAACAACTCGCTCGACGCCATTCAAGGCGCGCTCACGCCCTACGACGAATTGGCGGTATTCACCTACAGCAACGGCCCGCAGAATCTTTCCGGCGGGTTTACGGGTGCGCAAAGCGCCCGTGTTCCGTTCGTGTTTTCAATGACCAAGGCTGCCGGAACCGACGAACAGGTGCCGACCAATACCGGACCGCTGGCCGGTTGCCCCATCACCAAAAATGGCAGTTGCGTCGATCCCAATATTCAACCCGGCCGCTCGGCGGGCGACGCGACATTCATCACCATCCCCAAAGAGATTCACACTCTCAACGACGCGATTCTGGCCGCGGCCAAGGAGCTTTCCACTCGCCCGAAGGAACGCCGGCGCATCATCTACGTCGTTTCAGACGGCAAGGAATACGGCAGCAAAGCGACCATTAAAGAGGTCATCCGCTACCTGGAGACGAATAACATCGCCGTCTACGGCACGCTGGTGGGCCAGTCGGCTGCATGGGGCGAAGGCCGCCTGAGCAGAATCCACCTGCCTTTCACCATGTATGACAACGCGCTGTACAAGTACATTGCGGCGACCGGCGGCCAGGCCGATTCCGAGCGCAACCTCAACGGCATCGAAAAGAGCTACGCCGACATCGCCAAGGATGCGCGCAATCAGTACACCATCATCTACGCCAGCCACGAGTCGGTGTACGACAGCAAGTTCCGCAAGATCGATGTGATCGTCGACCAGCCCGGCCTGGACGTAACCGCCAAGCTCGGCTATTACCCCTCGGCTTTGATGTCCCGCTAGCTGCGTGAACCCATCTGGAACGGCGGCGGGGCTGGGCCTGCTCTCGGCTGGGGCGTGGGGCGGGTCGGACTTCGTGGGAGGGCTCGGTGCGCGCCGTGCGCCTGTCCTGCTGATCGTCGTCTCCGGCCATTTCGTCTCCCTGCTGGCGCTGCTCGCAATTTGCTTCGGTGCGCACCTCGATCTTCCCGCAACGCGGGACCTTGTCATTGCCGCTGTGGGCGGATTTGAAGGCGCGCTCGCTCTGGCCCTGTTTTATCGGGGGCTGGCCCTGGGCGCCATGGGCCTGACTGCAGCCCTGGCCGGCCTGCTGACTGCAATCTTGCCCGTCTTTTTCTCGATCTACCGCGATGGCTTTCCGACGCTTTTGACGGCAGCAGGTCTGGCCATGGGACTTACAGCCATCTGGCTCATTACGCACGCTCCGGAAGGATCTGGAAAGCGCGCTTCTACGCCGCCGATCGCGCTGCTTTTTGGCGCTCTGGCCGGCATCGGGTTTGGCACCCAGCTGATCCTCTTCAAGATGGTGGCTGGAGGGGGCGTGCTCTGGGCCATGACCTCTGCCCGTGCCGCCGGCGTCACGGCCATGCTGCTGGTGTTGGTCTTCATGCCCCCGAAGGCCCCGTGGCAAGGGTTCTGGTTCTTGGGGATTCTTGCCGGCTTTCTGGACACGATCGGCAACCTTCTGTACATCGAAACCACGCGGTTCGGCCGGCTGGACGTTGCCGCCATCGTCTGTTCGCTCTACCCGGCGGGCACCATTCTGCTCGCCGCGATGGTATTGCGCGAGTGGCCTACGAGGCGCCAGTTCGCTGGGATGGCTTTGGCGCTGGCAGCGGTTGCGCTGCTCAGCTTCTAGAATCTATGCGGTGAGAATTTGGAGCGCCGACAACCATGAGAAGATTGTGCGCTTCCCCGCCGTAATCTTCTGCAAACTGCGGAGGATCCTTTTGCCCAATTCCAAAACGCACAGGAGGGGAAGCAAAAGAGGCCTGCGCCGACACGCAGACCTCCTGTTAATTTTTGAGATTTGGATACAAATCGCGAGCGATCCACACTTCGTGGCCTGAATAGAAGGCACGCTGAGCGGGCGGCGTGAGCGCTCCCCTCGGTCAGCTTTGCTTCGTCTCGCTCGATGGGGGAGCAGTCGGCGGAGGGGTCACGCTCTGTTGCGAGACGGGCGGTGCGGGATCGGTGACGCCGCGGATGCCTTCCTTAAAGCCTTTCAATCCTTCGCCTAACCCCTTGCCCAGCTCGGGCAGGCGCTTGGCGCCAAACAGCAGGAATGCAACCACGGCCAAGACGATCAGGTGCCATGGCTGAAGTAGATCGCCCATTTCATCCTCCGCGTACCACACTCTTTACCTGGCACGCAATCTCATTCAGTATTGTCGCACAAAGCCGGGTTTACGCGCTGGAGTCAGGATTCGAAACCAGTTGATCCTCCAGAATTGCAAGTTCGGGCGAGAACGAAGCCATTGGACGACGGGAATCAGCAGCGAGGGCGGCCCGTCAATTCACCTGGGCCGGTTTGCCCAGCCGCTCGGTGACCATGGTGAAAAAGGCACGCAGATCTTCCTCCTCGCCGACGGTGAGCCGGCGGTACACCTTGAGCAGGGGAAACAGGCGCGACCCCCTAACCTCTACCGACGGAACGGCGACCACGCCGCCTGGGTACTGGGTCATTTCCCAGCTGCCGGCGTAGCGCAGACGCAGGACTTCGCCCAGGTAGCTGCCCCAGAGGCGCGATTCGAAGTCCACATCCAGCTCCGGGCTTTCTCCAACCATCACCAGGATCTCGTCCAGACCGTCAATCGAATCAGCGGTAAAGTCCAATTTCTGTTTGAATTCCCTCTTTGCGAGCTCGGCTGCAGCATGAGCGTAGCCCACCATCATCGCTCCCAAATCGGGATAGGTGGCCGACTCCAGCCGTTTGCGTAGATCTCCGTGGCTTGACATCCGATATCCAGATTAAATCGCCGCGCGGCGGAAGCTGTGTATCAAAACAGAACTTCACGCCATCTATATGGCAGACTTGAAGTAGTCCCGGGGGTTATCGGTGAGGATTGTAAAACTCTTTGCTATGGCGGCTTTATTGGCGGTCAGCGCCACTACGGCGCATTCGACCGGGCGGCAGATCTATCCCGAAGTGGGGCAGGCCAAGGCTGACCTGGCCGCCGCCCTCAAGATTGCCGCGCAAACGCACAAGCGCGTTTTGCTCGACTTTGGCGGCGATTGGTGTGGCGACTGCCAGGTGCTGGACATCTACTTCCACAATGCGCAGAACCTGCCCATCCTGGAGAAAAACTTCGTGCTGGTGCATATCAACATCGGGCATCAGGACGAGAACCTGGACATCGCCCGGCAGTACGAGGTGCCGGTCGATACGGGCGTGCCGGCGCTGGCCGTTCTCAGCGACAAGGGGAAGCTGCTTTACAGCCAGAAGGACGGCGAGTTCAAATCGATGCGGCGGATGGATTCTTCGTCCGTGACCAGCTTTTTGGTGCAATGGAAGCCGGCGCGAGCAGGATGCTCGGCGGTGATGGTGAATTGCTAGCGGGCAGTTGGGCCTGGCTGCGCAGGCTACCCGATGGGTGCGAGGTGCTTGGTCTTCGAGTAGGTGTACTGGATGCGATGCGCTACGGTGATGGTGGAGAGAACGGCCAGTACCCAGAGCACTGGAGCCATGACGCCCCAGTGGTTGAAGAGCGCGCCGAGCAGGATGAGCACAACCCGCTCGGGGCGTTCCATGAAGCCCACCTTGCATTGGCCGATAAGCGCCTCGGCGCGGGCGCGGGTGTAGCTGACCATGAGCGACGTGACCATCACAAACGCCACCAGCACTACATACCTGAAGCGGTTGATGCGGCCGTAGTAGACCAGCAGGCCGAAGAAAAGCACCACGTCGGAGTAGCGGTCGATGACGGAATCGAAGAACGAGCCGAAGACGGTGACCTGGTTGTTGCGCCGGGCGACGCGGCCGTCGACCATATCGAAGATGCCGGCGCCGAAGATGACCAGGCCGGCGTAGAAGAACATGCGGCCGGAGTTGGACGCGTTGGCGTGGCCAAAAAGGAACGCGGCCACTATGTTGATGACCAGGCCGATGAAGGTGAGCGCGTTGGGAGAGATGCGCGTGAGCGCCAGGCCATGCACGATGCGATCAAGAAGCCAACCGCATCCGCGGCCAAAAGCACTGGTCCAGGTCATTCCGGTTGTCCTTACGATTGTTTGGATTCGGCTGAGCCGGCTTGGGGCTCGACCAGGTCCGAATGATTGGCGCCAGATCCATTTGGTTCCACACCATCTTCGCCCGCTTCATCGTGGATCGTGGTCAGCTTCAGGATCTCGAGTTCGCGCTTGCCGTTGGGGGTGACAATGGTTGCCACATCGCCGACGCGCTTACCCACGATGCCGCGGCCGATGGGCGAGGTGGTCGAGATCAGCCCCTTGGTCACGTCCGATTCTTCGCTGGTGACGAGGCGATAGACGATCTCCTCGTCTTTGGTGGAGTCGAAGACGACCACGGTCGATCCAAAGCCGGCCTTGTCGCGGGGGATGTTGGAGAGGTTGACCAGGGAAAGCTCAGCCATGCGCCGCTTCAACTGGCCGAGGCGCGCGTTGACAAAGACCTGGCGCTGCTTGGCCATGTGGTATTCGGCGTTCTCCGACAAGTCGCCCAGGGCCACGGCCTTTTTGATCTCCGCGGGCAGTTCGTGGGAGAGCTCGTGCTCAAGAACGGCGATCTCGGCGAGAAGCTGTTTTTTGATGTGTTCGGGCATTCATTGTCCGTGCCGGGGAGCGCGTCGCTCTGTCCGGGGTGGGTAGATTCGCTTGACTCTTCATTATACGCGGAAGACAGCCGCTAGCTCTTAGCTTCTAGCTATCAACCCTGGAGTCGCCATCCCGAGCGGCTGATCCTCAATCTGGCTGCTTCGAACCGAAAATCCGCTCGACGCGCCCCAAAGCCCCGAACGTCCGATCTGTAAGAAGGTCAGCGCTAGCAGCTAGAAGCTAAGAGCTGGAAGCTGCCTTACCGTCCAGA
>JBEKVS010000361.1:0-5936 GCA_049513795.1 Occallatibacter sp. | reverse complement strand
ATCTCGTCGCCGAGATTCTTCTCGAGCTTAGCCACATAATCGGCCTCGATCAGCTTGGCGCGCTCGTCCTTCTCCTGACCCTTGCGGCTGAAGATGCGCACGTCAACCACCGTGCCCTCGATACCCGGAGGGCAGGTGAGCGAAGCGTCGCGCACGTCGCCGGCCTTTTCACCGAAGATCGCCCGGAGAAGCTTCTCTTCCGGCGTGAGTTGCGTTTCACCTTTGGGCGTAACCTTGCCGACGAGAATGTCGCCGTGCTTGATCTGCGCGCCGATGCGGATGACGCCGCTCTCGTCAAGATCGCGCAGCGCATGCTCGGAGACGTTGGGAATGTCGCGCGTGATTTCCTCGGGACCCAGCTTGGTGTCGCGGGCCTCGATTTCGAACTCTTCAATGTGCACCGAGGTGTAGTAGTCCTCGCGCACCAGCTTTTCGCTGATGAGAATGGCGTCTTCGAAGTTGTAGCCGCGCCAGGGCATGAAGGCCACCAGGACATTGCGTCCCAGAGCCAGCTCGCCCTGCTCGGTGCATGGGCCGTCGGCAATGACCTGGCCCTTGACCACGCGATCGCCCTCGCGGACGACTGGTTTTTGATTGATGCAGGTGTTCTGGTTCGAGCGCTTGAACTTGATCAGCTGATAGATGTCCGAACCCACTTCGCGCGACAACTGCGTTGGATGATGCTCGCCCTCGACGCGCACAATGATGCGTTCGGAGTCGACCGAATCCACGATGCCGTTGCGCTTGGCCAGAATCACTGCGCCCGAATCGCGCGCGGTGACGCCTTCCATGCCGGTGCCAACGAGAGGAGCCTCGGCGACCAATAGAGGTACGGACTGGCGCTGCATGTTGGCGCCCATCAGGGCGCGGTTGGCGTCATCGTGTTCGAGGAACGGAACCAGCGATGCGGCCACCGAGACGAGCTGCTTCGGCGAGACGTCGATATAGTCAACGTCGGCGCGATTGACGAGAACAAAGTTGCCCTGACGGCGCGCATTGACCAGGTCTTCGGTGATCACGCCTTCATCGTTGAACTCGATATTGGCCTGGGCAATGGTGTGCTTGTCTTCCTCCCACGCGGAGAGATAGAAGCTGAACGGCATCACGTCGATGGCGCGCTTGCCGGCCTTCTTCAGGTTGGCGTTCAGCCGCGCGGCTTCTTCCTTCTCGATGTGGTCGCCGACACGCAGGCCGCTTTCGCCGGCGTTGACGATTTCAACGTAGTCGAGAATGCGCGAGTCCTTGACCTTGCGATAAGGCGACTCGATGAAGCCGTATTCATTGATGCGCGCAAAACAGCTCAGCGAGCTGATGAGGCCGATGTTCGGACCTTCCGGCGTCTCGATGGGGCAGATGCGGCCATAGTGCGTGGGGTGTACGTCGCGGACTTCGAAACCCGCGCGTTCACGCGACAGACCGCCCGGCCCAAGCGCCGAGAGACGCCGCTTGTGCGTAATCTCGGAGAGCGGGTTGGTCTGGTCCATGAACTGCGAAAGCTGAGACGAGCCGAAGAACTCGCGGATGGCGGCCATCACCGGCTTGGCGTTGATCAGGTCGTGCGGCATGGCCGTCGAAAGCTCCTGATAGACGCTCATCTTCTCTTTGATTGCCCGCTCCATGCGGACCAGCCCGATGCGGAACTGGTTCTCCATCAGCTCGCCGACGGCGCGCACACGGCGGTTGCCCAGGTGATCGATGTCGTCGACCATGCCGATGTTGCGGCGCAGCTTGAGCAGGTAGCGAATGGTCGCGTAGAAGTCTTCCGGCGTCAGGGTGCGGTGATCGAGATGCGTCGCGTCCTGATTTTCGTAAAGCTTGATGTTGAACTTCAGACGGCCCACGCGCGAGAAATCGTACTTGCGTGCGTCGAAGAACATGCCTTCGAAGAGCGCCGTCGCGGTATCGAGCGTCGGCGGATCGCCCGGACGGAGCTTGCGGTAGATCTCGATCAGTGCCTCTTCGGGCTTGCGCACTGAATCGCGCTTCAACGTGTTGGTGATGATGTTGCCTACGTCGTCGCGCTCGGGGAAAAAGACCTCGAAGCTGGCGGCGCCCGATGACAGAACCTTGTGCAGGCGATCGGCGGTCAGCTCGACGTTGGCTTCGACGATCACTTCGCCCGTGTTGAGATCGACAACGTCGGAAGCGGTCAGCGCGCCATCGAGTTCGGCAGCTTCAATTTCGATGCGGTCGATGGCCGCGGCGCGAATGGCCTTCAGCGTATGCGCGGTGATCTTGCGGCCGGAGTGGGCGATCTCATCGCCGTTGTGCAGCACCGCATGCGCCGGCTTGGCGCCCTGCAGATGCGTAGCCGTGCCGGCCTCCGGCGCGACAGCCCAGTGCAGCTTGCCGTCCGCGATGTGGATACGGTCGACGGTATAAAAAGTCTTGAGAATTTCTTCGTCCGAACGCAGCCCGAGAGCGCGCAGGAAGATGGTGCCGAGGAACTTGCGCTTGCGGTCGATGCGGACGTAAAGGGTGTTCTTCTGGTCGTACTCGAACTCCACCCATGAGCCGCGATAAGGAATGATCTTGCCCAGGAAGTAGGTGCGATTGTTGGCCGTCTCAAAGAAGACGCCGGGCGAGCGGTGCAACTGTGAAACGATGACGCGCTCGGTCCCGTTGACGATAAAGGTTCCGTTCGGCGTCATCAGCGGAATGTCGCCGAAGAAGACTTCCTGCTCCTTGATGTCGCGGATGGTCTTGTTGCCTGTCTCTGCATCCTTTTCATAGATGGTCAGGCGGACGGTGACCTTCAGAGGCGCGGAGAAGGTCATGCCGCGCTCTTCGCACTCCTGCTGGTCATATTTAAGTTGCAGGCTCACCGGATCGCCGCACTTGTTGCAGAAGTCGGGCGTGTTCTTGTTGTAGGTGCCGCACTTCTGGCAAAGCACATCGCCAGGCAGAAACGGATCGGTGATGACCATGGCGCCGCAATGCACGCAGGCGGTGCGCAGGTGATGAAGGCCCTTCAAGTGGCCGCACTTGCACTCCCAGTTGCCGATGGAAAAGTCGACAAAATCGAGCTGCGAAATTCCCCTGAAGTCGGAGATGGGAAATACCGATACAAAGACTGACTGCAAGCCTGAGTCGTCGCGCTCGTTGGGAAGCTTGTCCATCTGCAGAAAACGCTCATAGGAGCGGCGCTGCACTTCAATCAGGTTGGGGATTTGGGTTGCGGTAGGAATCTTGGAAAAATCGAGCCTGCTGCGGATCGCGCGCTTCTCGTTGGGCATGTTCACTCCTGAGGCTCGTCACTCCGGGATGGCCCTTGTGTTCGGGCCGTCTCCGGGCCGCCACCCGAGTCTCGGGGCAACGGCTGTCTACGGTAGAAACAACTCAATGATCCAGACTGGAAAAACGCTCAGAACCCAGTCCCACCCGCGTGCTTTCGGCTCGCCGTCGACACAATTTCCGGCGAACCTACACGTCCCTCATGCCAAGCATGTTCCGAAGAGCGGTTCTGGATGACGAGATTTGGGGATTGCCGAGGTTCCGGCAAGTGCGCTAGACTGCGCACAATCGGTAGAAGCAAGCGCAAAGGGGAAACCCGAAGACGAATCCTTGCGCTCTAGGCAGAGTGTGAGCGAAATTGCTCCGTCTGCTGCATACGAGGACACGAAAGGCCCGCAGGGACGCAATGCCCCACGAGCGCGGCTTGATGCCAGTGCCCCCAACCGAATTCCTTTGCAATGCTCTCGCCGATCCCAAAGCTCGCTTCTGCCGCACGCTCGCCAACCGTCAACTTCTGCCCAACTCCACCCAAGGCAAGTCGTTGACCCTAAGGCACTTATACCGCACGCAACCGCCGCCAGAGTGCTTGGCTCAGCTCCGGCCTGCGGATGTTTCCGTGCCACTCTTCATGTTTTTCAAGACGCGCCGGCCAGCTCCGCTCCATTCCTTGAGAAAACCGGAATGAGCCGGAAAGACGCGCAATGGATATCATAGCGCTTCTTCGCGGCTCTTGCAAGTCGCGCCAGATGAAACCAGGACATGAAACCTGGACATGAAACCAGGAGATGAAACCGGGGCAGCGCCGACGAGCGAAAACAAATCGTCACTGTCCCGGATTCAACCCCCGCAGGAACGTTACTTGATTTCGATAGTCGCGACGCCTTCGAACTTCTTCCTGATCGCCTCGGCCTCGTCCTTGGTCGCGCTTTCCTTGATGGCCTTGGGAGCGCCGTCGACCAGGTCCTTGGCTTCCTTCAAGCCCAGCGAAGTGACTTCGCGGACGGCCTTGATGGTGTTGATCTTGTTGGCGCCAAAGTCCTTGAGAATGACCTGGAACTCGGTCTTCTCCTCAGCCGCCGGGGCCGCTGCCGCGCCGCCGCCAGCCGCTACGGCCACCGGGGCCGCTGCAGCTGCCGATACGCCAAGCCGCTCTTCGAGCTTCTTCACCAGAGCCGCCGCTTCGAGCAGGCTCAGAGATACAATCTGTTCTTCCAACTGCGCCAGATCCGCCATGTTCTTCTCCATTCAGAATCGTTGATATTGTTGCTACCGGCCGCTGGGACAAAACTGAAAGTTTCCGATGCGCCAGACCTGCGCACTTTCAATCCGATCCCCGGCCAAAACCTTTAAAGACAGCTCCTAGCTTCCAGCCTCCAGATTCCGTGCCGACGCTGACGTTCTCGACGGCCGCGGCTTGGAGCTAGAAGTCGCGGCTCTTACGCCGCGCCTGCAAACTTTTCCTTCTCGACACCCTGCCCCAGAACCACAGCCAGGTCGCGGCCGGTGGCGTTGAGCACGGTGGCCAAACGTTGGGCCGGGGCGTTGATCAGGAACAAGAGCTTCGAGAACAGCTCTTCCTTGCCCGGCATGGTGGCCAGAGCCTTAACTTCAGTCACATTCAGCAGCTTGCCATCGACGATGCCCAGCTTGAACTGGAACTCGGCGTTGTCGCCCGCCCACTTGGCAAAGACCTTGGCCAGAGCCACCGGATCGCCGGACGTAAAGGCAACCGAATTGACGCCCTTAAGGCCCTTGAGCGCAGCCTCGACCTTGGTGCCTTTGCCGGAGACGGCGGCCAGCTTGTTCTTGACTACGCGGTACTTGCCGCCCGCCTCGCGAATGATCCTGCGCAGCTCAAAGTCCTTGGCCACGGTGAGCTTGGTAAAGGTGCCCACAATCGCCGTGGTGGAGTTTTCAAGCTCGCTGGCCAGCAGTGCTACCTTCTCATTTTTCTTTGTCTTCGAAATTGCCATGTCGCGCTCCGCGCAGTGAACACTAATCAGTGAACAGGTAAGAACCATTCCAGATCAGTATTCCTGTTTCAAAATCTTTGTAAAAGCCCGTCGTTCCGGACCAAAACTGAACCCTTGGTCACTGTTTGCTGACAGCTGTTAGCTGTCCACTGCTTTTCAGTGCTTGCCCGCCGCGTCCGCGACCGCCGAATCGAGCGGCACGCCGGGGCCCATGGTCGAGCTCAGGGTGACGCTCTTGATGTACTTGCCTTTGGCCGCCGAGGGCTTGGAGCGCACAATGGCGCCGATAACCGTGGTGGCATTGTCGATCAGTTTCTGCGGATCGAAGCTCAGCTTGCCTACGGGCACATGCACCAGGCTGGTCTTGTCGGCGCGAAACTCCACCTTGCCGGCCTTGATCTCTTTCACCGCCGCGGCCACGTCCAGGGTCACCGTCCCGGTCTTCGGATTGGGCATCAAACCCTTTGGACCCAGCACCTTGCCCAGGCGGCCCACCACCTTCATCATGTCCGGGGTGGCGATCAGCGCGTCGAAGGCGGTCCAGTTTTCCTTCTGGATCTTCTCCACCATCTCCTCGCCGCCCACAAAATCGGCGCCCGCCGCGGTAGCTTCCTTTTGCCGGTCGCCAGAGGCAATCACAGCCACAATCTTGGTCTTGCCGAGGCCGTGCGGCAGCACAACGGTGCCGCGCACCATCTGGTCCGCGTGGCGCGTATCCACACCCAGCCT
>JBEKVS010000360.1:0-5940 GCA_049513795.1 Occallatibacter sp. | reverse complement strand
GCCGGAGTTCTTGGCGAATCCGTGCCCCCAACCGGGTCTGAAATCGCGGCAGGCCTGATCAAGACTCTGCAAATTGATTCTTCAAAAGATATCTATACCGAGCATGAGGGTTATAAGGGGCAGAAGATCAAGCAGGCGGACGTGGTGATGCTAACTTATCCGCTGGACTTTCCGATGCCTAAGTCGATGGCCATCGATGACCTTAATTACTATACGCCGCGAACCGACGTAGACGGCCCGGCAATGACGGATGCGATTCACTCCATTGTCGCCGCGGCGGTCGACGCTCCGGGTTGCTCGGCTTATACATATATGGTGCGGAGTTATCAACCGTTCATGCGGCCGCCTTATCAACAGTTCTCAGAGTTTGCGCCTGTGAAGCTTACCGCGACCGCCTATGATTTCCTCACCGGCGTGGGCGGCTTTATGCAGGAATTTCTGTTCGGCTTTTCGGGTTACCGCACGCTCGCGGATGCGGTGCGCCTCGATCCAAATCTTCCCCCGCAGCTTGCGGGAATTACGCTGCGCAATATGTTCTGGCAGGGTCGCACCTTTACGATGCACATTGGACCCAAGGAAACCACAGTGACCCTCAACTCCGGTGAGCCGCTGCCGGTGCGGACGCCCGGCGGAGCAAAGACCGCGCAGCCCGGAGTTGTGCTGGTGATCCCGACGCGCCGGTCCGATCTTCAGCCGACGGACAACCTGGCTCGCTGCCGCCAAATCAGCGCCAGTTCCTCGCTTCCTGGTTCGCCGGCCGTGGCCGCAGTGGATGGCATTCCGGCCACCGCCTGGGTTGCCGCGGACGCTCGCGCGACGCTTACCGTGAAATTGGAAAAGCCGGCTCAGATCACGAAAGTCGAGGTTGTCCGCGGAAGTTCCGATCCCTTTCCCTATTCGGTTGAAGTTTCCCCGGACGGCGAACATTGGAAGACGGTTGCGACCGCTCCGGCAACCGCCGGCGGAGAAGGCGCTGGAACCGATGAGCTGAAGTTCCCTAAAGCGGAGGCAATGTTTGTCCGGCTTGTTTTCACTGGGACCGATGGATCCAAGCCGCCCAGCATTGCCGAATTGTCGGTTCTGTCCAGGGCTGATTGAGCAACTCGCATTCGCCTTTTTCGGGCCCTATATTTTCATGGCATTAACACCTGGGGCTGCATATCCTTCAGCGCCGGGTGTATGATTCGTGCGCCGCGGTCCAGCGGCGTTTTTTCGATCTCTGCATTCTTAAATGCCAGGTACGCGCACTGCCGGTATGGGCAATGCACAAATCGAGAATCGGTCCAGCCGGACCCGCACGGACGATCGTCCAGGAGGAAACGACATGGCGACAGCGACAGCACTGCATCCGGGCAAGCTCAGCGAGACGATGAGCTTCCGCCCCCGTTATGGCAACTACATCGGCGGCGAGTGGGTTGAACCTGCTTCGGGACAATACTTTGAAAACGTGACGCCGGTCACCGGCCGGGTTTTTTGCGAGATTCCGCGTTCGAATGCGCAAGATATCGATCGTGCGCTCGACGCCGCCCATGCTGCGCGCGCGGCGTGGGGCCACACCAGTCCCACCCACCGCGCCAACATCATGATCCAGATTGCTCAGCGCATGGAGGACAATCTCGATTTGCTGGCCCACGCTGAGACGTGGGACAATGGCAAGCCGATTCGCGAGACCATGGCCGCTGACATTCCCCTGGCCATCGATCACTGGCGCTATTTTGCCGGCTGCATTCGCGCCCAGGAAGGCACGATCTCGGAGATCGACCACGACACGGTGGCTTACCACTTCCATGAACCCCTGGGTGTTGTGGGCCAGATCATTCCCTGGAACTTTCCAATTTTGATGGCCACCTGGAAGCTGGCGCCAGCTATAGCGGCCGGTAACTGCGTGGTGCTCAAGCCAGCCGAGCAGACGCCGGCCAGTATTCTTGTATGGGCCGAGCTGGTGGGCGACCTGCTGCCTCCTGGTGTATTGAACATCGTCAACGGATTCGGCCTGGAAGCAGGCAAGCCGCTGGCCTCAAGTTCGCGCGTGGCCAAGATTGCCTTCACCGGCGAAACCACCACGGGCCGCTTGATCATGCAGTATGCCAGCCAGAATCTGATTCCGGTCACGCTCGAACTCGGCGGCAAATCGCCTAACATCTTTTTTGCCGATGTGCTCCAAGAGGATGACGATTTCTTCGATAAGGCCATCGAGGGCTTCGTCATGTTCGCGCTCAACCAGGGCGAGGTGTGCACCTGCCCCAGCCGCGCGCTCATTCAGGAGAGTATCTACGACCGGTTCATGGAGCGGGCTCTCAAACGTGTCGCGGCCATCAAACAGGACAATCCGCTCGACAGTTCCACCATGCTGGGCGCGCAGGCGTCGAGTGAGCAGATGGAAAAGATTCTCAGCTACATCGACATCGGCCGCAAGGAAGGCGCGGAAGTGTTGACGGGCGGCAGCCGTGCTCATTTGGGCGGAGAGCTTGAAGACGGATATTATGTGCAGCCCACTGTTTTCAAGGGCCACAACAAGATGCGCATCTTTCAGGAGGAGATCTTCGGGCCCGTTGTCTCGGTAACCACGTTCAAGACCGAGGCCGACGCTCTCGAGATCGCCAACGATACGCTCTACGGCTTGGGCGCTGGCTTGTGGACGCGTGACGTCAACCGCTGCCATCGCCTGGGGCGCGGCATTCAGGCAGGGCGTGTGTGGATCAATTGCTACCATGCTTATCCTGCTCATGCGGCGTTTGGCGGATACAAGCAATCGGGTATTGGCCGCGAGACGCACAGCATGATGCTGGATCATTATCAGCAGACCAAGAACCTGCTGGTGAGTTACAGTCCGAAGAAGCTGGGCTTCTTCTAAACAGTTGTCAGCGACAGTAGTCAGGGGCGTGCTTTCCCACCCTAGCCGCAAAGACAAGAGCGCGGCGAGGGTGGGGCACCCATCGCTATCAGACGTCTAATAAGAATTGCTTGGGGGATCGGTCCATGGCGGAGCTACCGGCACAGGTTATGGCAACGGATCTGGCCATCCACCTGATACGCGTGCTGCGCGAAAAGCACGGGCCGCTTATGTTCCACCAGTCGGGGGGCTGCTGCGACGGCAGTTCCCCGATGTGTTTCCCGCGCGGCGAGTTTCTCGTCGGCGACTCCGACGTGCAACTGGGCGAGGTCGACGGCGAGCCGTTCTACATGAGCCGCAGCCAATTTGAATATTGGAAGCACACGCAGCTTACGCTCGACGTGATTCCTGGTCGCGGCGGCATGTTTTCGCTGGACAATGGCGAGGGTGTCCGCTTCCTGATTCGCTCGCGCATCTTTGACGACGCGGAGATTCGCGACCTGCGCGCCGCCGGGCGCATCTAACGGAAGCTATGATCTCTCGCTCGATTGTGCGGGTCTCCGAATGAACGAGGCCGTCATCGTCTCCGCCGTGCGTACGCCGGTGGGCAAGTTTCAAGGCGCCCTGCAATCTTTCACCGCACCGCAACTGGGAGCGCTGGTGGTGCGCGAAGCCGTTCGCCGCGCTGGGTTGAGTGCTTCTTCGGCCGCGGCAGATTCAGGCGAAGCCGCGCCTCTCCCGCTCGAAATCACAGACTGCATCATGGGCTGTGTGCTGCAGGCGGGCCTGGGCCAGAATCCGGCGCGGCAGGCGGCCATTCACGGAGGGCTCTCCGTCGAAGTGGGCGCCTTTACAGTCAACCAAGTCTGTGGTTCGGGGCTCAAAGCCGTGGCTCTGGCCTCGCAGGCCATTCAGACCGGTAACGCAGAAATCGTTGTCGCCGGCGGCATGGAATCCATGACCAACGCGCCCTATTTGCTTCCACAAGCACGCGGCGGCTATCGCATGGGCAACGGCACGTTGGTCGATGCCATGATCCACGACGGGCTTTGGGAGGCCTACAACGGCTTCCACATGGGCGTGGGCGCGGAGATGATCGCGGCAAAATACGGCATCACGCGAAAAGAACAAGATGGATTCGCAGCCGAGTCGCATCATCGCGCCGCAACGGCAACCGCAAATGGTTGGTTTCGCGACGAGATTGTCCCTGTCGAGATTCCGCCGGCGAAGAAGGGCGACAAGCCACGCATCTTCGATGCCGATGAAACCATCCGTCCTGAAACTACCGTCGAAATCCTGGTACGGCTCAGACCGGCATTTCAGGAGGGTGGCACGGTTACGGCCGGAAACGCGCCTGGCATCAGCGATGGCGCTGCAGCCCTGGTGGTGATGAGCGAAGAGGGTGCACGCCAACGCGGCCTGAAACCCATGGCCGTGATCCGAGCCCAATCCACCAGCGGCGTCGAGCCGGAGTGGTTCGGTCTGGCGCCAATCGACGCGGTGCGAAAGGTCGCTCGGCGAGCGGGATGGAGCCTGGACTCGGTTGACCTGTTTGAGCTCAACGAAGCCTTTAGCGTTCAGGCACTTGCCGTGATCCGCGATCTTGGCCTCGATGCTGCGAAGGTCAATGTATGTGGTGGCGCGGTGGCCATAGGGCACCCTATAGGAGCAAGCGGAGCGAGGGTCTTGACCACGCTGCTCTACGCCCTGGAGCGCACCGGGAAGAACAAGGGGATTGCCGCCCTCTGCCTGGGCGGCGGCAATGCCGTGGCGTTGGCTGTGGAGCGGATCTGAGGCTGGCGGTTTCAGGCGCCGTCGGCCAGCCTGGGGCGGGTTGCCAGCTCCGGTGAGCGCGGTCTCGATCATAAGACGAATCCCATCTGGGCTGTTCGGAATCGAACACCGCTGCCGCACAAGCGGTCACCCCTGGCTCGCGGAGGGTTTGTCGAGTCACTTCGAAGTGCTTTCTTTTCAGTGATGCATGGCACGGGCTTTCTGGCACGACAAGTGCTGTTACAGGGCGTGATGGATATTGCCCGCCCCGACCTGAAAAAGAAAAAGATGCGCCAGTACGCAATGTATGCTGGCGTCGCAGTGGTCCTTTTGGCCGCCGCCGTTGTCGCTGTCTCCCGGCTCAAACCAGCCGCTCCCACTGTGGATCGCTCTACAATATGGCCGGATACGGTCAAGCGCGGTGACCTGACGATCCAGGTTCGCGGATCGACGGGTTCTCTCGTCCCGAGGGAGGACTCGATCGAGCTGATTCCGGCGCAGACCGACGCAACCGTCGTCCGCATTATCGCCCTGCCGGGCGCTATCGTCACGCCGGACACGGTGGTGATGGACTTGAGCGATCCCCAGCTCGAGCAGCAGCTACTCAGCGCGCAATCGGCGCTCAAAGGCGCCGAGGCCGACTACAAGAGCCTGCAGGCTACGCTGAACAGCACTTTGATGGATAAGAAGATCGCCGCGGCGCAGGTGAACGCTTCGTATACGCAAGACCAGCGCCAGGCGCAGACCGATGAAGCTCTCTACAAGCTGGGCGTGGTCTCCGGCCTGGTTTCGAGCGCGTCGAAGAATACGGCCGACCAGTTGACGGCGCAGAAAAAGCTCTCCGAGGAGCAGCTTGATGTGAACGCCAAGGCCATCGAGGTGCAACTCGCGTCCGCGGGCACCAAGGTCGAGCAGGCCAAGGCGCAACTGGATTTATATGAGAAGCAATCGGCGGATCTTCATGTGCGCGCTGGAATCTCCGGCGTGCTGGCCCAGCTTCCCGTTCCGCTGCAGGTCGGCCAGCATGTAACGGCAGGAACTTCAGTAGCCAAGGTCATTCAGCTCGACAAGCTCAAGGCCGCGCTGCAGATTGCGGAAACCCAGGCGCGCGACATTCAGATCGGGCAACCCGCCTCCATCGATACCCACAATGGGATTATTCCGGGGCACGTTTCCAGAATTGACCCTTCTGTATTGAACGGAACGGTCACGGTTGACGTAGCACTGGATGGACCATTGCCGCACGGGGCTCGCCCCGACCTGAGCGTGGACGGGACGATTGACCTGGCGCGGCTGCACGATGTGCTCTATGTGGGCCGGCCGGCGCTGGGCAA
>JBEKVS010000359.1:0-6026 GCA_049513795.1 Occallatibacter sp. | reverse complement strand
CTCCGCTACAGCAAGCTTGCGCTGATAGGCGCGTCGTCGTCCAAAGATGATGTCGCCTTTGCGAAAGCGGAGCTTAGTACCGATCACATCGCTGCCCTTACCCCAACGCCGAATGTGAAGACTGTTCGAATCAAGGTCGTCCAAGCCGACGTAGATTTCCTCAGCCGCATCAACCGGCTCAACTCGCTCGTTGACGCTGTCGGCGAATGCTCCAAACGGCAACCGTTTCCACTCTTGCCGTTTGAGCCAAGAAGGCAATGTCTTGCCAATTGTCGTCATCAGAGGAACCTTGGGGGGTACGGGTTTCTCCCCGAGACTCTCTGTGACTTCGTAGCGAAGTTCACTCGCGGATGTGAGCCAGGCAGCTAACGATTCGCCAATCGTATTCTCGTTGGTCGCCCCATTTGTTAGTGATACCGGTTCAGGGGCACCAATGTAGAGAGGAATGTTGAGACTTCCTCCTTGCTTTCGGATCTCCTCTAGGGTCACCACGCGCGCGAAGCCTCGTTCGTCTTTGAACTTCTCATAGACTTGGACAACACGTTCAATGTGGTCGTCCGTAAGAAAGCTCTGGGCGCGTTCCCGAGTAACTTCGTTCACCGCGTTGATGAGCAGGATTCGGCCTTTGCGTGCCTTGGGTTTTGTCGCGCGGCAGATGACAACGCAGGCCTCCATCGGTGAGTTGTAGAAAAGGTTCGGGCCGAGCCCGAGCACACACTCCACCGTGTCAGTCTCGATCAGTTTGCGCCGCATCTCCGCCTCTTCCTGACGAAAGAGAACCCCGTGCGGGAACAGAATGGCGCATCGCCCTGTCTTGGTAGCGAGACTGCAGAGGATGTGCTGCCAAAAGGCATAGTCGGCTCGGCCCTGGGGCGGTGTGCCGAAGAGGTTTCGTCCCCAAGGGTCAGAGGCAAATGCGTCTCGGTCCCATTGCTTGATGGAATAGGGCGGATTGGCCAAGACCACATCAAAACGCATGAGCCGATCGCGCTGCACAAACTTCGGTTCTGAGAGCGTGTCTCCGCGCACAATTTGAAAGTCCTCAATCCCATGCAGGAAGCAATTCATCCGAGCGATGGAGGAGGTCATCAGGTTCCGCTCCTGCCCGTAGAGGCGGACGTTGCGCCATTCCTGCCCCTGGCGCCGGAGCTGAGTGATGCAGGAGAGAAGCATGCCGCCCGAGCCGCATGTGGGATCGTAGATCGATTCGCCCGGTTGCGGTTTGAGCATCTCGGTCATCAGGTGCACGACGGTGCGATTGGTATAGAACTCCGCAGCAGTATGGCCAGCATCATCGGCAAACTTCTTGATGAGGTATTCGTATCCCTGACCGAGTTCGTCTTCCGGCAAGTTGGCAACCGCAAGTTCGAGTGCGCTGAAATGCTCAACCAAATCGCGCAACATTGTGTCGGAGAGGCGGTCCTTGTTGGTCCACTGCGCGTCGCCAAAGATGCCGTAGAGCTTGTCTGGATTGGCGGTCTCTATCGTGCGCATTGCTGACTGGAGCGCCTTGCCCACGTTCTTTGCCGCTTCCCGAACATAACGCCAATGGGCTTCCGAAGGGATTTGGAAACGGTGGTTCTCTGGGTAAGCAGCGAAACCCTTGTCGCCGCCAGATTCCCTGAGAGCGGCTTGCGTCTCCTCATCGAAGACATCGCAGAGGCGTTTGTAAAACAGAAGCGGAAAAATAAATTGCTTGTAGTCACCAGCGTCGATGGTCCCGCGAAGAAGAGTGGCTGCTCCCCAGAGATAGGATTCGAGTTGATGCTGAGAGATGCGGCTGCTCACAATAGCAACCCCTCGCGCTTGAGAACGGCGACCAGCCGGTCTTCAGCCGCAAATGCCGCTTTGGCGCTCTCTTGCAGGCGTTTCATGGACTCCTCAACCGTGAGCACCTCTTGTGCGCTTATTGGCTCGATATACCGTGGGATGTTCAGGTTGTGATCGTTCGCGCCGATCTCATCAAGCGTTACAACGCGCGCGATGCCCTCCACGTCCTGATAATCACGGTACCAACCGTAGATCCGATCAACGTGTTCCGGCAGGAGTTCGTTCTGTGCGCGTCCAGTCTTGAATTCTCGGGACGCATCGAGGATAAGAACTTTGTTCTTTCCGTCTTTCTTCTTACGCTGGCGCACCACAAGGATGCAGGCCGCGAGACCGGCGCCGTAGAACAGATTAGGCGCAAGGCCGATTACTGCCTCGACTAGGTCCATCTGAAGAATCTTCTGGCGAATTTCCCCCTCTTTACCCATGCGGAAGAGCGCGCCGTGAGGTAACACGACAGCCATGCGTCCTCTGCCAGGAGCCATCGATTTGATCATGTGCTGGACCCACGCATAATCGCCGCTCTTGCCGGGAGGCATGCCAGCGAATTTCCTGCCGTATGGATCACTCGCCCAGACCTCTTCCCCCCACTTCTCCAAAGAGAAGGGCGGATTGGCGATGACGCAATCAAACGTGGCGAGATTATCACCGGAGAAAAATGCTGGTTGCCGCAGAGTGTCTCCGCGTATCACCTGAAAGTCCGAAGCACCGTGGAGAAACAAATTCATCCGCGCAATCGCAGAAGTGGTCAAGTTCTTCTCTTGCGCAAACAGCTTGCCCCATAGGGTACGGTCATCTCCGCGGTTTAATCGAACGTGATGAACAGCTTCCAACAACATCCCACCCGTACCGCAGGCCGGATCGTAGATGGATTCGCCTTCCCTGGGATCAAGGATGTTGACCATCAAACGGACAACTGAGCGTGGGGTATAAAACTCGCCGGCCTTCTTGTTGGTCAGGTCGGCGAACTTCTTGATGAGGTATTCGTAGGACTGACCAAGAACGTCAGCTTGCGCCACCGCATTTCCAAGGGTGATGCGTGAGAAGTGTTCAATCAGGTCGCGAAGCAAAGAGTCGGGGAGACGATCTTTATTTGACCACGCTGCATCTCCGAAAATGCCATAGAGGGTCTCTGGATTTGCTCTTTCGATCCCACGCATCGCCTTTTGCAGCGCCTGGCCGACGTTGGTCGTAACCACTCGCACGTCGCTCCAATGGCAACCCTTTGGGATCTGGAACCGATAGTTTTGCGGGAATAGAGCGTATTCTTCGTCGCCTGCCGATTCGGTCAAGGCGGCCGCGTATTCCTCGTCAAACACATCCGAGATGCGCTTAAAGAAGAGCAACGGAAAAACGTACGTTTTGAAGTCAGCGGCATCTACAGGGCCGCGGAGAATGTTCGCGGCCTCCCACAAATGACTTTCAAGTTGTGACAGTTCGATACTGGCCAATTTTGATCTCTACTTACGCGTCGAAGTGGCGGAACCGCCATTATAGCGAGTGGACACCTTCGTTTTCGACGACTGCCATTCCATTAAGAGTGCAATGAAACCACGCTACCACCAGCTTTGAGCGCCGCCCACGATCCCCCGGTGTGTGCGCGTTTCGACGACAAGCCCTTCAGCACCAGAGTACGTCCTCCGAATCGGATCTCGCGTCTTCACTTCTCCGAGAAGTTGGCCCGTGTGAGTAAACCACTGAAACTGCTTTTTCTGCAACAACCCAAATCCATGATCACCAATGATCAGCTTGCCTTGACCTAATACATCCACGAGCGCGACCAACTGATCTTGCTGAAGAATGTAGAGCCGCGTGTCGGTGAGGATGAAAAGGTGTGACGAACTCTTTGCAACCTGCCGGGGAACAGCACCGATATCGTAAACGCGCAGCGGCAGCCCGGTGGCATCCACTTCTATGACCCTGCCGCTGTAACCCGCCAAGAAGGTGCTGTGCCCCCTGTGGGCGAAGTTTGCAGCATAGATCCAATCCGCACCGAAGGCACCCCCAATCTTCAATGTCATGGAAATCGTCAGCTTTAGTCCGTCGGGGAGATTGACCGAACTCTTATGGAGAATCTGTTCGTAAGCGATACCCGCGACCTCTGCGCCAGAAAGACCTGAAAGTTCAACCCCCGTCAGCAGTTCCATCGCTGCACCAAGTTCCTGAAACTTTCGGGTAGAATCCGGATCATTAGGGTTATGATCAGGATGCCAGCGCATCGCAAGTGTTTTGTATTGCCGTGTGATAGCTTCAGGGCTTATGGGTAGTGCTAATTCCATTAGCCGCAAAGCAGCAGTGACTTCGGCGCTTGCGCCACGCCGTTCCGAGCGCTCGGCCGCAATCTCAGTCCAGCCCTCTTTCGAAGGAAACCTCAGGCCCCAAATGGGCTTTCCAATCGTCAAGTCGTAGCACCAAGCCTCGTCGACGATCGTGATGACATATCGCATCCGATCTTGAGAGAGGGCCACGCATCGAACGTGATTCTTCAGCGATTGCGGATCGATGCCGAAACGTTTTGCCTGCTCGACGAACTCAGGTAGGTCTGCAACACGTTCAGTGAGTATCGATTCGACCATTTCCGTGTATCCGTGCAGAATGCCATCACGCGACAAGAAGAGCATGCCCGAACCGTCAGCATTTACATCGGCACGATACACGTCATAAGCAAGCTCTTTTTCGGCCATTGGTGCACCCGCCCGGTCTGTCGTCAGCGCGACAGCGGGTGCTGTGGGGAATTGCTCTCGTCGTCCTTTTGGGTCTAGCCAGACCGTCGAACCCGCAGTATGAAACGTCTCGCTGTAAGCAGCGTTGGGACGTTTCTCAAGTGCAAGCGCTTCCTCCCTGGCCGACATCCAACCGTCGCCACTCACCGTGAATCGCGGAGGTTTGCTGCGCAGTTCGTCAGCATCCCCGTCACTCCTTGGAATGCTTGTCGAACTGCCTGCATGCGCGTGGTTTTGGTCTCGTAACGGTTCTTCCCAGGCGTTCGGGGCTTTTGGAAGGCGAATATATGCAAGAGCAGTAAAATCAACGTTTCGGGCGCGTGCCGCTGAGCGAGATGGGCCATGCCGATGTACAGGCACCGTAATCGATTCGGACAAGCGTTTGTCTTTGGGTACTGGAACCGATTCGGATGTTCGCGCGTCGAGCGAAAACCCTGGTGGATACAACATGTAGGTTGATCCAACGCTGACTCGCCGCAACCGCTTACCCTTCTCTAGCCACGAGGCGAGCGTGCTGAGTCGGCGCGCATCGCCGCCGACTCGTCCTTTGAGATCACTTTGCTTTATACCGGGCTGGTCATTGACCGCAGCCATTATGGCATCTACCAAGTCGGCATCTGCCTGTGCTCTTTCCCCAACAGGAAGCCACTGGCGGAGATCCGGCGTTGCATTGAGTACTGCCCGAAGCTCCGAAATACCCCGGCGCTCGCCTACAACTGCCATTAAAGTGCCAGCGGTATGAACCGCATGGGAAGTACAGATGTCGAAGCTGCCATACTCTTTCTTCATCTGTTGCACGACGGCGATCATAAGGGGATAAGTCTCCCGTGCTGCTCGGA
Organism: Occallatibacter sp.; assembly: GCA_049513795.1. Taxonomy (GTDB): domain Bacteria; phylum Acidobacteriota; class Terriglobia; order Terriglobales; family Acidobacteriaceae; genus Telmatobacter. The sequence continues at coordinate 637 of JBEKVS010000359.1, read as the reverse complement.
TAGCAGTTCCGAAATCGCCGTCCGCCTTGGCGCCCTCAATGACATTGCTCAGTTCGAAGTACCGATCGACGGCGGCACTGCCAACGAGTCGCTTTCCTTTGGAGGCCTCATCTGCGGCATCGTTCCTGCGCGTGGAACTAACTGACGAGCATGTGTTACCAAGTGTGGTGTCTGGCATGGGTCGCGCAAAGGGTAATTGCCGAAAAACTCGCTTCAAGAATTCGAACAAGGTTGTCTACCCAACTCATGAAGTTGCCACGAGCTCCGCTTTGATTTCACCTGTGCCACCAACGACAACCACGGTGCTCCCCCATATAGCTTTTTTGACTTGAATTTGAACCGGGAATCGTTCGGCCAGTTCTGGGACATGCGAAATAATGCCCACCATGCGCTCTCCGCCCGCCAGGGCTTCTATTCCCTGCACAACAACGTCCAGAGTCTCTAGATCTAAGGTCGAAAAGCCCTCGTCAAGGAACAAAGATTCCAGACTAAGAGCACCTGAGTTCGTTGAAAGCTCGACCAGAGCATCTCCCAACGCCAGTGCAAGAGAGAGGGACGCCAAGAAGGATTCGCCGCCACTTAACGTATTGACTGAGCGAGACTCATCGGCGTTCCAATGATCCAGCACAAGAAAATC
>JBEKVS010000358.1:0-6050 GCA_049513795.1 Occallatibacter sp. | reverse complement strand
CGCTTCGCGCTGACGCTGGCAACGATGGCATTGGCGCTGATCCTGGTTCCGCAATGGGCTCCGAGCTGCAGAGCGCAGGGCAGCACAACATTCCCGCCGGCCGAGTCCCACAAGGGAAAGGAGCGGCCGCTGACCGATCGCCTTCCCGACAAGCCGTCGCTTCCTTTGGCGTTCAGCATTCCCGTCGAGCCGCTGGGCTTTTCTGCTCCCGGCCCGATTTACCTGGGGCAGCGGAACAGCCTGGTTTCGCTGGATTTCCTGGACGAGAACCGGTTGCTGTTCACCTTCCGCGTCCCGGGACTCATGCACCGCGACGAAGCGGACAGCGAGTCAGGCGACGCGCGGCAGATTCGCGCCGTCGTCCTGGCTCTTCCCACTGGAAACGTCACTGCCGAAGCTTTGTGGACGGTCCACGACCGGGTGCGCTACCTGTGGATGCTCAAGGACGGTCATTTCCTGCTCCGCGACCGGGAAGCCCTGAAGCAGGGCGACGCCACGCTCGAGTTGAAGCCTCTGCTCCATTTTCCCGGGCCGCTTCTATGGCTGGAGATGGACCCGTCGCAACAATTCCTGGTCACCAACTCGCGGGAGCCGGCTGCAGCTCAAAACAAGCCGGGGGATGTGCCCAGCCCCGCCGCGGCACAGGCCGACGTGAATGTCGATGGCGACAAAGGCCGCTCGCTTCCGGAGCTTGTGGTCCGGATATTGAGACGCAGTTCGGGCCAGGTGATGCTGGTGAGCCGTACACGCATGGCCGTCCATTTACCGATCAACTCCGAGGGATACATCGAGACTCTTCGCGGCAACGGGGAACAATGGACGCTGAACATGGATTATTTTTCGGGTGGCACCACGTCGTTGGGACGGGTGAGTTCGGCGTGCGCGCCGACATTCGACTTTGTGTCGCAACAGGAGGTGCTGGTGACCGCTTGCGACAACACAGGTGGGCACAGGCTGGTGGCCATGACGACGGACGGCCACCGCCTGTGGGAGGATCTGATTTCGCCTCAGGCCATCTGGCCGATGGTTGTGATGGCGCCGGATGGCTCCAGCCTGGCGCGCGAGACGCTCACTGTCAATCACGCCGTGAATGCTTATTCGCCCCTCGACGCGGAGGATATCAAGGGGCAACTGGTGCGAGTATTCGATGCGGCGAGCGGCAAGATTGAGCTCGAGACCCAGGCCAGTCCGCCGCTCGATGCCGGCGGGAACGTGGCCATCTCCCCTTCCGGCCGGCGGGTTGCCGTGCTCCACGCCGGGGCGATTGAGGTCTTCGACCTTCCCACACCAGCGGCGCACACGGATACGCAAAAGGCCCAGGCCGGGCATTGAGGAGCGGGCGGGTGTGATCACGTATCCGAGAAATCACTCTGACCTTACTGGCGGTTATGCGACCGCTCATTCGCACAACGCCAATTGAGCGTAAAAGGGACCGATAGACTGAATCTGTGAAGCGCATCTTGATTGTGGTCGGATCGGCATTGCCGGTTGGTTGGCTCGTCTGGCCTGCGTTTCAATTGCCGCTGCGAGTTTGCGTTTTTGAGATGACTTGGGGCGAAATCTGATGGTTCGTCGATGGCTGTGGCTGGGATTGCTGGTGCTGTGTGCTCACGCCGCCTTAGCGGCCAAGCCAATTAGCATTGATGAGTTTGAAGGCCAGTTGAACCGGCTGCACGGGAAGTCGGATGACTTTGTCGTCGATCACATTTCCTCTTTTGAACTGACTCAGCGAGCCACCTTCACCCGCCTGACGCATTGGCTGGCTGATTTTCACGGCCGCAAGTCGCAAATGACGCTCATTGCCATTGCCGATAACTCAGCGTTTTTGGACCTGCCGCCATCAGACAGCCCTTCGATAGATCCTCCTTCGGACCAGGAGCGGGGGGTGATCATCAGCCGGGCTATCGCATCTCTCGAAACGACAACGCACCGCTTGCCTGACCTTTCTGCCACACGAAACACCCTCGAATTCGATGACTCAGAAGAAGACGAGGGCCAGTTGATCTTCAACCTCACTGCTCCCCCTATCAAGAGGTCGGAACCGGAGCGGAGGACCCACCTCATCGGCAAGAATTCGGTAAGAGTCTCCTATGTGCACGGCGCTGAGATCTTCAACAATCGCGACGCAGCCAAGATCAAGCGCGCAGGCACGGGCCTGACCACGTGGGGCGAATTCGGCCTCATGCTCTCGGGGGTTTTTGGGGACATCGGTTCCGAAGGTCTTTCGTGGAAAGGCTGGGAACGCAATGGCATCGGCACGCTGGCGGTCTTTCATTACGCGGTACCGCGTGGGCGGGGACATTATCTCGTTTCCGTTCGACCGCGGGTGCCCCCGCAATATCCCGCGTATCACGGCGAGATCGCCATCGATCTGGAAACCTACAATGTCGCGCGAGTGACCATGCTGGCGAACCCGACCGCGGGACGTTCGACAGCCTCGGCCAATATTGCGGTGGAGTATGGCCGAGTTTCGATGGGCGGCCAAATGTATAACTGTCCCGTTCACGCTGTCGCGAGCTCCCAGGGAATCGACATCGATTCCGCGGGCAAAGCGCTTGCCCAATTGAACGACATCCAGTTCACCGACTACCACTTGTATCGAGGTGAGGTCCGTATTGTTCCCGATACCCCGGCGCAAGCGAAGTAGGCCCCTTTCGCCGCCGGAGCGGACATGTGTAGACTGAAGGATGGGAGAGTTGTTTGTCCACGGCACTTGTCCATTATGCGGCTGCAGCCGCTTCAGACCGCGGCCGCAAACGTCCTTCGAACGAGGATGCATTTGGCTTTTCGGTTGAGCACGGCGTCTACCTGGTCTGCGACGGCATGGGCGGCGCCGCGGCTGGGGAGATCGCCAGTTCGCTTGCCGTAGACGAGATGCTCCGAGCGTTTAGCCAGAGAGCTCAAGCCGCGGATGGCGTCGAGTCCGGGAGCCCTATCCTGCTCGTGGAGCAGGCCATTGCGGCAGCCAACGAGGCCATTTATTCCCGCTCGCTGCGCAATGAGAAGCTCAACGGCATGGGCACCACGCTGGTGGGCCTGCTGGTGGAGGAGCGCCGCGTTTGGGTGATGAATGTGGGCGATAGCCGCTGCTACCGGCTGCGTAATCGCCATCTTGAACAGATTACGCTCGACCACTCGCTGGTCGAAGAGCAGGTGCGCCTGGGACGCATGACGCGCGCTGAGGCCTTGCGATCGCCGCTGAGGAACGTAATTACCCGCGCACTCGGCACCCAGAGCCAGGTTACGCCGGACATCTTCGAATTGGAGCCGGAGCCCGGCGACCTGTTTCTGCTCTGCTCCGACGGCCTGACGCGCGAGCTCAACGATGGCTTCATAGAGTCTTTGCTGAGTGTCGATCTGCCCCTCGAAGTTGCCTGTTCACGCCTGGTGGACGCAGCCAAGAAGGCCGGCGGCCACGACAATATTACCTGCATCCTGGTGCGGGCCAGCGAGTAAAACAAGCTTGCCGTGCTTGGGCCCATTGCGCAATTGCCGTAACGGGCGATAGCCTTCTTGTCGGCAAGCACCTGACGACAAGGAGCAAGAATGAACCGCGCAAGCGAGAGCGGATTGGCCCCGATCGACCCCGCTTCCATTCCGCAGAGGAAGCTCGGCACCGGGGCCACCATGCCCGCCATTGGCCTCGGAACCTTTGGATCGGACCACGTCACGCCGGCGCAGGTTGCGACCGCTGTTCGCGGTGCGGCCGCGGCGGGATACAGGCACTTCGATTGTGCCTCGGTGTATGGCAACGAGCCTGAAGTGGGTGAGGCACTGGCCGACGTCCAGGCCAGCGGCGTGGCGCGCGAGGTACTCTGGGTTACCTCGAAGCTGTGGAATGACAAGCATGAGGCAGACGATGTGATCGCCTCATGCCGTCAGTCGCTCGCCGATCTTCGTCTTGAGTATCTTGACCTCTACCTTGTGCATTGGCCGTTTCCTAACTTCCATCCGCCCGGCTGCGACGTAACTTCGCGCAGCGCGGATGCCAAGCCGTACATCCACGCGAGCTATATGAGGACATGGCGCAAGATGGAAGAGCTGGTGGACATGGGCCTGGTGCGCCACATCGGCACGTCGAACATGACCATCCCAAAACTCAAGCTTGTCTTGCGGGACGCGCGCATCAAGCCGGCGGTCAACGAGATGGAACTGCATCCGCACTTCCAGCAGCCGGAGCTGTTTCAATTTGTCATCGAAAACGGCATTCAGCCGGTTGGTTACTGCCCGATTGGATCGCCGGGGCGGCCCGAACGCGATCGCACGCCTGAAGACACATCGCCCATCGACGATCCGGTGATTGTAGAGATCGCCAGGCGGCATCGAATTCATCCCGCCGTGGTGTGCATCAAGTGGGCGGTGCAGCGTGGACAAACGCCGATACCGTTTTCCATCCATCACTATGGTGCCAATCTTGCCGGCGTCGTCAGTGACCCGTTGAGTGACGAGGAGATGCACGAGATTGCCGCGATCGATCGCAATTGCCGCTTGATCAAAGGCCAGGTCTTTCTTTGGAAAGATGGACAAACCTGGGAAGATCTCTGGGATGTCGCTGGTGAAATCACGCCACCTTAGGTATTCGAATGGGTGGGACGGAGTTAGTGGATTGATGTGCGGCGGCGCGGTGGATAACTAAGAGACAGGCGGGAGCGAATTGATGAGCACGACTATGACTGCGGCATTCCTGCCCGGCAACAGCACGGTGGAATTGCGGACTGTGCCGGTGCCGTCACCGGGGCACGGCGAGGTTTTGCTGCGCATGAAGGCGTCCACAATCTGCGGCTCTGACATTCGCGCCATCTACCATGAGCATCTTGGCAAAGGCCCGGAAGGCTATCAGGGCGTGATTGCCGGCCATGAGCCGTGCGGCCAGATTGTCGAGACGGGCGCAGGCTGCCGCCGCTTCAAGACCGATGATCGCGTGATTGTTTATCACATCTCCGGCTGCGGGGTATGCAACGATTGCCGCCGCGGCTACATGATCTCCTGCACCAGCGAAAAGTATCGCCGCGCATACGGATGGCAGCGCGACGGCGGTATGGCCGAGTACCTGTTAGCCGAAGAAAAGGATCTGATCGCGTTGCCAGACGAACTCTCCTATGCCGACGGCGCGCAAGTGGCTTGCGGATTTGGGACTGTCTACGAGGGTCTGGAAAAGATCGGCATCGACGGCAATCATGCCGTGCTCATCACCGGCTTGGGCCCGGTTGGTTTGGCCGCGGCTGCACTTAGCCGCAAGCTGGGCGCCCACAAGATCATTGGCATCGACGTCGCGCCAGAGCGCATGAAGATTGCCATGGATCTGGGAATCTGCGACGAGGTGATCCCATCGGGGCCCGACAATGTTGCCCAGGTGAAGGATCTGACAGGCGGATTGGGCGTGGAGCGGGCGGTCGATTGCTCGGCGCATCCCGCGGCGCGCGCAACCGCGATACGGGCTACACGGAAGTGGGGCCGGATTGCCTTCATTGGCGAAGGCGGAAAGGTGGAAATCAATCCGTCGCCGGATATGATTCACGACCAGAAGACTTTGTATGGATCGTGGGTCACGTCAACCTGGCTGATGGAGGAGTTGGTGGAGCGGCTGGTGCGCTGGAACCTGCATCCCGCCGACATCATTACGCACAGATTTACCCTTGAGCGCGCTGGCGATGCCTATGCATTGATGGCATCCGGCCGGTGCGGCAAGGTGGCTGTGTGTCAGGACGAAGAGCTGAAATAGCCGGGCAAAAGGGGAATCGAGCGATGGCGAAGGCGACTGCGGGGGATTGGGAAAGCCGGCTTGACGCGCTGTTGCCGTTGTTCGGCCATCGCAACTGGATCGTGGTTGCTGACGCGGCGTATCCTGCGCAAGCTCGGGCGGGGATTGAAACCATTGCAACGGGTGCTGAACAAGTCGACCTGCTGCGCAGGGTGTCGCAATCAATTCAGAGGAGCACGCACATCCGCGCAAACGTTTACGTAGATGCGGAACTGGCATTCGTGTCGGAGCGGGATGCACCTGGAGTCCATCGTTACCGGGACGAACTCCACACGCTGTTTGCCGCATC
>JBEKVS010000357.1:0-6050 GCA_049513795.1 Occallatibacter sp. | reverse complement strand
ACCGCCGTCTGCGCATGAAACTCAGCCGGATAACTGATCTTGAACAGCACGTTCTCCATCACATAACTGCCATACGGTCTCTGAAAGCGAAACTCCTGGCCCTTGAATGAAACGTCGTAGAATCCCCACGTCTTGGCCGTCAGCACCGAGGGATAGCCCATCTCGCCCGCCTGCGCCATCAGCGCCAGCCGCACCGCCCGGCTGGTCGCATCGCCCGCTGCCCAGCTTTTGCGCGAGCCGGTATTGGGCGCGTGACGATAGGTGCGCAGGCTCTGCCCATCCACCCACGCCAAAGAGAGCGCGGCAATCGTTTGCTCACGATTCAAGCCCAGCAACTGGCTCACCACTGCGGTCGAAGCCACCTTCACCAGCACCACGTGATCGAGCCCAACTTTATTGAAGGAGTTCTCGAGCGCGATGCAGCCTTGAATCTCATGAGCCTTGATCATGGCGGTAAGAACATCGCGCATGAGCAAAGGAGATTTACCGTTTGCAACAGCGCCGCGCGACAGCCAATCGGCCGTAGCCAGAATGCCGCCGAGATTATCCGATGGATGGCCCCACTCCGCCGCCAGCCACGTATCGTTGAAGTCCAGCCAGCGAATCATCGCGCCAATGTTGAACGCCGCCTGCACCGGATCGAGTTGAAACTTCGTGCCCGGCACGCGCGCCCCATTGAGCACAACCGTTCCCGCCACAATCGGCCCCAAAAGCTTGGTGCACGCAGGATATTCGAGTGCCTCGAGCCCGCATCCCAGCGTATCGATCAGGCAATGCTGCGCCGTCGAGTAAGCCAGCTCGCTGTCAATCTTGTAATTCAGCGCGAAGTCGGCAATGTCAGTTAAGACCCTATCCGGCGCCGGTCGCTCATTGCTGATATGCGAAGACAAACATGACTCCAAGTTCATAAATCTGGGTGCCCCACCTTCGCCGCGTTCTTGTTCTTGCGGCTAGGGTGGGATCGTACCCAGTTACCATGCTGGGTGCCCCAGGTCTCGCTTCCGAGACCAGGGAAAGATGTTTGCTAAACCCGCTCCCCAATCGGAACAAACTTCAAATTCTCCGGCCCGGTGTAATTCGCCGAAGGCCGAATAATCTTCCCATCCTGCCGCTGCTCGATCACATGTGCAGCCCACCCCGCCGTCCGCGCCATCACAAACAGCGGCGTAAACAAATCGATGGGAATGCCCATCTGGTGATAAGCAACCGCCGAATACCAATCAAGATTCGGGAACATGCGTTTGACTTCGCTCATCACACGCTCAATGCGCGCGGCAACGTCGAAGAGCAGCATATCGCCCTCGGTTGCAGCCAACCCGCGCGCCACTTCCTTCACAATGTCGCTGCGCGGATCGCTGATGGTATACACGGGATGCCCGAATCCGATGATCACCTCGCGCTCCGCAACCCGGCGGCGAATGTCGATTTCGGCCTCATCGGCCGAGGCGTATCGCTCCTGAATCTCCAGCGCCACTTCATTCGCCCCGCCATGCTTCGGGCCCTTCAACGCGCCAATCGCGCCGGTAATGCACGAATGCAAATCTGAACCCGTCCCTGCAATCACGCGCGCAGTAAAAGTGGACGCGTTGAACTCGTGCTCCGCATACAGAATCAACGAAGTCTGCATCGCGGCGGTCCACGCATCGCTTGGTTCTTCGCCGTGCAGCAGATGCAGAAAGTGCGCGGCAATGGAATCGTCGTCCGTCTCCACTTCGATCCGTTTTCCCTTGCGCGCAAACTGATGCCAGTAGACCAGCATCGATCCCAGCGAAGCCAGCAGCCGGTCCGCATTGGCCCGCGCGCCTTCATCGCTATGTGCCGCGCCTTCCGGCTCCACGCAGCCCAGCACCGACACACCGGTGCGCAGCACATCCATCGGATGCGTCGACCCCGGCAGCAGTTCCAGAGCCTGCTTCACCGCGACAGGCAAACTCCGCAAGGACCGCACTCTGACCTTGTAGTCGGCAAGCTCTACCGCATCAGGCAGTTTGCCATGCACCAGCAGATACGCCACTTCCTCATACTCGCAATGCGCGGCCAGGTCCTTGATGTCGTATCCGCGATAGTGCAGATCATTGCCCGTGTGTCCCACCGTGCACAGCGCTGTATTGCCCGCCGGCGTGCCGGAAAGTGCCACGGACTTCTTCGCCTTGAACGTCGGCGCCTGCATAACTCCCGTCTCGCTCATCTCGATCCTCCGCACAAATGGAGTTTGAAAAACGATCAATATCAACTCTGCATCCAGCGTCGCCATCAACGCTGCATACCGCTTTGCTTTGAAGGGTACGGGCTTCAGCCCGTACATAAAGTTCCCCTCAAAATCCGCGGGGCTTTAGCCGCCGAGGGAATGCAAATGCAGCAACGGCTAAGACTCCGTTTCCCCTAACTCCCGCTTATACCTTGCCCTTTGCAAACAACTCGTCAAGCTTCTCTTCATACGCGTGATAGTCCAGATACTTATATAAATCCGCCCGCGACTGCATCAGCCCCACCACGCTCTTCTGCGTTCCATCGGCGCGAATTGCCTCGTACACCTTCAGCGCCGCCGCGTTCATAGCTCGATACGCCCCACAGCAGTAGAGAACGATATCCACACCCGCGGTCTTCAACTCATCACGAGTGAACAAAGGCGTCTGGCCGAACTCGGTGATGTTGGCCAGAATCGGCACCCACACCGCCGCGCGAAACGCCGTGTATTGCCCTAACTCCGTCACCGCCTCGGCGAAGATCATGTCCGCGCCCGCGGCGACATACGCCTGCGCCCTATCAATGGCCGCGGCCAGCCCCTCGTTGGCCAGCGCGTCGGTGCGAGCCATCAGCACAAACTGCTCATCGGTTCGCGCATCCACAGCCGCCTTGATGCGGTCCACCATCTCGCTTGCCGGAACCAGCTCTTTGCCGGGCCGATGCCCGCAGCGCTTCGCACCCACCTGGTCCTCGATGTGCACCGCCGCCGCGCCCGCCTTGATCATCGACCGCACGGTTCGGGCGATATTGAATGCCCCACCCCAGCCCGTATCGATGTCCACCAGGAGTGGAAGGCTGCAGGCGTCTGTAATTCGCCGCACATCGGTCAGCACATCTTCCATGGTGCTGATGCCCAGGTCCGGCAGGCCGAGCGAGTTGGCTGCCACGCCGCCGCCGGAGAGATAAATTGCTTTGAATCCCGTTGCCTCCGCCAGCCGCGCCGTGTAAGCGTTGATCGCTCCCGCCACCTGCAATGGCTTTTCTTCCCGCAGCGCAGTGCGGAACTTCTGACCAGCCGATACCCCGTCGCGTCTCTGCTGCATGCAATGCCCTGCGCCGCATCATAACAGCCAGATGAGTTTGCTTTCTCCGGGGGCAGTTTCTTTGCGCGGTTTCCCAACCGGAGGCTGCGGTGCGACAATCAGCGGGTTGGCGTCGTCCATAGCAAAAAGGGGCGTCGCCCCCAACAGCAGCCCCCAAGGAGCAACACGCCATGAAGCAACTTCTCACCTGTACCGGCCTTCTGCTCATCGCCGCAACTCTGGCCGCCCAGCCGCAGGGCCCGCCCAAAAGCCCTGCCGAAACGGCGTCGGCAACCATTGGCGGCAAGGCCATCACCATCACCTACAGTGCGCCCGCAGTGAAAGGCCGCGCGGGCCATCTCTTCACCAAAGACGGCCAGATCGGCGGCGACCCTACCTATCCCGTGTGGCGAGCCGGCGCCAACTCCGCCACCAAGATGCATGTGGACGGCGACATCCACATCGGCGACCTGGCCGTCCCCAAGGGTGATTACACCCTCTACGTGGACATTGCCGACCCCGACAACTGGGTGCTTGTGGTCAACAAGCAGACCGGCCAGTGGGGCACCAAGTACGACAAATCCATGGATCTGGGCCGCGTCAAGATGACCACCTCCGCTCCCCCCTCGCTGGTGGAGAACCTGAAGTACACCTTGGCGGATAACGGCGGCGGCAAGGGATCGTTGACCCTGGCCTGGGAAAACAAGACCGCGTCCGTACCGATCAGCGCGAGATAGCCCGGTTTATTTCGGAAATGCTCAAATTACCTCTTCGACACGGCAGGGCGCGCCTCTGAGCAAAGAATGGCGCCGCCTTCAAGGGAGCAGGGCGGAACTTTGCAGTGATCTCCCGCCCTGCCGATACAATAGATAAAGTGGGTGATTTCTCCCCGGAGGGACTTGCGCCTTGCCGTTGTACGCGTATCGCTGCACCCAGTGCGGACACCGCTTCGAAAAAATCCAGAACTTCTCCGCCGAGCCCGAACTCGAATGCCCCAAATGCCACGGCCTGCTGGAGCGCCCGCTTACCGCGCCCCGGCTGCACTTCAAGGGCGCCGGCTGGTACGTGAACGACTACGCCGCCAAGAGCAGCGAGCCCGCATCCGAATCCGCTACTGAATCCAACTCAGCCGAGACCAAGTCTCCCGCCGCCAAAACCGAAGCCGCAGCACCGGCGTCCAGCTCCACACCCTCCGCCGCACCTTCCTCGGCGCCGAGTACGCCGACGCCGTCTTCATCTCCCTCGACGTCCTAGCGCAAGAGCTTCACGATTTGGGCTTTGATCTCCTTACAGCGCATTGTCGCAGGGTGCCCCATGTCTCGCTTTTGAGACGTGGGAGAGCTCGTCCCTATACCGCGACCATCCACCGCCTAAAATGAGTTACCGCCTAAAATGAGTTCTGGACATGCCGCTCCTCGATCCCATTCCGTCTCCAGTCGAACACGCCGACTACACCTCCCTGGAATGGGAGCCCCTGCTCGCCCTGGTGGCCGGCTTTGCCGCTTCCCCCGTCGGCCGCAACGCCATACTCGACCTCAAGCCCTCTAGCGACGAAGATTGGATCGGCCGCCAGCACCAGCTCACGGCCGAAATGCGTCTGATCCTGGACGAGCAGGTTTCCATCCCCTGCGGCGGCCTCTTTGACCCGACAGAATTCGCCGCCAAAGCCCAAATCCCTGGCGCGGCGCTCGAAGCTTCCGAACTGCAATCCATAGCCCGGCTGGCCAACGATGTCGCCGCCTGGCAGGCCCTGCTCCAGTCTCCACCGGCGCGCCTGGCTGGCAAGCTGCCCGGGCTTTTAGGCTTGTCGGCCAACCTGACCAACAGCCTGCGCCCGCTCGCAGAAAAAATTGAGCGCACCATCCAGCCCGACGGCTCCCTCGCCGACAACGCCTCGCCCGAGCTGAATCGCATACGCCGCGAGCAGGAGCGCCAGCAGCGCATCATCGAAGAGAGCCTCCGCTCCGCGCTGCGCAAGCTCTCCTCCGACGGCGCCACGCAGGAAGACCTCATCACCATTCGCGGCGAGCGCTTCGTGATCCCTGTCCGCGCGGAGCTGAAGCGCCGCATCTCGGGCGTCGTGCACGGCGTCAGCTCTTCGGGCCAGACGGTTTATGTCGAGCCCCTCGAAACCATCGAGCAGAACAACGAGCTCGTCCGGCTCTTCGAAGAAGAGCACGAAGAGATTCACCGCATCTTTGTCGCACTCACCAGCCAGGTCGGCGCGCACGCGCTGGCTCTAGTAGAGGGTGCGCGCGTGCTGGCGCTCGTCGACAGCCTGCAGGCCCGCGCCCGCTTCGCCCGCGACTTCGACTGCGTCGCGCCTGCCATCACGCCAGATTGTCTCCTGCTCGAAGCCGCCCGTCACCCTTTGCTTGAGAAGCGCCTGCGCTCCAACGGCGCCAGTCCGAATGCCGCTGTCGTTCCCCTTTCCCTTGAACTCACCGCCGCCCATCGCCAACTCATCATCAGCGGCCCCAACACCGGCGGAAAAACCGTCACTCTCAAGACCACCGCTCTGTTGGCCATGATGGCCCAGGCCGGTCTGCCCGTGCCCGCCGCCGCGGCAAGCTTTCCTGTCTTCACCGAGTTCCTTGCCGACATCGGCGACGCGCAATCCATCGAGGCCGCGCTGTCTACCTTCTCCGCGCACATCACCAACCTCGATCGTCTCTCGCGCCTCGCCGGGCCGCGCGCCCTCGTCCTGCTCGACGAGCTCGGCTCCTCCACCGATCCTGAAGAAGGCTCAGCCCTGGCCGTCGCCATCGCCAGCTATTTTCT
>JBEKVS010000356.1:0-6050 GCA_049513795.1 Occallatibacter sp. | reverse complement strand
TATTCAATCGTCGGAATGGTGACCCCTGCCGCGTTCGGCTTGGTTGCCTTCATATCAAACGCGATATGGTATGGCGGCCCTTTCGGTTTGGAACTGGCAGGAATATTGGCCGCCGTGTTTCCCTGCTTTTGACATCCCGCCAAAAGCGCTAATGCAGCCGCCGCCACTACGACTAATTTTCTCAATTCACCCTCCTCGTGCCGAACAGATGACCCGCAAGCATAGCACCCCTGGGTCTGGCGGCGGAGCCGTCTGCCTCAGGAGGAGATACAACCCACTCTTCTTTGTTAGCTGCTTTTCTTCAGGGGTAAATCCGATGCAGCGTCCGGGCAAACGGAATTGTCTCCCGCACGTGATCCAGTCCGCAAATCCACGCCACGGCCCGCTCAATTCCCATGCCAAACCCTGAATGCGGCACGCTTCCGTAGCGGCGCAGATCGAGGTACCACTCGAAGGCCTCGCGCGGCAGCTTGTGCTCGTCAATGCGGCTGCTCAGCAATTCATAAGAGGACACGCGCTGCGACCCGCCGATGATCTCGCCATAGCCTTCCGGCGCCAACACGTCCACGCAGAGCGCAAGCCGCGGGTCGACCGGGTCCGGCTCCATGTAGAACGCCTTCACGTCCGCAGGGTAGCGATTCACCATCACCGGCCGGTCAAACTGCGAGCTTAGCCAGGTTTCGTCGGGAGAGCCAAAGTCGTTGCCGTATTCGAATGGCGCCTCAAGATGACCGTCCTTGTGCGCCTGGTTCAACATCGCGACAGCATCGTCATAGCGCAACCGCGGAAACGGCGGCAGAATCGCTTCCAGCTTGGCCCGGTCGCGGCCAATTACCGTCAGCTCAGCCGCGCGATTCTTCAACACGCTCTGCACGATGTGGGAGAGGAAATTCTCCGCCAGTTCCAGCAGGCCATCCAGGTCGCAATAAGCCACTTCGGGCTCGATCATCCAGAACTCGGTCAGATGCCGCCGCGTCTTTGACTTCTCCGCGCGAAACGTGGGCCCGAAGCTATACACCTTCCCCAGCGCGAGCGCCGTCGACTCAATGTAAAGCTGACCGGACTGGGTCAGAAACGCCGGGTCGCCGAAGTAGTCCACTGGAAACAGCGTTGAGGTGCCCTCGCACGCTGCTGGAGTCAGAATCGGCGGATCGGTGCGGATGAATCCGTTCTGGTCAAAGTACTCCGCAGCCGATCGCATGATCTCCGCGCGAATGCGCAAGATGGCCGATTGCCGCGGCGAGCGCACCCACAGATGACGATGCTCCATGAGGAAGTCAACACCATGCTCTTTAGGCGTAATCGGGTAAGGGAGGGACTCAGGGACGCGCTGAATGACCTTCACGTCTTCGACGTCCAGTTCAAAGCCGCCCGGCGCGCGCTTGTCCGCCCGAACCTTTCCCGTAACAATCACAGACGATTCCTGGGTGAGACCCTTGAGCGCCTCAAAGACTTCCGGTGCAACGCTTTTCACGTGCGCCACTCCCTGAATTGTTCCCGTGCCGTCGCGGAAGATGGGGAACAGCAGTTTGCCGCTCTCGCGCAGGTTATAAAGCCATCCCTGCAGGGTCACCGACTGGCCCTCATGCTGTCCCAGCGTAGCGATGGTCGCCACAGGCGCCGCGGCCGAGGATGTTGTTGCCATGCCTGAATCGTTATCGATGGGTTCGGTCATTCGGAAAGCTTCCTCACGCGCGGCCGCCAGAAACAGGGGCGCCCAACTTCTCAGCATAAACCGCGCAGCTGCATCGTTGCCGCTTCTTCCCGTTTCCGCTCGCCCTCTCAAAATTGCGGTCACAGGCCAACAAGAAAGAAGCCACCATCCCGCAAGAAGAACTCAGCGGATGGAAATCAGCATATAGAGGCCCGCCGTGCCCGCGACGACGAGCCACGACGGCGCTTTCCAAAGCGTGAGCACGGCAAACGCCACCAGGGCAACCCAGAAGTCAACTGGAGAATGAATCGTGCTGGTCCACAAAGGCTGATAGAGCGCGGCCATCAACACGCCAACAACCGCCGCATTCACGCCGCGTATCCCCGCCTGAAACAAAATGTTCGCCCGCAGCGCACTCCAAAAAGGTAGAACCGCAGCCATGGCAAGAAGCCCGGGCGTGAAGATTCCCATAAGCGCAATCATCCCGTAAAGCAGCGGCGATGGCGAAGGGCGAACTACCGCGCCCAAATATGCGCCGAATGTAAACAGCGGCCCCGGCAACGCCTGCGTTGCGCCATATCCGGCAAGAAACGCAGGCTGCGTGACCCAGCCCCGCGCCACCACCGTGTGCTCCAGCAGCGGCAGCACCACGTGCCCGCCGCCAAAGACAAGCGCGCCGGTTCGATAAAACGCCGAGAAGACTCGAAGTCCCTGGCCTGCAACGAGCAACGAGACTAGGGGCGGTACAACCAGCAGTACCAGAAAGCAAGCAGCGGCAATGAGCCCATCGCGCGCGGGCAAAGACCGCGCAGTTCGCTGCTCTTGTTCGCTCCTGTCCACACGCAGAAAAAGAAGCCCGCCGGCCGCGCCGGCCGCGATGGCAATCAGCGTGGAAAACGCTGCCGGGCCAAAAAGGACCACCGCCACGGCCAACAGCGCGAAGACCATCCTCCTGCGATCCGGCGCCAGCCTGCGCTGCATGGCCAAAGCCGCCTGCGCCACAACGGCCACCGCCACCAGTTGCAGCCCGTGCAACAAGCTTGCTCCGGCCCCGCTTGTGATGCGTGCGTGTCCATATGCGAAAGCCAGCATCAGCACCGCCGATGGCAGCGTAAAGCCAGTCCAGGCCGCAAGGCCGCCCAGCCAGCCTGCGCGCAGAATGCCAAGCGCGAATCCCACCTGGCTGCTTGCCGGCCCAGGCAACGACTGTGCCAGCGCAATCAGTTCGGCCATCGTGCCTTCGCTACACCATTTGCGGCGATCGACAAGCTCTTTTTGAAAGTAGCCCAGATGCGCCACCGGCCCGCCGAACGACGTGCAACCCAGGCGCAGGAAGACGAGCAGAACTTCTAGCGCCGACCCGCGCGTCGCGACCGAAGTTCTGGAGTTCGCATGATCCTGTTCGTGCAAGAGCATCGGGCTGATGCCAGCATACCGGCGTGAGGCTTGTTGCGCGCGCGGTCCCGCTATTCTTCCATGCGATAGGTATATTCTTCGATCACCGGATTGGTGAGCACCTCTTTGGCGATTCGCTCCACCTGCGCCCTGGCGGCATCGCCGGAAAGCCCGTCGGCCAGTGAAAGCGCAAAATACTTGCCTTGCCGCACCGCCGTCACATCAACGAATCCAATCTTGCGCAAGGCGTTCTGGATGGTCTGGCCCTGGGGGTCAAGCACCGATGATTTCAAAGTGACATAGACATGCGCCTTCATTTTCCCTGATTATAGTATGACCGGTCCCTTACTGGACCTTGATCGTACCGGACCCTGACCGGATTCTGACCGGACATTTCCAGCCGCCCGGCTCAACTGCCGGCGCCGGCTTCACCCGTCCCACCATGCAAGGAGATGCATACAGCGATGATCAACTATTTGGAACTACCTATTGGCGACCGTTCCCCCGAAGTGTTTCGCGCGGTAATCGAAATACCCAAAGATGGAACCAACAAGTTTGAGTATGACAAACAGCTGCACGTCTTCAAGCTCGACCGCAATCTGCACTCGCCCGTCCACTATCCCGGTGACTACGGCTTCATCCCCTCGACCCTAAGCGACGACGGCGACCCGCTTGATGTGCTCGTCCTTGTCCCCGGGCCAAGCTTCCCCGGCTGCGTGCAGGAGGTCAGGCCCATCGGCTTGCTCGAGATGCTCGATCAGGGCGTGCTCGATGAAAAGGTGCTGGCCGTGGGCAAAAACAATCCCCGCTACACCAACGTATGGAATTACACCGACATTTATCCCCACATGCTCAAGGAGATCACACACTTTTTCTCCATCTATAAGGACCTTGAAGGCAAGCGTGTGGAGATCAAAGGCTGGCACGACGCCGCATACGCGCGCGACCAGGTGGTCAAGGCCGCCAAGATGTTCCAGATAAGCAAAACCAACCCGGCTGCGGCAACCGTGATTGCATGAACCAGTGTCCGGCCTGGCAAGTTGAGACGCTAAGCTGGACCGGATCCGGCCGGAGCTGGCTCGACCGGATCTGACCCGGCTGTATTCGACCTGCTTCGGCCAAGCTCTCTCAATCGGCGTCGGCAGACGCAGCTGCCAAGCGTCGCCGGGCCAGCGGCCGGGCTGTAGCCCAATAGAGCAGCGGCCCCAGCAGGCCAACTCCGAAGGCAAACAGCAACGCCGACGTGGTGCCCACAATCTTCTCGTCACGCGATGCGTAAAGCGCATAGCCAATCAAGGCCGCAGGCCCCGTGCCCAGCAGGCAGGCAACCGAAAAGTTGCCGACCTTGAAGGGCCGCTCCAGCCGCGGCTCGCGGATTCGCAGCACCACCAGCGCTACAAACTCGAGCAGCAGGCTCGTCCCGTAAAGAATGAGATCGATAGAGATGAGGCGCTCAAACGGCAGCTTGAGCGCCAGCCCCCAAGCCAGCCCGCACAGCACCACACTTACCCACGGTACGCCGCGATTGTTGCGCTTGGCCATTACCTGAGGCAGCATGCCTTCTTCCGCCATGGCCATGGGCAGGCGGGAGTAGCTCATGACCAGCGCGTTGAACATGCCGATGCCCGTAATCGCACCGCCTGCTACAACAGCAATCCCCAGCAACGGACCGCCGATCGAACGCGCAGCCGTGGTCCAATCGCCGGTGGAGAAGCTGCCGGGTGAAAGTCCGGCGACGGCCATTGCGGCCAGGGGCAGAATGTAGGTCACTGCCACCAGGGCCGTTGCCGCGATCATGGCGCGCGGGTAATTGCGCTGCGGATTCTCCACCTCCTGCGCCACCGTCGAGGCATTGTCCCACCCCATGTAGTTCCACATCGCCACCAGGATCGCCGTCGAGAGCGCGTCTTCGGAAGCCGGCTGCGTCCATTGCACCGCAGGGTGGTGCGCGAAGTATTTCGAGAAAGCAAGAACCGTGAACACCGCAAACGGAGCCAGCAGCAAAACAAACATCCACACCGAATCTTCACCCACGGCTGGCGCGCCGCGCAGATTCCACGCGCAGCAAAGTGCCACTACCGCCAGCGACCACGCGTAGCCGTGCCAGCCGTTAGTGAGCGCGGGGCTGAACTTGCCCAGATAGAGAACGAAGATGGCCGGATAAATCGCCATGTCGAAGATGCTGGCCGAAAGCGACAGCCAACCCTCCTGGTAGCCCCAGAACGGCCCCAGCGCCCGCCGCACCCATACATAAAAACCGCCCTCGGCGGGAATCGCGCTGGCCAGCTCGCCAATCATCAGCGCGGTGGGCAAGCACCACAGAAAGGGCAGTACCAGCAAAATGACAATTGCCTTGGCGAAGCCCGCGCCTCCCAGGATGTCCTCAATGCCGTATGGACCGCCCGACACCATAAAATAGGTGGCGGCGATCAGGGGCAGAAAGCGCATCTTGCGCCGCGCGGGCTGGAAGAGCAGGTGCACATCTGCGAATCTAACAACCCCGGCCATTTCCAGAAAAGGAAAAATCGGCCTGTCGGTCAGGAAGCGTATCGCATGCTCCGCTCCATCATTTCCGCGTGCCGCGCACGACTTCCGGTATAATCCCTCACAGGCGCGGAGAGATGGCCGAGTGGCTGAAGGCGGCGGTTTGCTAAACCGTTGTACGGTCAAAAGCTGTACCGGGGGTTCGAATCCCCCTCTCTCCGCCACGCCTTTGTGTGTATCATTGAATCCATTGATAAACTTAAGATAATAAATAAGTTGCACAAAACCCGTCTTGACCGGATAGCCCGGATTTTCCGTCCAATTCGACCTCTGGGACGCTTTTTGCATGACAACCGCCGGGGTGCGTGACAACGGCTCGGCTGGTTTCTGGTGCTGGCCTGAGCGTCGGCATCCCCACGTGCGTGAATCACAGTAGGGCGCCCAAAAGCGACCGAGGAAATCCCGTTATGGATGCAGTTCAGGGAGATTTTCAGCCGAGCGTTACTCGATAACTTCA
>JBEKVS010000355.1:0-6056 GCA_049513795.1 Occallatibacter sp. | reverse complement strand
CACCGGCGACGTCTATCGGTGGGAGCCGGATTCCACTTATATCCGCCAGGCTCCTTACTTCGACGGCATCACCAAGACTCCCGCGCCGGTCACTGACATTCTGGGTGCCCGCGTGCTGGCCGTGCTGGGCGACTCCGTCACCACCGACCACATCTCGCCGGCGGGCAACATCAAGGCCAACGGGCCGGCCGGAAAGTACCTGGCCGAGCATGGCGTCAAGCCCGTCGACTTCAACAGCTACGGCTCGCGGCGCGGCAACCACGAAGTCATGGTGCGCGGGACTTTCGCCAATGTAAGACTGAAGAACAAATTGGCTCCCGGCACCGAAGGCGGCGTCACGCGCCTGCTGCCCGAAGGCGAGGGCATGTCCATCTTCGACGCCAGCGTGAAGTATGCCGAGCGTGGCGTGCCCCTGGTGATCCTGGCGGGCAAGGAGTACGGCTCCGGCTCCTCGCGCGACTGGGCAGCCAAGGGTCCCAATCTGCTCGGCGTCAAAGCTGTCATCGCCGAAAGCTTCGAGCGTATTCACCGGTCGAATTTGGTGGGCATGGGAATCTTGCCCCTTCAATTCGAAGAAGGACAAAACGTCGAGTCGCTCGGCCTGACCGGCGAAGAAGTCTATGACTTCGCCGGCCTGAAGGCCATGCTCGACTCGAGGTTCGCAAGCGGGAAAGTGCGCCAAGTCGTTGCTACCTGCCCGAACGGCGATAAAAAGACGCTCCATGCAATGGTCCGCATCGACACGCCGCAGGAAATCGAGTACTTCGAGCACGGCGGCATACTGCAATATGTGCTGCGCCAGCTAGCGGCTAAGTAAGCGAATCTTGCTCGGCTGCGCAATGCGGGCTGGCCTGCGCAAGGCGGGACAGGGGAAGCCCCGGCCCGGCATCGTTCTCTAAGAGCGGGAGCTGGACTATACTCGTTCCATGCGGAACGAGTTCACAGCGGTCATCGAGCGCGACGGCGACTGGTTCGTCGCCTGGTCTCCGGAGATTCCGGGAGCCAACGGCCAGGGACGCACCGTGGACGAATGCCGCGAGAGTCTGGGCGCGGCCATTCAGCTGATTTTAGAGGACCGCCGCGAAGATGGGCTTCGGGGCGCTCCCCCCGACGCTCTGCGTGAGACGGTCACCATTCCGTGAAGCGTGAGTCTCTGCTGCGCCACTTGCGGCTGCATGGTTGTTATCTGAAGCGCGAAGGCGGCTCGCACTCCCTTTGGTCCAACCCGGCGACCGGGAAAACTGAAGCTGTGCCCCGCCATACGGAAGTCGCAGACTTATTGGCCCGAAAAATTTGCCGGGGATTGTCAGTTCCCGAAATTGGCCGCTGAAGTCGAGAAGAATTTCGCTTCGATCGCCAAACAACCTTACTTCTTCGTCGCCGCCTTGGGCGCGGGCCGCTTGGCCCTGGCAGTCGCATCCCCGGCCGGAATCGGAGCATGCTCCTCTTCTTTGGCTCCCAGGAAGCGCACGCCCTCAGCGTTATGCTCGCCCATCACATGCAGACGCAGAAAATTCGTCGACCCCGATTTGGTGCGCGTTCCTGCCACAATGGCGATCACTTCGCGCGGCCGCACATAGCCGCCCTGTTCCAGCAGATTCTCGGCCACGTCCACTAACGCCTCGGTCGAGCTCACTTTAGGACAGCGAATCGGCGTAGTGCCCCACAGCAAGTTGATCCGGTTGATGGTCACCTCGATCGGGCTGAGCGCGAAGATGGGCGACGTGGGGTGGTACTTCGAAAGCTGCCGCGCTGTCACGCCGGATTCGGTAAACAGCGCAATGCCGCGCAGGTCAAGGTCGTCGGCGGCGTGCGCCGTCGCCTCGCAGATGGTCTCGGCAATCGACAGGCTGCTGCCCCGCTGCCGCGGTTCGGAGTAGCTCTGCTCCTTCATGTGCCGCTCGGCGTCAGCCACGATGCGCGCCATCATGGAGACGGTCTGCACCGGATACTTGCCCACCGCCGACTCGCCCGAGAGCATCACCGCGTCCGTGCCGTCGTAGACCGCGTTGGCCACATCGGAGACTTCGGCGCGCGTCGGCCGCGGATTGTCGATCATCGACTCAAGCATTTGCGTTGCCGTGATCACCGGCTTGCGAAACTCGCTGGCGCGCTTGATGATGTACTTCTGAATCGCCGGCACCTTTTCCGGCGGCACCTCGACTCCCAGGTCGCCGCGCGCCACCATGATGCCGTCGGCCACGGTGAGAATCGCGTCCAGGTGCTCGATGGCCTGCGGCTTTTCGAGCTTGGCGATGATCCAGGTTTCGCTGCCATACGCCGATACCCGATTCCGCACCAGCCGCACATCCTCCGCCGTCCGCACAAACGAAACGGCAATCGCGTCCACGCCGGCCTTGAGCGCAAATTCAAGATCGGTGCTGTCCTTGTCCGTCAGCGAAGGCACGCGCACCGCGATGCCGGGCAGGTTGATGCCCTTGTTTTCGCCCAGCATGCCGCCGTTGATGATCTCGCAGACCAGGTCGTCGCCGTCCACGTCGTGCACGCGCAGCTCAATCAATCCGTCAGAGAGCAGAATGCGCGACCCTTGCTCCACGTTTTCGGCTAGCGTCTTGAAGGTCGTCCCCACCAGGCCTGCCGTGCCCGGCACGTCGCGTGGCGTAATCGTCAGGCGTCCGCCCGCCTTGAGCATCACGGGATGATGATCCTTCAGCTTCGATGTGCGGATCTTCGGCCCTTGCAGGTCGCCCAGAATGCAAAGCGGCTTGCGCTCTTCGCGGCTCACCTTGCGAATCATCTGGATCAGCGCCGTCTTTTCCTCGTGCGCGCCATGGGAAAAGTTGAGCCGGACCACATCCACTCCCGCGCGCACCAGCTCGCGGAAGACCGGCTCGGTATTGGAGGCCGGTCCAAGAGTGGCGACAATCTTTGCGCGGCGCTGCGATGGGGAATCGGTCAGGCTGAGTTCGAACGGCATGTGCGGAAGCTCCGTAAAAAAAGGGCTGAATTGCGGTAATAATTCGGGGCGTAGGGGCAGCTTCATTGTACACGGGGCCTGTTGACGGGAACTGCGCGCGGGAAGATGAACCATGCCTCTGCCCGGTACTCTGTCCGGTACTCTGACCGCGCCGCTTCTTCGACCCCAAATGGCCTTCCCATTGTCCGTTGTCAAGGAAGCGGGGAGGGCGGCTAGCATTCTTCGCTTGCAGCCATCCGCATCTGCCGTTCCCTGAACAGCGCGCCATTCAACTCTGCTCCAAGCAGCACGCTGACGGCAGAGATGTAGAGCCAGATCAGCGTAGCGATGCCGGCGCCGAACGACCCGTAAAACATGGAGTAGTCGGCCACGCGCGTAACGTACCACCCAAACGCCAGCGTCGAAGGGAACCAGATCGCGGTTCCGAATATCGCGCCCGAAGCCACCCGCAGCCAGTGTTCCTTGCGCCGCGTGCCGAAGTGATAAAGCGCGCTGAGCACCGCCACGCTGGTGGCTACGGCGATCGACCAGCGCACCCAGCGCCACAGGTCGAGCACCGCAATCCGCATCTCATGACCGGCATTTTCAATCATCCAGGCCTCAATCTGGTGGCCGAACACCACCACCAGCGTGGCCAGCGAAAGCGGCAGCAGAGCTATCGGCACCAGCAGCAGCGCGCGCACACGGCGACCCCAGAAGCTCCAATTCTCGACAGGCAGACGATAGGCGCGGCGAAAGCCTTCCATCAGCGATAGCATCATGCCCAGTCCGGCAAAAACGCTCAAGGTGCCCGCGGAAGCCAAAACCGGCGCCGAGTGAAAGCTGCGGCTCAGCACATAGGATTGCAGCAGGTCCATCGAATCGGCGGGCAGAATCTGCTCAAAGGCCCCGCGGATCTCACCCACCAGCGTCGGTCCTTCCGGCACCTGCGCCAGCAGCGTGGTAATTACCAGCAATGCAGGAAACAGCATCAGCATGCCGGAATAGGCCGCCGCCTTGGCCGTGTTGAACAAGTCGTTGGCCAGCGCCTGCGCGGCGGCATCGCGGAGATGGGCGAGGTATCGAAACATGCCGTCTGTGGCAAGAGTAGAGCATCGCCACGAGTTCCCGCCAGCCGAGGAATATGGTATGCCCGGGAAGCAGGCTGCCTCGATTCCGGATATTCTCCGAAGCCAGCATGACTTCACAGCCCGGAGAAAAACTCAACCCGGCGAGACATGGAGGCAGAGCTGCCGTTTAGTCTTCATAAATGGGTACCGTGATATAGATGGTCACCGTGATCGAATTGCGGCCATTGAAAAACGAATGCGCGTATTGAAGTTGGATTAGCCCCGTTCTTGGACGCGGAGGATTCATGAAGAAGTCGGTCAAGATCGGTTTGGCTGTAGTCATAGCGCTGCCGATACTCGCAGCGGCGGCCATTCACCTCTTCGTGGATGCCAACACGTTTCGTCCCTTGATCGAGAGCCGGCTATCCGCAGCCCTTTCCCGCAAGGTCACTCTCGGCGCTCTCAGCCTCTCCGTCATGACCGGAAGCCTGGTAGCCAACGATCTGGCCATCGCCGAAGACCCTGCATTCGGCCAGGCTCCATTCTTCAGCGCTAAACAGTTGCGCATTGGCGTCCAGATGAAGCCGCTCATCTTCAACCGGCAACTGATTGTGCGCAGCCTTGCGGTCGATGCTCCCCAAATCCATCTGATCCGCGCTGACGATGGCGCCTGGAACTTTTCCACCCTGAGCCATGGCGCCGGCTCTCTGAACTCCACTCAGCCGGCCACCTTGGACGAGCTCTCCGTCGGCCTCATCACCATCAAAGACGGTAACGCCACGATAGAAACGCTGACTTCGCAGGGAAATCCCCAGGTCTACGACCATCTCGACGTCAAGTTGGAGCAGTTCTCCCTGGCCAAGGCTTTTCCCTTCACGGTGAGCGCCTCGCTGCCCGGCGACGGCAAGGTAGAGATCTCCGGAAACGTGGGGCCTGTCAATCCGCAGGACGCCGCCTCCACCGCCTTCGACGCCCAGCTCACCATCGAACATCTTGACCCCGTCGTCGCCGGGTACGTCGACCCAGCGGCCGGAATCTCCATGATCGCCGGCCTCGACGCCCACATTGCCTCAGACGGCATGAATGTCACCAGCGACGGAAAAGTCCACGCCGAGCACCTCATCCTGCTCAAAGGCGGCAAGGCCGCGCCGCATCCTGTCGATATCAACTATCAGGTGAGCCACTCCCTCAAAGACAACAGTGGCCAGGTCTCCGACCTCGCCCTGCAGACCGGCGCGGTGGCTGTTCACATCAAAGGCGCTTATCAACTGGCCGCAAACGTGCCCGTCTTCGATCTCAAGCTGCTGGCCCAAAGTGTCCCCATTGACGGGCTGCAGGCGCTTATGCCCGCCGTCGGCGTGAAGCTTCCCAACGGCGCCGTCCTCAAGGGTGGAACCCTGTCGGCCAACTTCGCCATCAAGGGCACGGCAAAAGACAACGTCATCGCCGGCTCCTACGAGATCAAAGATACGCAGCTGGTGGGGTACGACATTGGCTCCAAGATCGTTGGCATCGCCGCCAAGGCCGGCATCAAGACCGGCGATACCACTGCCATCGACATCGCCCGCGCCGACATGCGCATAACAAAATCAGGCAGCGAGACCACGAACATCTACTCGGTCATTCCCGCGCTCGGCGAGTCGACCGGCAGCGGCACCGTGTCTCCTTCAGGCGAACTCAACTTCCACTTGATCACCAAAATCACGAGCGCTAAGGGACTCAATAAACTCGGCGTAAGTATCCTCACCAAGTTGAACAGCACATCGGCTGCCTCCAAACCGTCGACTGCCACCGGTATCCCCATTGACATCACCGGCACAGCGGAGAATCCCGTCATCACCGCGGATGTCAGCGGCCTGATGAAGGGCAACGCCGCAGCTCTACGCAGCAAAGGCGCCGACATCCTCAAGAAGACCGGCCTCTCAAGCCTCTTCGGCAAGAAAAAAGATTCTTCTTCACCCCCACAGCCAAATTGATTCGAGTGGGCTTCAACCCCGGGCGAGCGCATCCTGGATTGGAACCGGCACACCCTGCAGCGAAACAAAGCGCTCGGGCTCGCAGCAAGTACG
>JBEKVS010000354.1:0-6069 GCA_049513795.1 Occallatibacter sp. | reverse complement strand
ACTTAATGGTGTTTCCATGGCTATCGACTTCGTAGATCGTGACATAGTCATAACCCTCGATGAACAGATTGGTGTTGATCTGGTCTCCGGGGAAGTTCGCTAAATCGGTTCCGGCGGCCCACAGTTCCATCCTGCTCACTGTTCCGCTCTCACCCTTTCCGGCCGCTACCACCGTGACGTAAGTAGAGGTCTGGCACCCGCCCGCCTGCGGTTGACACACATGGACCCCGGGACTGCTGGGAGGAGAGCAATGTATCTGGTCATTGGTGTTCACGGTTAATGAGATTGGCGCCGAATCGATTGTTGCGCCTGTCGAATCAAGAGCCTTCACGGTGAGTGTGTGCGTCCCGGTGTCCAGGGTAATGGGCGCATTGAAAGGCGTTCCATTCGCCTGTGTCACTTTGTGCCCGTCGGCCCATACCTCCATGGTCACAACTTCGCCGACGCCGCTGCTGGCTGCCGCTGTCACCTGAAACGGGGTATCGACCGAATCAAGGATCAGCGGGCTTGGCGCGCATACGCTAACTCCCGCGTGGGAGGGCGGAAGGCATCCGCCATAAGCCGGCAGCGCCGCGGCTCCAACTAGAAATTGGCCCGCGCGCGGCGAAAAGGGAAGAAAAGGTGAGAAACAAAGTAAAGCGAATACAAGACTCGCACATAACACGGCGCGAACGTTCCAAGTACGCATAATGACCTCCTTGATGCTTTCCATAAAGATGTTTTCGATCGGGTGACTTACCGGCGGGCTCTCTGAACTTGCCCGTGCAAAGAGCCCGGATGTCTAGCCGGGATACCTGGCCCGGATACCTTAGGAAACGGATAGTACGCGCACTTTCATTGACGTATCAATAAAAAAAGGCGGATCGGCCGCGGCGTCCTTCAGACCTCGGCCGCTCGTCCATTGCGGGATAGCATCGAGGGATGATATGTCTGGGTCGGAGTTACCCTTCCACCTGCTCCACATAGAACATTTCGTTCGTGGCGCGGAAGCCAAGCGCTTCATAAATACTGCGTGCGGCGTCTGAGCTATGCAGGGCAATCACGCGCAACCCGCGTCGGTGTGCTTCGGCCAGGCAGCGGTCGACCAGCGCATGAGCCAGTCCGCGGCGGCGAAACTCCGGATCGACGAAGACATTGAGCAGGTAGCCGCGATGTTCGCCTGCGAGATCCAGAGGGTGCGGCGGCCAGTCGAGCACCAGCAACCCGGCCGAGGCCACAGCTCGCCCTGACTCGTGCGTGATCCACCCGGTGTATTTGCCTTCTGCAATCATGCGCGCCACCCAGGGCTCGAAGTTGCGGCTCATGGCGTCAAGGATCGAGGCCGGTGTGCTGCCCATGGCGGCAAACATGGCGCGGCGATGCGCGGTAATCAGTGCGGCGTCGGCAACGGTGGCGAGGCGTGTCTCCAGCATGCAGCCCAGTATAGGGCAATCCAGTGCGCCAGATGACGCCAGAGTGGCACCAGACCATCGTGCCTCGCAAGCCGTATGATTTTCGAATGCCTGCTTCGCCAAAGGCCATGCTCCCGCTGGACACGTCTCAGCTCAAGCCAGGCTTGCGGCTGGCCGTGGCCGTGTCTGGAGGAGCCGACTCGGTTGCTCTGTTGCGTTCGTTGAACGAGCGCCGCGTCCCGCTTGGCCTGGTGTTGCATGTCGCCCATCTGCATCACGGTTTGCGCGGCGCGGAAGCCGATGCAGACTTGGATTTTGTCCGCAAATTGTCCGCGAAATTTGAACTTCCTTTTTTTGAAGCGCGTGTGGATGTCGCCGCCGAAGCTGACAGAGCCTCCGAGTCAATTGAGGAAGCAGCGCGGCGGATGCGTTACCTTTGGTTCCGTCAGTTGATGGCAGCGGGAGAAGTTGACGCCGTAGCTACGGCGCACACCCTGGACGACCAGGCGGAGACGGTGTGCGCGAAATTCCTTCGCGGCGCGTGGACTGAAGGGCTCAGCGGCATTCATCCCGTGGTCGAATACGCCGAAGGCCGCATTCTGCGCCCGCTGCTGGCCGTTACCCGTGCCGAGGTCGAAGCGTACCTCAAAGCGCTCGGCCAGGACTGGCGCGAGGACTCGTCGAATCGAGATGCAGCCTTTACCCGTAACCGTATCCGCCACGAACTGTTGCCTTTGCTGGAGGGTTGGAACCCGCGGCTCAAGGAACATTTGGCGCAGATGGCGGAGCTGGCTCGGGGCGAGGAGGCTTGGTGGCGAGCGGAGGTCAACCGCGTCGCTGCCCAGATAGTCATGACCGGCAGACCGGTGCGGGGCGGAGGCCGTGCTTCCGGCGAAGCCTTGGCCCTGGATGCGACGCGGCTGGCGGCGTTGGCTCCGGCTTTGCAAAGACGCTTGCTTCGCCATGCAGTGTCGCAACTTGGCCTGTCGCTCGATTATCCGTCGACCGAGACGCTGCGCATCCTGGCGCTCGAAGGCCGAGCCGGCCAGAGAAGGGAACTGTCCCAGGGCTTACGCGCCGAGCGCACCCCGCGCGAGCTGCGGCTCACCGTCGAAGCGCCGACTGGCGGAGCCGGTGCGCCTGCGGAGTATGAACTGGCGATTCCTGGCGAAATTGAAGCGCCGGCGTTTGGGGTCTGCCTGCGCATTGAGGCTAAAGCGGCCGTGGCGCCTGGAAACGCCGATCCCAACCCGCCCAAAGCCAGACTGCGCAACTGGAGACCCGGCGACCGGGTGCTGCTGCGCTACTCCAGCGGTCCGCGCAAAGTGAAGGAAGTGCTTGAACGGATGCGAGTTACAGGCAGCAGCAGGGCCGTCTGGCCGGTGCTTGAAGTGGCCGGCCGCATCGTCTGGATGAAGGGTGTGGAGCTGGAGCCGGAGCCGGGAATTTTGGTGTCGCTGGTGGCGCCGCTCACGGATGCCCGAATCGGCGCTGTGGATGTCGCTGGCGATGCCTCTTTCGAGTGATTTCAATGCCACGGATGCCGGATAAGAATTGGAAATCTGGAAGTGCCAGTTCTCCTTTTCAGGGAGTACAATTTGAAATACTGCTCATCAAGGCGGACCCTTGTTCGTGTCCGCGGCTGGGAGTTCTGCACTTCAGCGACTTTGGTCATACTTCAAGCGTCTAAGGTTCAAGTGGTTGGCTGGTTTGGGTGGCTGTTGTGGGTTGATGAGTCGGTCCAGAGAACGGATTCTGACTCCGCCCAGAAAGAGGGATTCTGGTGAATTCGACCGTTAAAACGATCATGTTCTGGGTGTTTATCCTGGTCTGCCTCATGCTCCTTTGGACTGTGGTGCAGCGAGGCTCCAGCATGGGCAAGGCGCAGGAAGTGGGCTACTCCGATCTGCTCGACAAGATCGAGGCTGGGCAGGTGCAGGATGCCACTATTCAGGGTACCGAAGTGCATGGCCACCTGAAGGGCGCCAAGGACGAATTCCACACCACCATCACCGCCAATCTTGACGACAGCCTGACCAAGGACCTGCGCCAGTACAAGGTGACGGTCAACATCAAGGAGCCGCAGAACAGCATCCTCATCCCGCTGCTCATCAACATCGGGCCGTTCGTGCTTCTTGGCGCGATCTGGTTCTTCATGCTGCGGCAGATGCAGTCGGGCGGCAACAAGGCGCTTTCGTTCGGCAAGAGCCGCGCGCGCCTGCTCTCCATGCAGCAGAAGAAAGTCACCTTCAAAGACGTGGCCGGCGTGGACGAAGCCAAGGAAGAGCTGAAAGAGATCATCGAATATCTGCGCGAGCCGCAGAAGTTTCAGAAGCTCGGCGGACGCATCCCCAAAGGCGTACTTCTCGTTGGGCCTCCGGGAACCGGCAAAACGTTGCTGGCCCGCGCTGTGGCCGGCGAAGCCAACGTGCCCTTCTTCTCCATCTCCGGTTCTGACTTCGTCGAGATGTTCGTCGGCGTGGGCGCAAGCCGCGTGCGCGACCTGTTCGAGCAGGGCAAGAAGAACGCGCCCTGCATCATCTTCATCGACGAAATCGATGCCGTGGGCCGTCATCGCGGCGCAGGTCTCGGTGGTGGACATGACGAACGCGAGCAGACACTGAACCAGTTGCTGGTCGAGATGGACGGCTTCGAGTCGAACGATGGCGTCATTCTCGTCGCCGCGACCAATCGCCCCGACGTTCTCGATCCAGCATTGCTTCGCCCCGGCCGTTTCGATCGCCGCGTTGTTGTCGGCTTGCCCGATGTCCGTGGCCGCGAAGAAGTCCTCCGCGTGCACGTGAAGAAGGTGCCCGTCTCCGACGACACCAACCTGAATGTGCTGGCCCGTGGAACACCGGGATTCTCGGGCGCCGACCTGGCCAACATGGTGAACGAAGCCGCGCTCAATGCAGCCCGCATGAATCGCAAGCAAGTCACCATGTACGATTTTGAGCTGGCCAAGGACAAAGTCCTCATGGGCGCCGAGCGCAAGTCGATGCTGCTTACGGAAGAAGAGAAGCGCGTTACCGCGTATCACGAAGCCGGCCACGCGCTGGTCTCGTTCCTGCGTGAGCACTCCGACCCCATCCACAAGGTCACCATCATCCCTCGCGGCATGGCTCTGGGCGTCACGGTCTTTCTGCCCGGCGATCGCCACAACTATACACGCGAGTACCTGGAAGCGAATCTTGCCATTGCCTACGGCGGCCGCGTGGCGGAGGAGATCTTCCTCAACCAGATGTCGACCGGCGCCGGCAGCGATATTGAGTCAGCCACGGATCTCGCCCGCCGCATGGTCTGCGAGTACGGCATGAGCCGCCTTGGTCCGCTCACCTTCGGCAAGAAGGAAGAGCAGATCTTCCTTGGCCGCGAGATTGCGCAGCATCGCGACTTCTCTGAAGAGACAGCCCGCCAGATCGATCTTGAGGTACGCCGCCTGATCGACGAGGCTTACCAGTCGGCCCATTCGCTGGTCGAGTCTCACGCCGACGCCATGCACCGCATTGGTGCGGCGCTGCTCGAGCGCGAGACGATCGACGCCGAGGAAGTGCGCATGCTGATTGAAGGCAAAGAACTGCCGCCGCTTCGCTCCGTGCTGGCCTCGCCCAGCGACAGCGGTGGTGGCAGTCCACAACAGGTGCTGAAACCTGAAACCCGCGGCGGCCCCGGCTTCCCGGAAGGCTCGCCTTCACCCGCCTAACCACCTGCGAAAGTGGGGCAGCCACCTGCGGTGGGGCAGACGCGGCTTCGCCGCCTTTGAGTTCAGGCAAGACGATAGGGTCATTCGCTTATGCGGATGGCCCTTTTTTCTGCCCTCCACACAAAACTTCCTGACTCAATTGAACCTGAAACGCCCTTCCTTCGACATAAGAGATGAATGCAGATGGACGCGCAAGATCGGATGCTCTATGAATGGATCGCCCTGCGCTGCCAGGCAGGCGAGAGCGGAGCATTCGAGGACTTGGTCGCAGCCATGGAGCGGCCCTTGCTCTACTACGCAACGAGTTTGACTGGCAGTGTTGACAACGGACTGGACGTGCTTCAGGAAGTATGGATCAAGGCTTTTCGCGGCATTGGCAAGCTGAAGGATCGCGGCGCTCTTCGATCGTGGCTCTACTCAATCACGCATGGGATCGCTGTAGACCGGATTCGGCGCAATACTTCGCGAGAGCGAGCCGAGGCGATTGAGCTCGAAGATTTTGAGGAAGCCGAAGAGCCGTCGTTCGCCAATGAGGACGCGACGGCGATTCACGATGCTCTGAGCGAACTCGGGCTGAAGCATCGCGAGGTGCTGGTGCTGCATTTTCTTGAGGATCTCTCGGTCTCTGAGATTGCGAAGGTTGTTGGCTGTTCGGAAGGCACGGTCAAATCCCGCATGCATTACGCAAAAAAAGCAATGAAAGAAATTCTGAGTGGAGGGAATTATGGAACAGGGAAATAGCAGTTTGCGTGAGCGGTTGCTGGCGCGGTTGCCGCAGCCGGAAAATCGTGAAGCTTATCGGGAAGAGACGGCGGCTTTGATGGCTAGACATGAGCGAGCATTGTTCTGGGAGAGGGTGACGGGAACCTCGGTCGCATGGCTGGGCATCGGCGTTTATATGTTTGCCAACAGCTTTACAATGCGCCCGAAGCTCGACACGCATGCAATCGGCCTCTTGGACGGCCTCGCGGTAGT
>JBEKVS010000353.1:0-6073 GCA_049513795.1 Occallatibacter sp. | reverse complement strand
ATGAATCTGTTTGCTAAGCGCCGGCTGAGAGACGTGGAGAATCTCCGCGGCGCGCCGGAAGTGGAGTTGCTCCGAGAGGACGAGAAACGAACGCAAATCATTCAGTTCGAGCGCCATAACCTGAGGTTATCAAAATGTGTCAATCAATTCATTGGACACATGAGCTTCTGTTTGTGGATGATCCAAGGGCAGGACATAATCCAAGGGCAGGACTACGCAATATATTTTGAACCCGAGTCATAGGTGTATGTAGCTCAGCTCTGACAGATCCAAATAGCGAAAGGTTTGGACAATGAACCGTCGTCAGTTTGTAGCCAGTTCGGTTGCGGCAGCGGCCGGCGTAGCAATGAATCGAGAGGATGTTTCCATTGCTTCTTTACCTGCTGCCGATCAACTTCCTGGTTCGTCTCCCGGTGCAATATCGGAGTCGGCGATTCAGGAGGCGCGCTTTCCGGAAGGATTTCTCTGGGGCATGGCCACAGCCTCTTACCAGGTTGAAGGCGCATGGAATGAAGACGGCAAGGGTGAATCGATCTGGGATCGATGGACGCACACGGTTGGGAAGATTCGCGGCGCAGGGACCGGCGATGTGGCCTGCGACCACTATCACCTCTACCCGCAAGACATCGCCATGCTCAAGCGGCTCAACCAGAAGAGCTATCGCTTCTCCATCTCCTGGGCGCGCATTCAGCCTTCGGGCCGGGGTGCAGTCAATCAGAAAGGCATCGATCACTATAAACGTGTGATGGATGTGCTGCTCGAAGCCGGCATTCGTCCCTTCTGCACCCTCTATCACTGGGATCTTCCTCAGGGGCTGGAGGACCTGGGCGGCTGGCCCAACCGCGATCTCTCCGGATATTTTGCAGACTACGCGGGAATCCTGGCCAAAGAACTCGGTGATCGCATCACCGTGTGGGCGCCGTTCAACATGCCGTGGACGTTTACCAATCTCGGGTACGGCGCGGGCGTCTTTCCTCCAGGCAGAGCTAAATACGCGGATTTTCTCAAAGCCGCACACACTGTCAACCTCGCGCAGGGTGAGGCATTTCGATCGATCAAGGCCGCGTCGTCGAAGGCAACGGTAGGCAGCGCTTACGGCATGAGTCCGGCGTATCCAAAGACGCAGAGCGATGCGGACAAAGCTGCCACGGCGCGCTACCACGCGATGAACAATCTCTTCTTTTTAGAGACCGCGATGAACGGGAAGTACCCGCATGCATTCGTCGGAGACGTTCCCTACGACGCAATGGGTTTCCGTGCGGGTGACGAGAAGATCATGCAGGTTCCGCTGGACTGGATCGGATTTCATTACTACACGCGGCGTTTCGTTTCGGCGGCCGGAGCAGCCGCTCGTGGCGGGGGCGGCAGCCTCGCCACCGAGACCCAGGACACAGGCGCAGGCGGCAACGATTACACCCAGTTCATCTCTGAGATGCCCACAGAAGGCGCAATCACCGATGGGGGCCTTGAGATCTGGCCGCACGGCATCTACGATCTCGTCATGCAGATCTCGCACGAGTACAACTTTCCCACGATCGAAATTACGGAAAGCGGCTGCGGCTATCTCGACACTCCTTACGATCGCGAGGGCGGCAATGTCCCGGATACGCGTCGCGTCGATTTTTTTCGCTCCGAGCTTGCAGAATTGGCGCGCGCTATCAAAGACGGCGCCAAAGTACGTTCGTTTCACGCCTGGAGCGCTCTCGATAACTTCGAGTGGAATGATGGCTACACGCAGCGATACGGTCTCGCCTACGTCGATTTTCGCGATCAGAAGCGCACGGTGAAGAACTCCGGCCTATGGTATGGGCGAGTAGCCGCCGCGAACCGCCTTCAGCCGTAGAGGCGGCATGGGGCCTTGCCTTCTTGTGCGCAGGGTCGAGGAGGCTATCGTGCCACTTGTGATCGGGACGCGTTGAACAGAGCCAGCCGCGAACTCACGACCCGTTTCACCGAATCGATGACAGGCGGCAAGATTTTATACGGCACAACTACGCTGGGTTGTCTGGTTAAGCTTTCTTCCAGGGACTGCCTCCATGCGACCCGTAGTTCGGTGTTGATATGGACGATGTTGATTCCTGCGGCGATGGCTCTGCGAAAATCGTCATCGTCGGTTCCAGACCCGCCGTGCAAGGTCAGGAAGATGCCGGTAGTCGCCTTGATTTGGGAAATCCTTTCGATATTCAGATGCTTTTTCGCCGTTCCCTGCACCATGCTCTTGAGCATCCCGTGCATGTTCCCGACCGCGGGAGCGAGAACATCAATTCCGGTCGAGTCAACAAACTGCTTTGCCTCCTCAGGCGTCGTCAGGCTCTTGTGTCCGTTCTGAACTGTCTCGTGGATTTCAGATCCCGTTCCGATATCGCCTATCTCTCCCTCCGCCACGATGGCGGGATTGATGCCCTTAATCGCCTCAACGGTCTCCTTGGTGTGAGCCACATTTTCTTCGAAGGGCAACGCGGAGAAATCGATCACCACGGAATCAAAGCCAGCTTTGGCCGCTTCCACGGCCTTGGCCAGTGAATGTGTATGGTCCGCGTTGAGAAATGCCGGCACGTCAAGTTCGTCGCGCAAACTTTTGAACAGAACGGCAAGTTGGCCAGTTCCCAGGAATTCTCGCTCTCCCTCGGACGCGCCGACGAGCACCGGCACGCGGGTTTCAGCCGCGGCGCTGATCACCGCCTTCAACATCAAGAGGTCAGCGACATTGAAATGACCAAGCGCGATGCCATCCTTTTCCGATTGCGCCAAAACATTTCGTAATGTATTCACCTTCGTCCTCCCTGAAATTCGAGAAGCCTCGGCATCGCTGTGCGAAGCCAATGCTGCACGCTGCATCTTGGATGTCAGTAACCCAGCCGTGGTTTCATGCCCCTGTGCATCGCTCGCAAATCCGATGCGGAATGAGATGTGCGCAAGTGTCACTTTCCCACAGTCAAGTTAGTATCGGGTTATAGGTCTAACTCGATGGGTGATTCTGGTATCGAGCAGCAGATTAAGGCGTTGCCCAGGGCTGGCCGATCAAGCGGCTCTGGCGCGTACCGGAGGCGGCCGTCCAGAATGCCGCACTCGCACATGTGACACACGCCTGTTCTGCAAGACCACCTGACGGGGACGTCGCATGCCTCAGCCAATTCAAGTATGCTCTTGAACCGGCCGTCCCATGGCACGGTTAAACCGCTTCGCGTAAATGACACCGTGTCCCCGGTTCCCAGTGGAACTGGAGAATGCGGGGGCTTTACATCTGTCCTCGTCACACCTGGCTCAATACTGTCCGCGGGCCCGAACACTTCGTGATGTATCGCATCTTGCTGCACCCCTAAACAGACGAGATCGCGTTTCATATCTTTCAGAAAGCCGGATGGCCCACACACATAAAAGTCAGCCTCGACAGGAAGGGCGAGTTTCTCCAACTCTGCGCGGTTCCAATGCCCTTGAATATAAAAGTCGTTGCCAGGGTGGTCAGTCGGTCCCGGTTGGCTGTAGGCGATTGCCGAATGACTTCCCGGAATAGCGGCGAGTAACTGCCGGGCTTCCTGGGCAAAGACATGTTCCCTTGCGCTACGCGCAGCATGGATCCACCACACTTCCCGTGGACTCTCTGCGCTACCAGATGCGATAGAGTGGAGCATCGAAAGAACCGGAGTTACGCCGATTCCGGCGCTCAACAGAACAACTGGCCGCTTTCCCGGCCGCAATACGAACTCGCCGCGTGGCGCACTGATCTCGAGCCTGTCATTCACTCGCGTAGCGTCAGCAAGATGCCGGCTGCCTGAACCTGTTCCGCGCTTCACGCTGATCCTATACGTACCCGAATCCGGAGCGCCGGAAATAGAATAGCTGCGCACGACAGGCGGTAAATTCTTGTCAGATAGGTAGCGCAGCACCAGAAACTGACCGGGAAGCGCCGGTGGAAGAGGCGACCCTTCCGGGTCCGCCAAAACAACTGAGACGACCTCGCCGGCTTCCCGATGCACTTCGACTACTTTCACCCACCGGAAGCCGTGCCATGCAGGCTGGGAAGAAATAGAAGGTGTGAGTCCTGGATTGCCACTGTGGATTCCAATCTTTGCTGCTTGCAGAAAGCCGTCGAATGAGCCTTTCCATCCCGGACTCAAGGCGGGGATGCGGGCAGCAATCGCTATGCGTTCGAGATCATGGTTCGCTGTATAGAGCAGGGAATCAACTTCAGCGACCGAGACCTTGCCCGGTCCATCCGCAATTTTCTGAATTTCGTCTCCGGCGCCAACTTCTCCTTCCGTGATGACGCGGCAATAGAACCCTGGCCGGCGATGCGAAACAAGCAGAGCCGCCATCTGCGGATTGTCCATGCGAATTCCGAGGCGATAGCACGTGACGCGGGGTTGAGTCACTTCAAAAACCGCGGCGCCAATCCTGTATCGGTCCCCTATGCAAACCTCATCGTCGGGCAGACCTTCAACGGTGAAATTCTCTCCAAACTGTCCGTGCTCGAAGTCACTTCGCCCCAGTTCGCGCGCCCAATACCGGTAGGCTTCGAGTTGATAAACCATAACGGCGCGTTGCTCACCGCCGTGTCCTCTTACATCGGCCTGGCCATCCCCGTCCAGATTGAGCCGCCGGGCAAAGACACGCCCGGAGACGGGACGCTTCCAGATCGCGGTGCGCACGACTTTGCCTTGCCACTCGATTTCACGTGGAAGGCCGACATTGACGGACAGTAGCTTCGCCATACGCTGAATTTCGATTGCGCTCATCCTTCTCCTGCCGGTGCCTCCTGCCGAGGGCTGAGCGCAGGCGTAGCTGGGAGCGGCTGCCTGGTTTGCTCGACCCATTGGGCACGCCAGGAAGGAGCTTCAAATGGGTCGCCAAAGTATTGGGT
Organism: Occallatibacter sp.; assembly: GCA_049513795.1. Taxonomy (GTDB): domain Bacteria; phylum Acidobacteriota; class Terriglobia; order Terriglobales; family Acidobacteriaceae; genus Telmatobacter. The sequence continues at coordinate 1,212 of JBEKVS010000353.1, read as the reverse complement.
TTCGTGCCGGCATTTTCCTTTTTCAAATTCCATGATGCTGACGGTATACACGGGCTTTCCTTCGTAGTCGATCAAGTATTGCGTGACCCAGAGATTTCCGGAGCCACTGATGCGGCGCACGGTAAATCCGCTGGGACGGCCTGGATGATGCCCGCGCAGGCTCTTTAGATTCTCTCTGCCGATAATTCGTTCACCCGATTGCGGATATTCGCAGACAGCGTTTTCTAGATAGATGGCATGTTCCGCTTCCAGATCACCGGCTGCAGACGCCGACCAATGCTGATCCAGCGCGGCTCGGATTTGTTTCTCTTTCGTCGCCATTGGGATCCACTCCGATTCTTCCTGGACGGAAGCAAATAGTGTGCGGTCACTTGACAGGGAAGCATGACCGCGGATCTTCTCTTGAAGGGCAAGCTGGGCGAGCAAGCCCGTTACTACAGCGTTCGAGTCCGATCGAATCGGCTGCGATGCAGCGATTACAGCAGAGATCTCAAAAAGAAACAATTGGACGAAGGTATCGACGATACCTTCTTACGGCAAGGGCAATGCGGTCCGGGCGAGATCACGGGTGTCCATCCGGAGACTTAAGCTGTGTGGCTGGCGGTTGATTCCGCAGCAGATTTCCAGTGGCGAATTCCACGAAGAAGCGGGGCGGGCGAGCATCGACGACGATTCTATCCGGCTATTGCAGCAAACCTTCGAAAACCATAGCTCCCCCAATTCGCAAGCTATCACCGATATCTGTCAGAAGATGGTCTCGTCTCTGCTCATGCTACGAAACGAATGTTAACTTGCACTCATACCTTCACACGCCAAAGACCGCTCACCAACCCATCCAGATGGGAAAGTTGTCACGGCATTCTTCCACTCGAATCAACTTCCGTGCATACGCTTGCTTTTAATCACAGGTGCGCCAGTGTTATGAGCAACTCGGCTGCCATTCAGTCGATGATGTTCAGGAATGCGCAACTCGATGATTGCAAAAAACTGGTTCCATGCATTATTGAGGAAAAAAAAAAAGAGAGACGAGTGTCAATCGATCAATGAATGTCAACAAGCGTTCTGTCAAATCATCGACGCCCTCTGTCTGACTGTTGAGGGCAGTGGGAATCCGGATGAAATAAATCGCGTGAATTCATGCATGTACCTGAGATACAACTCCAACTTTGCTTTGGCAGTACGAATGCTTCAGCGGTTGTCAAGTCTGCGACG
>JBEKVS010000352.1:0-6109 GCA_049513795.1 Occallatibacter sp. | reverse complement strand
TGGAGTTAGGCCCCGTCATGCTGATCACGCCTGCGCTCTCCGTGCAATCCCAGTTGTACGGGCCGCCGCAGCTTACTGTTGCATTGAGTCCGACCGGGTGGTCGTTAAGGTAGTTTCCGCCCGTGGTGCCGTCGTTCCCGAGCAGGGTGGGGACAGTGTTGTAATGTCCGTAGGTCGCGGGAAGGGTCTCATAGACCTGGTTCTTCATCATGGCGCCCTCGGCATAGTTGCCGTCGTGGCAGCTCAGACAGGTGAGTACGCCAAAAACGTCAGGCGTCCCGGCCGTCATGCTGGTGGGCAGCGTCTCTGAGTAACTGCTGGTTCCGTTCACTCCGCCAAATTGGATGGTCTTGCCAAACAGGCTGGCGACGTCTTCGCCCCAAAGAATGGAGCTACCCGAAGTGGAATCGGCGGTCTTGGCAGCGCCGTTGCCGTATGCGCCGCTATGCGGTGCGTGACAGGCTGCGCAACCGCGGCCGTAGTTGAGGTGGGCGCCGAGGACGTCGGACGTCGGCGGCTGGTTCTGTGCGGCCGCAAAACTCGCGGCTGCCATGAACATCGTTGCGATGAGTAGATGGCGTTTCATTGGGTAAAGCCTCCTAGCTGGTCGACTGAACTGGGCCGTCGACCCTTCTTGCGTTGATCTCAGTTCAGTCTCCACGCCGGACGTGTTTGCGACTGATGCGGATGCTGCGGGACGAGGCGATGGTTTGGCCGCATCCCAAAATCGGCTATTGAAAAAGGGCGCTTGACGCTCTCCGAATGTGGGGCTTGAAATCACTTCCCCAAGCTGTTCCGATCTCGTGTTCATCGAATTCATAAGTGAGAACCGTCACTCTCTCGAAACCAGATCAGCTCCGTGCAAGACATCTGCAGACACCCGAAGTAATGCGACCATAGTTGCAGGTGAGCAGGGTCACTTTATGTGATGTCAGTCACACAAGTAATTTGAGCCGGCAAATTGTGACCTGCGTCACACACCCCGGTGATCCAGGTTGCTCCGACATTCCCGCTTCGCAGCTACAGTGAATGAGCAAGAGCGTGTGCGCCGAAGACCGTCCGCGAAACAGAATGCGCACATTCCTGGCGAATGGCCGATGCTCCCGGCAATCGCACGCGTCAGGCTTAGGAGCAGCCCCGGCAAGGGAAGTGAAGAGCATGGCAAACGAAGCAATCACGGCATCAACAGCGAGCCGATCGTTGCGGGCCCGGCAGGTCTACGGGATGGCAATCGCCTGCCTTCTGGCCGGCCTGGCGATCGGTTATCTGGCGCGGGCATCGCAAGCGCCCGGGTCCGCGACACAATCTGCCGCCAACGCAGCATCGCCTGCTGCCTCCGCGGCCGCGAGCGTGAGTGAGCAAATACCCGGCGCGCAAAGCATGCCGCCGATGCAGGCACAAGCTGCGGTGAACCCCGCACGGCCACGACACCCAGCCGGCGCGATCAGCGGGCGAATGCCAACGCTCGAAGAGATGAAGCAAATGGCCGACAAGCAAGCAGCCCCGCTGCTCGAAAAGCTGAAGACCGACCCCAACAACAGCGCCGTGCTCGTCGAGGTAGGCGCCATCTACCATTCAACGCACCAGTTCAAGGAGGCGGCCGCCTACTACCAGAAGGCAGTCAAGGTCGACCCCGGCAATGTTGCCACGCGCACTAAGCTCGCATCCAGCCTCTACCGCAATGGCGACGTCGATGGCGCACTCGCGCAACTGAATCGCGCGCTGAGCTATGACCCAAACGACGCCAATGCATTGTTCGACCTGGGCATGATCAAGTTGCAGGGCAAGCAGGATGGCAAGGGCGCTCTGGCCGCCTGGCAGCGATTGCTGAAGACCAATCCTGCATTGAGCTCAGACCGTAGAGCTACGGTGGAAAAGCTCATGGCCGATGTCCTCACATCACTGGGCGATCAACACGCGGCTCCTCAACACGCGGCCCCTCAACTCGCGGCCCAAGGAGGCGCGAAGCAATGACGGACATCAACCCAAGCCAAATTGAGCAGTGGACAAGAACGCAGGCCACGGTGCTGGCGCTCATCTGTCTCGCGGCAGGCGTCGCCGGTGGCTGGACCATCCGCGCATCGCAATCAGGAATGAGTTCCGTGCAGACGATCGCTATCTCGATGCCGCCGAGCGCCGCAGCCAGTTCCGAGGCCGCATCGTCAAATCCGGCCCAATTGAAAGAGATGGCCGATTCTCAGGCAACGCCGCTTCTGGACAGACTCAAGTCGGATCCTGATAACTTCGAGTTGTTGACCAGCATTGGCAACATCTATTACGACGCGCAGCAGTATCCGGCGGCCATCGATTTCTACGCGCGAGCCCTCAAGGTCAAGCCCTCCGACGCGGACGTCCGCACCGATATGGCGACCGCCTACTGGTACACCGGAAACGCCGATTCTGCGATTGCGGAGTTCAACAAGGCGCTCGCTTTCGCGCCCAACAATCCCAACACGCTCTTCAACCTGGGGCTCGTCAAATTACAGGGCAAGAAAGACAGCGCAGGCGCAATCGCTGTCTGGGAGAAGCTTCTGGCGGTCGATCCGCAATACCAGGGGAGAGCCAAAGTCGAGCAGATGTTGACAGAGGCGAAGAAGCAGTTGGCAGTTCAGCCAGCATTGAAGGCGAATTAGTGCCCTGGGCCGAAGCCAGGTTGCTTGCCTTGTCTCCATTTCCTATTGACGTACTGGGCAATCTCCTGATTCATCGCCGTCTCGCTCTAAGACAGCGCTCGCAAGCCTCTGCGCAGTGCTTCGGGATCTCCATCCGGAATAAGTTGCTCGATCAAGCGGTGAGTCTTTTCCCACACGGGAACCGCGCGAGCGAGCAGCGTTCGTCCCGAGTCAGAAAGAGTTAAAAGCCGGCTCCGTCGATCTGCGGGGTCCTGCGAAATTTTGACCAGCCCGCGCCGCTCCAGCGGCTTCAGCGCGGCAGTCAGCGTGGTTCGATCCATGGCCAAAAGCGAAGCAACCGGGCCCATGGGCGGCGGCTCGGGACGATTCAGCGACATCAAGAGTGAAAACTGCCCGTTCGTCAGCCCGAACGGACGCAGTGCTTCATCGAAGCGCCGCCCCAATGCTCGCGCCGCTCGCTGCGCGTGAAGGCACAGACAGCAATCCCGCACCAGAAGCGTTGTCTCGTACGGAAGCGTTTTTGCACTTGACACAGGATCACCTTAGTTGATATCAACGTATTCGTCAACTGAAGTTTTCCCCGTCCACCGCTGTTCCCGATTAAAATGATGGCCAAGCCCGATAGCCGAATGGAGGGTCGACATGTCATTCCTTCGCGATTTGAGAATTGCTTTCCGCTCCTTATCGAGAGTGCCGACATTGTGGGTCACCGTGGCCCTCACGCTGGCTCTGGGCATCGGCGCCAATGCGGCAATCTTCAGCGTGGTGCGCGCCGTGCTGCTGCGTCCGCTGGCCAATCGCGACGAAGACCGGCTTCTTTATGTACGCCAGAGCGCGCCTGGCATCGGCATGGCCAATGCCACGTTTTCCATTCCCGAGATCAAGGACCTCGGCACAGGACTGAAGACCATACAGGAACTCGGAACATTCTCCGAGATCGACTTCACCATTGTTGGACTGGGCACGCCGCGTGAGATTCCGGCCGGCGTCGTCGACGGCAATTACTTCCAGGTGATGGGCCTCCGCCCGGTCTTGGGACGCCTCTTGACACCGTCCGATGATGGACCCAACGCCACCGGCGCGGTCGTGCTGACATATAAATTCTGGCGCGAGTCGCTGCACGGCGACCCCGGTGTCATCGGCAAAACGGTCCGGCTTGAGAGCATCATGGGCGCCCGCTCCGCGGTTATCGTGGGCGTTCTTGAGCCATCGATTCCGTACCCGGTTGCGACTGAAATCATCGCCAATGTCGTCACCAGCCCGCACCATCTATCCGCCACCATGGTCACGGGCCGCGAACATCGCATGACCGAAGTCTTCGCGCGCCTTGCTGCCGGCGCCACTCTCGATGCCGCGCGCGCCGAATTGCAAACTGCCTACGGGTCAATTGTGTCCGCCCATCCAGAAACCTATAAGCCCGAAGACCATTTCCAAATCTCTGTCACGCGCATGCACGAGCAAATCAATTCTCGAGCCAACACGATCCTGTGGGTGTTGTTTGCAGCTTCGGGGTTGCTGTTTGTCATCGCCAGTTCCAATGTCGCTAATCTTGTGCTCGCACGCACCGTCCGCCGCGAATCGGAGTTAGCCGTCCGCTCTGCGTTAGGTGCCGGCCGGGCCGCATTACGCCGGTCGCTATTGGCCGAGAGCCTAATCCTTTGCGGCAGCGGCGCGCTTCTGGCTGTCATGATCGCTGTCCCCATGGTGGCCGTGCTTGGTCGCTACGCCGCGCGCTTCTCCGTGCGTGCCCAGGGTATGACGCTTGACTTCAGCCTGGTCTGGTTCGGGGTCGGTCTGGCTCTGGTCGCGGCTGTTTTCCTGGCCTACATTCCGCGCCTGCCTTCCATGGATTCGTTGCGCAACAGCGGCCTCGCCACCGGCGGAACGCGCGTCACGGGAAGCAGCAGCCGTCGCCTGCGCGTCTTCGCCGTCATGCAAATCGCCGCATCGTTTCTTTTGCTTGCGGGCTCCGCAGTGCTCATGCGGACCCTCTACGAACTGGAAAAAACCCGCCCTCCCTTCGATACCACGCACGTTCTGGCCGTGAATTTGCCCGTGATGTCCTACGGAAAAACACCTGAACAGGTGCAGGATTTCTATCATGAAGTGCAGCGCCGTGTCGCAACGCTGCCGGCCGTCGAGCGCGTGTCGACCGGCTTCAGCGTTCCGTGGCGCGATGAGCAGGGCCTCAACATCAAATTTGCATTTACGGTGCAGGGCGCGAAACGCGAGAATGGCCTGGCCGATCTGCGCGCACGGTTCCGGTCCGTCTCGCCCGGATTTTTCGGCACTCTCGGCGTGCCGCTTCTCGAAGGCCGCGATTTCAGAGATGGCGACAAGCAAGGCTCAGAGCGCGTGGTGATCGTGAGCGAGAGCGTCGCCAAGTCTCTGTTCCCCGGCCAGGACGCGATTGGCCGTGAAATGAACTGGACCGACCCGGTGATGAAGTTTATCGGCATCAGCTATGAGCCGCGCCAGATTGTCGGTGTCGTGCCTGATATCGACGACGAAAACATAATCCCATCCCCTTCGATGGCCATCTATCAACCCTCCGATCAGGAAGGATGGCAAGGCCGACTCTTTGTCCGTACCAAACAGGATCCCTACGCCCTCGTCCCCGCAATTACTCGCACCATCCACGAAATGTCCGCAGACCAGCCGGTTGAGCGAGCAAGCACCCTCGAAGATATCCGCGCCGAAGTTCTCACCCCCGACCGTTTGAATGCAGTTGTGTTTGGCGGATTCGCGGCCGTGGCGCTTCTCATTTCCGTGGTCGGCGTGGCCGGCGTTCTCGCGTTTTCCGTGAGCGGACGCACGCGCGAGTTCGGCATCCGCATGGCTCTCGGCGCCCAGCCGCGCAACATCCTCACCGGCGTTCTTCTGGAGGGAACGGTGATCGCGGGCATCGGCGTGGCCGCAGGCATGATCGTTGGCATTGCCTTCGCCGGCGCCATCGGCAGGTATGTCGCGGAGGTGCATCAACCCGGCGCGCTCGCATTCGTAGTGGCCGCCGTGGTCATCCTGGCTGCTGCGGTCATCGCCTCGGCTGTGCCTGCCGCGCGCGCCGCCCGCGTCAACGCAGTAGAAGCATTGCGCGCGGAGTAACTCGCGCAGGCGGTTCCCTGGGGCCGGTACATGACCGGCTTATCTCTGCCATAGCCTTGACGGTCTGCTGGTTCAAAGCAGATCGTCCCTCCAGGTGCGAACCGTCCACGATCGCGCCCGCAATGTTTAGCCCCGCCCCGCAATGCCGCACACCCTTGAATTCGTACCCTCGTCGCGATCCTCTAGGATTACCCATTTTCCGCCCATGCGATTCTTACCTGTTGCTTTCCCAAATGAAGTGTGTCATAGTTCATGTTGGTAACCAAAAGGTAGACCCAATGGCCTCGAAATCGGATGTTCTGCAGGGAACCCTGGCCCTGATGGTCCTCAAGACGCTCGATGTGCTCGGGCCGCTGCACGGTTATGGAATC
>JBEKVS010000351.1:0-6148 GCA_049513795.1 Occallatibacter sp. | reverse complement strand
AGCCGGTGATGTCCTCTGCGACCGCATTGAGATAAGTGACCTGACCAGCAATGTCCGTGCACAGAACCGCATCCCCAATCGAGTTGAGGGTGACTTGGGCCCAGTCTCGCTCCACGAAAAGCGTATCTTCAATGGACTTGCGTTCGATTGAATTGCGAATCGCTCGATATACTGAATATCTGTCAAGGCGATCGGACAGGAGATAGTCCTGGGCTCCTCGTCCGACGGCCTCTATTGCAATAGCTTCACTGGCCATGTGAACGATGAGGAGAATTGGCACGTCTGGAACGGCAGCAAATAACCTGTCAAACGTCTCGATCCCTTTTCCCTCAGACAAAGACATTTCGAGAAGGATAGCGGCGATTCCTTTCCTCAAAAGGCGGTCCAAGCCGTCAGATAGCCCTTGTGCGGACTCCACGTTGAATAATCCTTTGCCAGGTGAGCCTAGTGCAGCGCAAACCCTCTCTAGGACTGTGGAGTCACTTGATATCAACAGAATTGCCCTGGGGTGCAATGTGGCGTTCAGACTATCTCCTCTATAGATCAGAGGAAACGATCGTATGGAAAAGGGATGTATCCGATTGCACACAACTCGGCGAAACTGTTAAGTCATGCTCCTCGCTAGCTATGAAAGGTGAGTAACTCTCAATTCTGCACTTTGTAGACGGTTAAAGCACGCTACTTAATTCACGAATTCAATCACGGTGCTACTATGGGCGCAAATAATACTAAGTTCGGATCGTGATCCATGGCACCCCGGTGTTTCAGTAAGAACTACTCGGACCCGCCAATCTGCGGTGTCCACAGCGCACATCTCATTCTGGTAAGAATCAATATTGATGACGTCATCCCTAAACTCGGGCAGGTCATTTGCTATGTGTGCCCCGCGAGTCCGCGCATGCCTCTATTGGCCGATCAAAGGCGCAACACCGCACATCGGGGGATTGTGTAAGGGGAACCGCTAGTCACCCGAAGGCTCATTCCCCAAGGAATATCTTGCATTCCCGAGGGACACTCCCGAGAGCCGTCTTACTCGAACATCCGCAAAATAGAGCTCAGCGTATAGTATAACTAACGAACAAATTGGAGACAGATGGATAAGCTATGGAAAGTAGAGCGCAATGACGGCTCTCACGCGCATCTCACGTTCGGAACGTTAATTCGGCACATCGAGCGGCCACCGATCATGAGTAGGACAGAATTCTTCATCTTGCTGGCACCCCGAAGCTCGGTTAAAGAAGACACGTTGCGAGCTAGACTAAAACCTGGCGTGAACTGATACCTAGCTGGACGTGACTCACCCGGGTTTCGTCTCACCGTAGAATCGCAAAAACTTGTTCATGGCTCGGAAGATACTTGAGATTGGAGCGATTGAGGAACAGTGTCACAGTTCGCGAAAGAATACCAGCAATTTGCGGATGATTTGCATCTGGCGTTGCCCTATTTCTGGGGGCCGGGACATCAAGCGTCGCAGCAACGGCAAATCGTCGGTTTCCCAGTTATGTGTCTGTCCGGCATTATTGAGAGTCATATCTTGTTCCTTCATTACGGTGTCCCCCACTACCCGCTTCCCCAAACCCTCGAAGATGGCTATCTAAGCTTAGAGACCGTGCGCAACACTAACAAAACCTCTGTGCAGGATGTTGGATAGGGCATTAGTCGCCATAATCAGAACATAACTTATGGAGTGCTTTGTGGATTTTGAGCAACACGCCGTCAACGACTGGATTCCGTGATTCGAGAGCCTTCTCAGCGCAGTCGCTGAATCTCGTAAGTTGTAAGCCCACTTCAGGATCAGCAGGCAATGGTGGTCTTGATCGCTCGGTTAACAATCGCTTAACCAGTTCCAACTCATAAAGGGACAGATCGACTTTCATGTTCTACCTTCCATCTGCAAATCGATTCACTGGTTTCGACTCAATGCCCTTAAGTAACGGGAACCTCTGCTCCAAGTGACATGCATAAAACCGCTCAATGAGATTAGGTGTCCATCCTGAACTTGTGCTTCAAATGTCATGAACGGACTGACACGAAAACGTCGTCGTGTTAACTGATTTAGATACCCTCCAAGTGCACATTCGCGCGCCGTTAGAACATCGTGTCAGTTGTGTAGACAATAGGTCTGAGCTATTTTGATCACCCAATGCAGCCACAATTGATCGGATCAGGAGTATTCGAGCATAGACCCGATTTGCGTGGGATGCTACCACACAATAACGAGCAGCCAAGACAACTTGACCGTAAAACATTGCTATTGTCAGGGCGAGCGCAAACATCTGATCTGCTCGAATTAGCGCTGCCCCGAGGACATGACTTTCCGATCCTGGCAAAGCCCGTTCATCCGACAGACCTCGTAGTTGCAATCAATGGTCCATCAGGCATTGGGGCATAGGATCAAGTCTACGCACCGATTACAGAAGCTTCATTCGTTTGGCCGCTCTTGACGCACTCGGAGGCGGATCAAGCAGTCTAGGCCTCGAAGTATTCTCTTCCGGTAATCGATCTCGGAGAAACGCGTTAAGGAGCGATTTGTTAACGTGGATGCGGCCTTTGTATTCGATATATCCGAGCTTGCGAAATCGATTCATGAAGTAGCTAACCCGTGATCGTGTTGTACCGATCATCTCCGCAAGAGTCTCCTGAGTAATCTTGGGGATCAAGTGCTCCGGCACTCCAGGTTTATCGAAATCAGCCATCAACAAGAGCGAGCGTGCCAATCGTCTCTCGCTGGAATTGAATAACTGGTCGATCAAATCAGCTTGAGTGCGCATCGCCCTGACTAACATGAATTTCAGGAAGAAATCAGAGAAAGTACGCTCATCGTGGAGGGCGCGGATCATTTCCTGCCTATCAATCCTCACGGCGATGCAGGACGTGCTTGCGGAAGCCGTGGCTTTGCGAATCTCGTCTGCTCCGACAAGCGACTCCTCGCCCACAAAGTCCCCGGGCGCCAAGAGAGTCACTGTGGCTTCCTTGCCTCCCTTAGACACGACAGTGAGTCTGGCGCGGCCCGACTTGATATAAAACACCGAATCAGCCGCACTGCCCTGCGTGTAGAAAGCCTGCTTTGGCTTACAAAGAACGATTTGTCGTCCCGAGCCTGGTGTTGAAAGATAAGTTACGGGATTGAACTCGATGTTTGTTATGGGGCCCATTTGGACGTCCTCTTCCTCGAGGTAAAACCGGTGAGGATGATTCGCTGGACTGTCGCAAACAGTAGAAATGCGTCACCGTTGTGCTCCAGAGCGTGCGGATATTCGCACACAACTAGAACAGCTTTACATTACTCCTTTAGATGGAATCGATCTGAGTCGTTTTGCTCGTCTAATACCGGCAGAGTTCGGTGCCGGAAGCAGTTACTAACCCCTCCGAATCTATGTAGTGATCTGTCGGAAACTTTCCACGGGAGCGCGCAGCTAATCCCGTTTTGTACAGATGTGTGCAAAATGTTACAGATTCAAGCGGCGCGCCTATCGATATTGGACACATCATGCTCTAAGGACTCGTCCTCACTGGATTCCGGTGGGGACATTTTTTGCTCGGAACAGGCTGCGGGAACAGCAGTGACGATGTCCGTCTCTCCAGGTGTTTTCAGCAAGAATGATCAATACCGCACATACACGCAATTCGCCAGACTAATAACGTCGAATTCAGGCAGCCCTCCCCCACAGGTTTCAGGTCGCTCAAGGCTGAAAAATACGCAGGGGTGACAACATGACGAGCTTCATCTCCTTCGCGCAGAGACGAAACAACGATTCGACCGTGGATTCCATTTGCACGAGATGTTATCAGATGATAGCGAGCGGCCACGACGATCGCACTCTAACTGGCGCAGAAACTAGTCATCTATGCGATCCGAAGGCGGAATTGGATAGGCAGGAGTCGCTCTCACGCGTCCACCCTTGGAACGGGGGTACCTTGTGAATCGTTTGGGAATTGCATGGCGCCGGGTTTCTAAGACCAGCAAGCAGCCATTTGCCGAATACCGCATACTTAACCGAGAGCGGACTTACGATTCACTGTGCCTCAGGTGCTTTTGGACCGTAACAAGCGGGATGAAGGAATCCGAGCTTGCTGAACCTCAGGGGAAGCACGTCTGCGGACAAGTCCCAGCCCTGCTTGGTTTGCCTCGGCAAAGCAGCCCTATCTCCACGTGGGTCTGAGACCACTTCCAGTCGGGAATATGAGAGCTCGGAAGGTTGGTCCCAACGCCGTCGACGGGAACGGGCGGGAACCTACATTTGTAACCGGCACATTTTTGTAATCTCTTGATATTTCGACATAGATCGCCACGGACATTTCGTTGGAAATGAACTTAGTTACCACCCTGCAATGCCCGAATCTCCTATAAATGAAAGGAAATGGTTTCGGTCTATGTGATACTCTTTGCTCAAATTCAAAATACTAATCGGCAGTACCCAGGCGGGAATATCGACACAGTTGCATGGGAATGACGATACAAAGAAGCTGCGAACTATCCTATGAGTGGGCCGTCTTCATCTGAAATCACTCAACTCCTGCTCGCTTGGCGAGGAGGAGACCAACTCGCTTTGGAGAAGCTCACAGCCGTCGTTTACCACGAACTTCATCGCATGGCCCAGCACTACATGGCTCGCGAGAGAGATGGCCATACTCTTCAGACGACGGCGCTCATCGGTGAAGTGTATCTTCGCCTCGTAAGAGCGAGCGAAGTGGAGTGGCAGGACAGAGCCCATTTTTTCGCAGTGTGCGCGCAGTTGATGCGACGAATACTCACCGATTTTGCCCGTTCGCATGGCTATCAGAAACGAGGCTCCGGGGCTCCGCATATTCCTCTGAACGAAGCGATGGTCATATCTCCTGAGCCGACCATCGATCTGGTTGCTCTCGAACAAGCGCTCACCCGCCTTGGTGAAAATGATCTGCGAAAAAGCAAGGTTGTCGAATTGCGATTCTTTGGTGGGCTGACCATCGAGCAAACCGCCGAGGTGCTGCAAATCTCCCCGGAAACGGTGATGCGCGACTGGAGCGTGGCGCGGGCGTGGCTGTTGCGCGAACTCGATGGGGGGACGCATGGAGGTGCGGTCCATGGAGCCTGAGCGATGGCAGCTTGTTGAACGAATTTATCACGAGGCGATGGAATGCGAGCCGGGCCAGCGCAGCTTTGTGCTTGAACATGCCTGTGCTCAGGATCAATCTCTGCGCGAAGAAGTTGAGTCGCTGCTTCAATACGGCGAACTCCCTGTAGACTTCCTTGAAAAGCCGGCGATCGAAGTGATGGCCCAGGTATTGGCCGAAGACCTTCGCGAGGTTGAGGCGAGAAACTCCACTAGAATGATCGGCGCCAGAATCTCGCAGTACCGCATCGTCGACAAACTGGGATCTGGCGGCATGGGAGATGTATATCGCGCTATTCGCGCCGATGACCAATTCGAAAAACAAGTTGCTATCAAGCTGGTACGTCGCGGATTGGATACGGAGTCGGTCGAAGCCCGTTTTCGCAGAGAACGCCAGATACTCGCTGGCTTCGATCATGAAAACATCGCGCGTTTGCTTGATGGTGGCACAACGGACGAAGGCCATCCTTACTTTGTGATGGAACTCGTCGAAGGCATGCCTATTGATGAGTATTGCGATGAGAACAGACTTGGAATTGTCGAGCGCATCGATCTCTTTCGCAGCGTGTGTTCCGCAGTGCAATACGCACATCAGAGACTGGTGGTGCACCGCGATATCAAGCCAAGCAATATTCTGGTCACTTCAGACAATATTCCGAAGTTGCTCGATTTTGGCATTGCCACCATTCTCAGCCCTGACACATTCTCTCCAGAGATGGAGCAGACCGAAACCGCACTGCGCATCATGACTCCGCTGTTTGCCAGCCCTGAGCAACTCCACGGACAGGTAATTACGACTGCGGCCGACGTGTATTCCCTGGGAGTCGTTCTGTATAAGCTGCTTGCCGGACAGATGCCGTATCGCGTTGATGGAAGCTCACCCTATGATCTGGCCCACGCTATTTGCGAGACAGAGCCGGACAAGCCCAGCAGTACCGTCCTCCGCCCACTTTTGATCACACGGATTCAGAGCCGAACACTGAACCGCGCCTCCCTCGCAGCGGGGCCGTACCCGCTCGATCAGGTCTCAGGCAAGAGCGACGAGACCTCTA
>JBEKVS010000350.1:0-6693 GCA_049513795.1 Occallatibacter sp. | reverse complement strand
CCGGTCCGCGCTGTCTTGTGTTGCCTCGGCATCCAGAGACCGTGCTTCCTGATCCAGATGACGCAAGAACTGCCGGGTCTCATGACGCTGGAATTCAAGCTTTTGTCTTAGCCGTTCAACATCTCCATGCTCCATTGCTTTGTCCTCACTTTAGTGCTCGACCGCAAAGGTCGGTGTGCGTTACAGCCGTTCTGCGTGTTAGTCACAGTTCGGTATGGCCGACGATATTGCGTCCGACGAACTGCAGAGATGTCTGCGCAGGACTTCACCGTGCGACAGTATCCAGATGCCGTCACCATTTGCCAGGTAGATCAAGCTGCGCGCATCGTCACGCACAATGCTTGTGACCCCCTCAAAAGTCTGGACCGTCTTTGGGTGGGCTGGGTTGCTTACGTCGAGCACCCGGACCGACTCGGGAGTCCTACTACCTCCCTGACTCGTGCCTGCATTGCTAACTGAGCGGGAAGGACTGGCCGTGTCTGGGGTTTCCGAGATAGCGACCCCGGAGTCCACGATGGCCGTTCCGGCTTGGTCACATCAAAAACCGTGTAACCTTGCTGAGAAGCCTGCCGCACATACAGGTATGCTCTTCGGCCTTCTTGCTGCAAGAACATTTGACGTGTTGGTTTCCCCGACAGGGCCAGGTGGCCGACTATTTTGGCCTCGTAAGAGGGATAGAAGTCTCCTTGAGAGGCGCCCGCGCAGATCGGAAAAACAAAGGCGCCAAGCAGTAACCATACGTGCTTAAACCTTGGGATTTTACGTAACGTTTTCATTGCATCCTCCTCGATTTCGTTCGTGCAGCGGAGAGTCTCGCCCTTCACATGAGCGCTGCATCCCTTCGCCCATCGGCGCTACGCATCTAGATCTTGAAAGGCCCACTCCGGCTTTTCAGTGTTTCGAAGATAGGAGTCGAAGAATCGAAGCAGGAAAGGCGTCTGACTCCCTACCCCCGTGAACAGAAGAACCGGAACTTCAGGCTTGATACGTTTCATCTCAGCGCGAACCGAGCTGCCAGTCGCATCCGGCAGGTCGTACTCCAAGAGCACGCCCTGGATGGGCTGTTTCATGAGAATCGAGAGACCCTGACTTCCCGTGGTTGCAGACAAAACCTCGTAGCCAGCCGTCTCCAGCATGTATTTCAGGGCATCGAGATACTCGATATGGTTCTCGACGCACAAAACCCTGACGTTGCTCATTTGCGTTCTCCTGTTCTCCTCGTGTCCACCGGCATTCGATGTTTGCGCGGCATAAACTGCTTCGCGTGAGGGGACACACTCCCTGCGAGTTGGACATGCCACGTATCTCTGCTACTCAAACCTGAGTCGCGTTTCACGATTTGTTTTGCGCTAAGGGCTCCTCCGTCTCTTGCAACAGAGCCGTGCTCCCCGCATAGAGTCTTATCGAGCGGCCTCTTGAAACCAGCATGAATGTTCCACTTCCGCTCCGTCCGGTATGCGGCATGGACACGCCCTCAAACCCATAAAGCCCGCATGCATTGGGCGAGAAAATCGCAACCGACTGCTCGGTACTTGTGCTGCTGCAGTTCAGGCGTGTCTTGGAGGCCGGGTCATCGGATGGCAACAACCGAGCAAACAGGCCATCCTTGCGGTTGTATGCGATCACGTCTCCACTATCGTCACGAACCGTCTTGTCGAAGAACGAAAACTCGTCGCCGCCGATCAAGATCACGGTCCCTGCCCCGTCCGTCTCATCCTGGTAGTGCGGTCTAGGGGCCCATTGCGACTTGAACGTATCCGCAAGAGCACGAACAGAGAGATTAACCGGCAACGTCAAATCTCCGTTGACGATCTGGTCGAAGTGAATGGAGATGGACGAAGCTTTCTGGTGTGCATAGGGTTCGGGATCGAAGTGATAAGGCTGCGCGTCCACGACGTGACCAACAAGCAGAGTCCCTTTCGGAAGGCGCTGACCTCCGGGGAGGAAGACTATCTGTAGCGTTTTCGCAATTACACGATCGCCCGGTCGCGCTCTCTTCGCGTCCACTGAGCGAACAAAGCGCACGGGAAGCGTTGTGCCTGGTGGCACTTTGGTCTGTGTCGCCGATATCGCACAAGGAGCGCTCAGGAGCAGACCGATCAAGGTGAATGCGGTCACTCCCAGCGAGAATATAAAACGACCCATAGAACGACTCATACTTTTCATTTGAGCCTCCTTGCATCCGCTGCGATGTTCGCCACCTTTGTCCTTAGCAAACGTCGCCTTTGTTGCTCTTTTATCTCAACACATGACAGCATTAAGGAATCCTGAAGTGTTTCTGAACTTTTCATTTCGGCGGGCTGCAATTCTGGCGACCTGCTGTAAAGTGTGAGTCATGTTTGGCGCAGAGAACATTCACCCAAAAGGAGCGCTCGACATTCTGGTTGTCGAGGACGAGCACAAACTGGCCAACGCAATTGCCGAGGGCCTACTTCGCAATGGCTATCAAGTCACAGTCGCCTATTCTGGGGAAGCAGCGATCGAGCAATTACGCGATCACAACTTCGACCTAATTCTCTTGGACATCATGCTGCCGCGGATGGGTGGTCTTGAGACCCTGCGTGAACTGCGTCGCGACGGATTCAAAATGCCGGTATTAGCCCTCACATCTAAGGGCTCCATTGATGACCGTGTGCGCGGTCTGGATGCTGGCGCAGACGATTATCTCGTCAAGCCTTTTGCTTTCCCAGAGCTGCTTGCGCGCGTGCGCGCGCTTCATCGCAGAGCCACTCCCGCGGCTGCGTCGGTCTTGCAGTTGGTGGATCTAAAGATGGATGTCAGCGGGCGAATAGCAACGCGCGGCGATCAGGTAATCGAGCTCACCGGGCTCGAATTCGATCTGCTCGAATATCTCCTGCTGAATAGCGGGTCGGTTGTTTCCCGGGAGATGGTCGCCCGTGATGTATGGAAGACAACCCTGCGCTACACTTCGATGGACAACGTGATTGACGTACACATTGCCCGCATTCGGCGGAAGATCGATGACCCTTGGCCAGTCAAACTTCTGCACACCGTTCGTGGAGTGGGCTTTGTAATGCGGATGGAGGACACGAAGAAGTGACCTTCCGGATTAGTCATATCAGAAGCCGCCTCACGCTCTGGTATGTTGCCATTTTCGGTCTCTTGTTTGCCGCCTTTATTTGCTGTGCGTGTTTTCTTCAGTATTGGCAGTTGAAGCAGCAGCTTTACCATGCCGAAGTGCAGGACATGGAGACCGTCCAAGGCCTTTTATACTTCACGGCAGACGGACAACTCTCGTTGCATGAGGAGTATTTCAATCGGCCCGAATCAAGACTCTTGCTCGACCGGCTGTTGGAAGTACTCGATTCAAATGGGCGAGTGCTTTTCCGGAATCGCAAGCTCAATGGAAACACACTGGCTAACCAGCCCGTACCCGGTGAAGGTGTGAATAGTTTTTCTCCGCGGAGCCTACGCCTCGCTGACGGGACGCCGACTTTAGTTATCAGTCATGTTCACGTTCTCCGGGAAACCCCAGTTCTCATCCGCCTGGCGTACAGCACGGAGCCTCTGAGACTCCAATCGCTTCAGTTGCTCGGCCTGCTTACTCTTGTTCTACCGATCGCGCTGATCGCTGCCGGTTTTGCCGGCTACCGGTTCGTCATCAAAGTTCTTGACCCACTCGAACAGATGGCCGGGCTCACCGAGCGCATCACTGCGCGCCGCCTCAATGAACGCATCCCCGTCCAAAATCCTGAGGACGAACTCGGTCACATGGCGCTTGTCCTTAACGGACTCCTTGAGCGCCTGGAGGAGTCCTTCGAACAGCTGCGGCGTTTCACGTCTGACGTCTCGCACGAGCTCAGGACGCCGCTGGCAGCCGTGCGCAGTGTTGGAGAGGTGGGCCTGCAGGAAGAGCACGATGCCGAGAAATATCGCGACATCATCGGAAGCATGCTGGAGGAAGTGGCCAAGCTCACTGCCATGATCGACACGCTACTCACCATCGCGCACGCTGATTCAGGAGCGATTCAACTGCAACAAACCACTTTCGCTCTTATGGACCTCGTGCAAGAGGGGGTCGCGGTCGTTGGTGTCCTGGCAGAAGATAAGAAACAGGCCCTTTCAGTGACGGGCGACCAAGGAGCCCTAGTCCGCGCCGATCGCGCCTTTCTGCGCATGGCGCTTGTCAACCTCCTCGACAACGCGGTGAAGTACTCCCCAGTTGGCAGTAGCATTCATGTTTCTTTGAACATTGTTGGATTGGACACCGGGCCTGCGCAATTTGTGGAACTCGCCATCCAGGATGAAGGGCCGGGGATTCCCGAGGGTGCCCAACAGCGAGTGTTTGACCGCTTCTACCGGCTGGACGAAGCCCGTTCGCGTGACTCGGGTGGCTTCGGGCTCGGATTGCCCATAGCCAAATGGGCGGTTGAAGCCCATGGAGGCACCATTGATGTCAAGACCGCTTTCCCCACTGGAGCGATCTTTTGTATCAAACTGCCGTTCGTCACAGGGATAAGCGATTGATCACCGCAATTCAGCATCCCAGGCCTCATTTCTTTCATGAAAAGTGAAAGCGTCAAACCAGGGATCCCAATACTAATCGGCTCCCTGATCTTCATCTTCATTCCTTTGTTGTCATGAGGTGCGTGAGTTGCGCTGAGTGCTCGTGGGGCCCAGGAAGCCTTTGACCCAGGCTTCCCCCGGCCCACCCGATCACTTCCGGATCTCGTGCTCTGCTTTTTCCCAGTCCTGAACTGCTCGACCGTCCTGGCGGCCTCGCTTAACGTACAGTTCATAGGCGCGCTTGGCGATCTGCGGGGTCACATCGACCGGCCTTTTGGCCACGGCGTTCGGAACGCGCCATTTAATCATCGCGACCTTGACAGCATCGTTCACGCCGAGGCACGCGACCATGGCATAAATAAAGACCGCGACCGTCTGCCACCAAGGCAAAGGCTTGAGTCCAGGAAGACCTACGAACGTTAGGATGGTACCGGTGAGCGCATCTGCTGCAAGGGCTAACATGAAGGTCTTGCTGGGCAGCGTCGCCCAGAACCAGCTGCGCTCCCGCGCGGACACGACGGAGAATACGGCAAAGTAAAGCAGCAGAAGAAAGCTGAAGGTGTAGAGGGCATTGTTGTTGGTGGCTAAGTCAAAATATGACCAACCGACCCACAACAAGAGCAGCGTTTCGGCGACCATCGCGATACCAAGCACCACGGAGATGGTGATGAAGCCTCCAATGTTCCATGTTTCCGGTTTCTCGGATGGCCGAACATTGTCGGTGGCAAGGGAGATCTTTGCGAAGTCCGTCATGAAGACCAGCAGCAGCATCGCAAAAGCGGAGACAACAAACTTACCAGTCACCACGAACGCGATGGCCACAAAGGCAGCCTTCAGGATCGTTCGGCTGATTTTGTTAATAATCCAGGTCAGAATGCGTTGGTAGATTGTTCGTCCCCGTTCGACCAGCGCCACAATGTTCGTTAGCCCCGGTTCGGTCAGGACGACGCTCGCAGCGCCTTTGGCCACATCGGTCGCGGTGCTAACGGCGATGCCCACTTCAGCCTGGCGAAGGGCGGGCGCATCGTTGACGCCATCACCAGTCATGCCGGTCACATGCCCCGAGGCCTGCAGGTGCTTTACGACGATGTATTTGTCCTCCGGGTACACCTCGGCGAAACCATCGGCGCCCGCTAACAAGTCCACCGCCTTGTTGCTAGCTAGAGCGCCCGCGGCCTTCAGATCCGCAACGCGCCGAATGTTTGGCAAGCCGACTCCTTTGCCGATCTCCATCGCCACAGGCAGTGCGTCGCCAGTGAGCATCTTCACCGGAACACCCAAGCCTTCGAGTTCGGCTATAAGTTGCTTTGCATCAGGCCGGGGCGGATCATACAGCGACACTAACCCAAGCAATGCGGGCGTACCTGTCTCGGGGCCGCGTGCTACCGCCAGCGTCCGATAGCCCTTCGCGGCCGAGTCGCTGACGCGCGCCTCCAATGTCTCGATCGCCTGGGGTTGGAGTCCGCAGGCTTCGGCAACAGTGCGAACGGCACCCTTCATCACGTGCAGCCGCTGTCCGTTCTGCTCGACCACCGCTTCTGTACGTCGATTCTTCGCATCAAACGGTGCGAAAGAGACGAGGGTGACCTTAGGAAGATTGTCGAAGACGTGCCGTTCCTTGGCCGCACTGAGGAACGCCAGGTCAATCGGATCCTGATTGGCTGCCTGCGACGCGGAGGCGCCGGCGAACAGCACATCGGCTTCTGTCGCGCCCTCCAGAGGGATCACGCCAGTGATGGCGAGCTGGTTCATTGTGATTGTGCCCGTCTTGTCCACGCAGAGCACATTCATCGTCGCAGCATCCTCCGAGGCGCTAAGGCGTGTGACCAGTACACCGCGCTTCGCCAGTTCCTTTGACCCGACAGCCATGGTGACCGTGAACATGACGGGGAGAGCGACCGGCACCGCGCTCATCAGCAGGACGAGCATGAGCGGAACCATCTCGATCAGCGGCGCGCCGCGGATCAGCGAAAGCACGACTACCACGCTTATCAACAGTCCGACGATGACGAAGAGCCAGCGGACGACTTTGGCGACGACCGCTTCGATGTGAAGTTTGGGACGCGCTTCCTGCACCAGCTCCGTGGTGCGCCCGAAGTAGGTCTTCGCCCCAGTCAGCATAACCACGCCGTTGCCTTCGCCCCGCCGAACGATAGATCCCGACGA
>JBEKVS010000349.1:0-6240 GCA_049513795.1 Occallatibacter sp. | reverse complement strand
GGGTCACCCGCCGAGACCGCGCGCACCGGGAAGTATCCATATATCGGCTGCACTTGCTTGCCTGCGCTCGAGCCATGGCAGCGCAGGCAATTCTCATATTGATTCACGGCGGCGGGAAGCACACTGATTCCGTCGCTGGCGTTGATGCCCGCGACGCTCTTCTGAGAGATTCGCACCAGCGGCGCCGGAGGAAACACACCGACCGGTTCAGAGCTATGTGGGTTGTGGCAGTCCACGCAAGTCGCATGCCGGTTGTTGTTCAGCAACGTGCCCTCGTTTGCATCGTGCGGATTGGTCGACGCCGGAAACGGATGCCCCACCTTGGGTGTCGCGTACTCTGCAAACACGTTCTCGTACTGCGCCATCGGAGAAACATTCGAGCCGTTGTGGCAAGCGATGCAATCCTGCTCATTCAGGCCCCGCAGCAGCCGCACCGGACTGGCGGCATTGTGCGTCGCATGGCATGAGTTGCAGGCACTGCCAGCCACTGTGGGATAACTCCCAACCTGTGCGCTGGGCGAGACCTTCGCCGTTGAAAGGGCATGCGCGCTGCTCGTCCATCCGGCCAGCGGGTTGACTTGGCCGCCAACCTGCCGCGTAGGATCGTGACACGCCAGGCACAACTGCCCATTCGAACTGTCCCGCACCAGAAAGTTCTGCGACACCAGGTCCTTGGCCTGCACATGCGGGTCGTGACACGAAGCACACTCGATGTTTCCCCCGATAAGCTTCACAGCTCCAGTTGGGTCGGCGGTCTTTCCGCTTCCCGCCAGCGATGCGGCCAGATGGACGTTATCCTTCAGGGGCAGCGACATGCTGAACGGGTGCGAAGTCTGCATATTGGTGCCGAAGATGTCCGCGGAATTCATTGACCCGCGCGTCGTCACCTGCCCGTATGCCACGGTAGATCCGACCGCAACTGTGCCGTCATGGCAGCTCAGGCATTGATTGCTGCCCGCGCCAAGGGCTGGCTGCCGGCCCGTATTCTTGTTCGTGTTGCTGTTGTACAAGGTGTAATTTTGCGTGGTGAGCTTCTGGTTCCAGAGACCGCGATTTAAGCCCGAGTGCGGCGCATGACAGTAGGCGCACGCATCCGGCCGAGAGCCGCTGACGGGCGATTTGGTGCCCGGCCCAAAGCTGTGCACGCCGAGTGCATCGCCGGTAATCTGCGCACGCACGACCGACCCCGTAACAAGAATGATCAGCCCGGCCAGAAGGATTCTGTATCTCACTGCATCCCTCCCGTGGCTACGCTTTTCAGGCCGGAATATTGAAATACCTGCACACGGCGGTTAAACGAATCCACAACGAAGACGCGGTCGGCATGGTCAATGAACAACCCCGCCGGCAACTGGAATTCCCCGGCATGCGTACCTTCGGCACCGAAGGAATAGAGCAACTCACCTTGCCGATTGAACACCTGCACCACACCCCACAAGGCGTCCACAGCATAAACATCGCCTTCCGAGTCCACACCTACTGCCTTCGGCCGGAACAGGGCTCCCGTGCTGTCGCCGATTTTCCCAATGGCAAACTTGAAGTTCCCCGCGCGGTCGAAGACTTGCACGCGGAAGTTCATCGCATCCACGACCATCAGGTTCGGCCCGTCGAGCCGCAGCTCCGTCGGTAAATTAAACTCGCCTTCCGCATCGCCGGTTTCACCAATCGTCCGCAGCACATTCCCTTGCATGTCAAGGATGAACACCTTGTCGCGTAGCGTGTCCGTTACATAAATGCGTTGCGCTACAGAGTCCACGGCAATCCCCGTAGGCCGCTTGAAATATCCCTCGCCGCCCTTCAAGCTGCCTAGGGCGTGCAAAAATTTTCCGCTTGGCTCAAATACAAAAATCTCTCCCGCGTCGGAATCCGTCACATAAATATTGTCCTGGGCATCTACGGCGACGCATTGCGGCGTTTGCATCGAATCTTTTTCTTTTCCGACACGCTGAACGAATTTGTACTTATGCTCGGTGAAGTCGAAGATGTGCACGCCTGCGGCGCCCGGATCGGTCACGATGATGCGTCCGCGCGAATCGGTTGCAATGCTGTATGGCCGCACCATGGAATGGTAGTCGGGCGCGCCTGCGATCACATCGACCAGCCTGGTCCAGAAGCCGCGATTGGGCTTTACTTCAGATTCCGACGTGAAGCTGTGTTCCCAGGTCAGCGTGCGGCCGCCCTCAAGCGACATCTCCCATAGTTCCGGAGACGCCTGCGACTTGGTCTTTTGGGATGCCTGTATGGGAGCAAGAAACACCGCCGCGCTGCTCAGCACGATGGCTGCGCCGAGACCCTTCCGCCGCGCAACTCTTAGAAGAAATTGAACCAACGCGACACCCCAACGTAGAACGAGGATACAACCTCCGGTCCAGTGCTCGACCCGCTGAAACCCTGTTCCAGCCGTGCAAATCCACTGGTGAAACTCAACTTGCGAACATGATATTGAATGATGGCATTAAATTGATTGTTCTGGTTTGTCGAACTCAACGAGTTACTCGAGGTGTTGCTGCTCGATTTGGCATAGGCTGCCGTTAGAACCAGATTCTTGATCGGCGTGCTCGATAACCCGATGGAATAACTGCTTCCGCCGAAGAGGCTCACCAGGCTCGATGGCAGAACCGGCACCGGAACCGGAACCGGAACCAGCCCCGCTCCAGTCGCCAATGCCTGCCCGCTCGCTTTCGCGTAACCGGCAGTCACTGCAATCCACGGCGTGTAGCCCATGCTTGCGTTGAAACTCTGGCTGCTGTTGGCTGTGCCGGCTTGTTGCGTCAGAGCGGTGTGCGACGCGCCGGCGCCGGCGGTCACGTTGAAGTTGTTCCAGCGACGCCGCATATTGCCCGAGTAGTTATAGTACGAGTTCATATAAGTGACCAGCAGGGTTTGCACATTCTGCGCGTAACTGAAGGACCCGTTCACATGCCACCCGCGAATTTCACCGGAATAGTTCTCAGTGGATGAAAACCCCAAAGTGTCTTCGCCGGTCTGGTCTGATGTGTTCTCAGTGGCGTTGAGAGAGGCGCTGAAATAGCCGGCGGAAAATTCCCGAGCATAGCTGCCGCTTCCGCCATACGATGTTACCCCGTAACGCTCACCCTCGAAGTTCTGCGTGCGCCGTTCGACGTATGCGCTGGTCTGCAGGTTAGAGATTGGTTTGTAATTCGCAATGCCTTGAAGGTCAAGCGAGTTGGACGGTTCGCTCGAAGTGAGCGCTGGTGGCACACCGCCAGCGCCAATAACAGACTGAATGAGTTGCCCTGTCAGATTGTTCGAGTAACTCGCGCTCGCCGAAAACGAGAGTTTCTCGGTGGGGTGCGCGGACGCAAGAGTATTGATAATGTCAATGGTTCCTGTCGAGTTCCCGCCCGGGTAATCCGTATCCCAATCTGAACTGCTGAAGGCTCCCGAGATCGAGCCATGCAAGGGCAGCATGTGCGATACGTTGAACCCATACGCTCCGTTATTCGACTCTATTTCTGTTGGCGCCTCGCCGGTCACAATCTCCGGAATCAGTGAGTGACCGTCTCCGGTGGAATAATAGCCGGCCATGTTGAAGCCCGCCAGTTCATAGGAAGAGTGAACGTTGAGAGAACGAAACGAACTGTTCCCTTCATCGTTCGCCCCATACACTGTGTACTGGCTGTTGCCGATCTGGTAACCCACTGAGACGCTGGGGGCGTCGGGAAGGTTCTCGCTCCAGTTCACGCCAAATGCGTCGTTATTGCCGTGCGTCACATAATTGGCCAGCCCCGGAACAGCATAGTTGCCTTCGCTGTTCCAGGCCTTCGAATAGTTGACCGTTCCCGGAAAGTGGCTGCCGCCGAAAATGTTGGCTGTCGCGTTAACACCGCTGGCATTGGAAATGGATTGAAAGTCGGAGTTAGCCCGCGACTGATTCAGATAGAGACCAACATTGAACGAGAGAAAATTAGGGTTGTAAAAAGAGCCTGAATAAGTAGCTGTGCCGCCGAGCGCCCAGCTATGGTCTGAACCGGCCATGTTACTGTAATCCGCCGTATAGCCCGGCGCGATCGTGCCGCTCAGGTGCGAGCTGAGTTCGCCCACCTTGAGTTGCGCTGTGACAGGAACGGCAAGGAGCAAAAGCCCCGCCTGTGCGAGCCAATCGACTCGCAAAAACCCCGCCACTGTATGCCGTCTAAGCATTGTGTTAGCAATCTCGTCTTCTCGCAGGTTACTGCCTGAGCCATGCCGTCAGTCTTTCGAAAGCAATTTCCGTTTTTGCCATGAGCCCTGAATCCCGGCTCATTTCAGAGCTTCTTACAGCTCTTCGATCTTCGCGTTCTGGCGCAGCTTCTTGTCCAGCGCCGCGCGAAGCTGGTTACTCTTGGCCTTCTGCAGTTCCTTTTGCAATTGCGCTTTCACGTCCTCGAACTTTGCCTTGCCCGCCGGCGTGTGCTCGTCGAGCCGCACGATGGTATAGGCTTGCTCGATCTGAATCACATCGCTCACATCGCCCGCCTTCATGCCCGACAGCGCCTGCAAAACCTGGGGCGCGAGCTGATCGGCCGGGAGGGGCTTGTGCTGGCCCATCATCACGCGATAATCGTCATCGGAGATCTTTTCCGCCAACATGCCGAAGTCTTCTGCGTTCTTCGTGGCCTTCGCCTGGGTCAGCGCCTTGTCCGCCCGTGCACGTCCTTCCTTCAACTGGTCGGCAGTGGGCTTGGCCGGAGGCAGAACCGAAATCGTCTGGAAGGTAAATGACTCCGCATGCTCAAAGTTGGCCGGGTTCTTCTCGTAATAAGCCCTGGCTTCGGCCAGCGAAACCGCGCTCTTGTTCTCGACCTCGCTCTTAAGAAAGCCCTCAATCAGCAGCGACCGCTTGATTTTGTCTCTGAGCAACTGCTGTGAGCCATGAAACTCGCTCTGCAACAGCGCGTTGAACTCATCCGGAGTGGCGAACTGTTTCTGGAAGTCTGCCTCGGCGCGCTGCATCTTCGCCGGGGGCACGGTCATCTTCTCGCGCAGCGCTTCCTGGTAAACGAGTTCTTCAAAGACGAGCATCTTCATGGCGCCGTCGCGAATCTGCGGAGCCAGGTCCTTGGGAAGTCCGTTGTGCTGCCGCGCGTAGGGAAAGATCTCGTACTCTTCGCGTACCAGGTCGGCGTCCGTGAGTACCGAGCCGTTCACGCGCGCTACTGGCTTGCCCGCGGCTGTCAGCGCAACCATGGATGGCGATTGAGCGGGCGCCTGCTTGAAGACCGTGGGTGCGTGCGAGGCTACCTGTGCGAAGCAGGGCGTCAAGGCCAGCGAAAGAGTGACTGCTATGGGGAATTTGGTATTCATGACGACCATCCTGTTTGGGGAAAAACCAGGGAGGGGATTTGATGCCCCTCCCCATTCATTCAAGTTACGTTCAGAACGTGGTTGGAATTGTGTAAGACCCGTTCGATTCGTTCGCTTCGCCACCGTGGCATTGGCGGCAGAATTGCGCCGTCTGGTTGCTGCCGGCGGTGCCGCTGGCCGGGTTGTAGGGGCCACGAAGGAAGAACATGGTGGTGTAGAAGCCAGTGGGCAAGCCCGACTTCGGCCCGTTGGTTACGCTCACTACGTTCATCAGGTGTTGGTTATGGCAGCTCGTGCAAGTCACCACGGCGGTGCTGTTGTAAGCGCTCAGGCTGACAAAGAAGCCGTAGTTCTTGACGAACGCAGAGGAATTCGGCCCGTTCATGCTGATCACGCCGGCGCTCTCGGTGCAATCCCAGCTATAAGGGCCACCGCAGGAAACAGTGGCGTTCAGCCCCACCGGGTGGTCGTTAAGGTAGTTTCCGCTCGTGGTGCCGTCGTTCCCGAGCAAGGTCGGAATGGTGTTATAAGTTCCATAGGTTGCAGGCAAGGTCTCATAGACCTTGTTCTTCATCATGGCGCCCTCGGCATAGTTGCCGTCGTGGCAGCTAAGGCATGTCAGCACGCCCATGACGTCAGGCGTCGTAGCCTCCATGCTGGTGGGCAGAGTCTCGGTGTAACTGCTTGTCCCGCTCACTCCACCGAATTGAATCGTCTTTCCAAACAAGCTGGCGACATCTTCGCCCCAAAGAATGGAGCTGCCCGAGTTGGCATCGGCGGTCTTGGCAGCGCCGTTGCCGTATGCACCGCTGTGCGGTGCGTGACAGGCTGCGCAGCCGCGGCCGTAGTTGAGGTGAGCGCCCAGGACGTCGGACGTCGGCTGTGCGGCCGCAAAACTCGCGGCTGCCATGAACATCGTTGCGATGAGTAGAT
>JBEKVS010000348.1:0-6260 GCA_049513795.1 Occallatibacter sp. | reverse complement strand
CTGCGGTGTCGACACATCGTTGATGTAGGTGAGCGCGCCGGCGGGAGAAGCGGCAAGCGCATCAATGAAGTCGGGGTTAGTTCGGGAGACGTACACATAGGCGACCGGAGCAGTGGAGGCTTGGGCAACAGACGACGGAACCAGGGCAGCCCCTGCGCAGAGCGCGGGGATCAGACAAGCAGCAATTCGCAACATGGAAACTCTCCTTTGAGAGTGGGTGATCGAGCTGGAGGTGGGTTATGGGGATGGGAAATCAGCGATTGTCGGTCGTCTGACGAATAGGTAGACGTCAGCGACCACTGATTAGACGCCTTTTGACAAGAGCGAGATACGGTTGGCCGGCGTTGGAGAGCGCGGTTGGTTTCGCATGCCTTCAAAGGTGTTCGCCGGCTCCATTTTCGCGGGATTGGCTTCGGATTGGAGTTGGTTCACCTGTTTGTTTTGATGGCGGCAGATGTCTCATTATGGCCCGTTTGAGGGTTAAACTTAACGGTTTCTTGGAGATGGGCGGAAATGGGGGGAGGGGTGGGGTCATTTGACCGGTTGGTATAAACCGGGCAGATTTCTGACCGATCGGGGGCCGATGATCTCGCTGCGACGTCTGCGGCCGGCTATCGGGGTGCTGGCGAACGGCCTTCCCATGGCTCTTCCCTTCTTGATTGATTGTGCGCCTTGGGGGCGAAATGATCGGCAAATTCCTGGAGAGGAAACTGGGGGTCTGCTTTCCCAAGTCTCAGAAGCGAGACCTGGGGCACCCTCGGGTTTCGGTTGGTTTGAGATTGGTCGAGTGTGGGACGGCGGGCGGCTGAGGTTTCCCACCCTTCCGCGATGAGGCTGCGGAAGGATGGGGCACCCGGCACGGGCTCGGGCGGCTTGCAGGGTCCGAGTCTAACCTTGTTGCAATGATCCGCATTCCCTCAGTGGCTAAAGCCGAGAGCCTACGTTTACTCTTACTGTACGGGCTGAAGCCCGTACCCTTCAGCCGCTGGAGCTTCTGCCCGGATTGGGAACTCTCAGTCGCGCAGTCGGTTCTTTGCATCTCATGGCTTAATGGCTTGGTCCTCTGCGGTTCTCTCTTGAATTGGCTGAGCCTATCTCCATCTCCCCGTCCGCTGCTAACGGACCAAAGGCTTTGGTCGAAATGCTCATTCGCCTCTCGTACGACATACAATTCGATCTTCCTGCGGACGTGGCTATGATTGCGCTTCTGCACGTTCACCCTTCGCGCACGGCTGACTTGCTGGAGCCGGACGAGTTGCAGACTGAGCCGAAGCTCAATGTGAGCAGCTATCTGGATACTTTTGGCAATCGCTGCGCGCGGTTTGTGGCGCCCAGGGGGCATTTGCGGCTGAACGGTTCCACGCTGATTCAACAGCCCGATACTCCGGACGAGGTTAACTGGTCGGCCCGCCAGTCGGCCGTGGGCGATCTACCGGACGAGATGCTGCGCTACCTGCTGAGCAGCCGCTACTGCGAAGTGGATCTCTTTTCAAGCATTGCGTTCGAGCTGTTTGGACAAACCGAGCCCGGCTGGGGGCGCGTGCAGGCCATTTGCAACTGGGTGCACAACAAGGTGACATTCAACTACCAGCAGGCGCGGCCCACCAAGACGGCCATGGACGTGTACACGGAGCGGGTGGGCGTGTGCCGCGACTTTCAGCATCTGGCGATTACGTTTTGCCGGGCGTTGAATATTCCCGCCCGCTACGCGACCGGGTACCTGGGCGATATTGGCGTGCCGGTAGTGTTGCCCATGGACTTCAGCGCCTGGTTCGAGGTGTGGCTCGATGGCCGTTGGTGGACCTTCGACGCGCGTAATAACATGCCGCGCCTGGGGCGCATCCTGATGGCTACGGGGCGCGACGCTGCCGATGTGGCGCTGACCACGTCATTCGGGCAGGCTGACCTGCGCTACTTCTTTGTGGTGACCGAGGAAGAGATTCCTCCGACCGTGGAGGAGCCGGTGCTCGAGAACAATTTCGGGTTGGGGCTACCCTATTTGGAATCGCCTCCGGGCGCGTAGTAGCCCTCGCGGGTGACCACGATCAGGTCGTCTTTGCTGGCTTTGAGGGCGATCTTGTGGAAGCCGCCATCGGTGTCCAGCTTGTCGGGCGTGTAAGTCAACAGGTATTGGCCGCGCAGCTCTTCGGCGATCTGCGCGTAGATCTCGTCAAGATTGTCTTTCTTCTTGGCTTCGAAGTAGCGCGCGCCGGTGCGGACGGCAATCTTCTCCATGATTTTTTTGCCGTCCTGGCCATTGGATGCGGTGGTGTCAGGGCCGCGCCGGCCGCCGCCTCCACCACCGCCGGGCCAGCCGCCACCGCCGCCAGGATAGCCTCCGCCGCCCATGCCGCCGCGGCGGCCGCCAGGATAGCCATTCCCGAAGCCGTTATTCTCCTGCTCGCCCTTGAAATAGATGGTGTAGATGGCGACGTTGGCGCGGTCGGCGGCATCGACGGCGTCGTTGAGGGTTTCCTTGCTGCCGCGATCAGCGCCGTCGGAAAAGACGACCAGCGCCTTGCGGCCGTCCTTGGTCTGCATCAGCTCGTGGCAGGCGAGATAGATGGCGTCGTAGAGCTGCGTGCCCCCGCGGCCATGGGACTGGCTGCGGCCTTCGCTGTCGCTGGTCTCGGGGCCCTGGCTGGAGCTATTTTCGGCGCGCGTGGGACCCATGTCGTCGAGCTCGCGATGCAGCTTTTCGCGGGAGTTGGTGAAGTCTTCAAGCAGTTCGACTTCGTGATCGAAATGGATGAGGAAGGCCTCGTCTTTTTGCTTGGCGGTGTCGGGATCGGCGGGCAACATCTGGTCGACAAACTTTTCCGCGGCCTTGCGCTCGTTGTCCAAAGCACTGGAGACGCTGCGGCTGGTGTCCACCAGCAGGCCAAGACGGAAGGGCAGATTGCTCTCGCGGGTGAAGCTCTTGATGGTCTGCGGACGGCCGTCTTCGGTGAGCGAGAAATCGCTCATCTTGAGGCTGGCGACGAGGGCGCCGTGCTTGTCGCGAACGGTGACCGGCACGACCACTTCATTGGCCTGGATTTTGAGCGTTGCGGCGGGCGCGGGTGCCTCAGGCTTGTCCGGTGCCGCGGGCTGGGCAGGCGCAGATTGGGCCGGCGTCGACTGGGCGGGTGAGGACTGGGCCGGCAGATGCGGGCCAAAGCCGCAGATCAACGCGGCCATGGCCATCGCTGCGGGGAAAACAGAGGCGCCAGATCGAATTCTCATAACATTTTCAGTTGTACACACTTTCACCCGGTTAGACGAAGCCAGGCCGGGATCGTTGACCTTATGGGTTGAGCAGGGTCGACAGGCGTTGCAGGCTGGCCATTACGTCGTCGAATCCGATGCCAAAGTCAATGAGGCAGGCGATCTCGTCCACGCCATCCTGCTGCAGCTGTTCGGCGTGGCCAACGCAATGGTCGAGCGTGCCAATCAGGCTCAGCGGACTTTGCACATCCTGATTCACGTGGGTGCGGATCAGGATTTCGCTTTCGCGGGGGCTGAGCGTGGAGAAGCCGCGACCCTCGCGCCGGCCGGTGGAGTTATCTTTTTGCATTTCTATGTTGACCTTTAAATAACTGGCCAGAGCGGGGCGCACGATGGTTCGTATCTCGCTTGCATTGCGGGCAGCAAAGGTGTGGGCCATGAGTGTGACGTGGCCGCGCCGGCCATGATGAGTTTGGATTGCCGCGCGGTAAAGACCGACTTTGCGGATGAATTCATCGCGGTCGTGGCGGAGAGCGAAATTCGCTGTGAGAACGTTGAAGCCGAGCTTGCCGGCGTTGAGAAATGAGTCATCGGATTGGCCGGTGATCCAGATGGGTAACTCTTTCTGAACCGGCGCGGGAAGGATACCGACCTCGGTCTCTACGCCTGCTCCGTTGGGCAGCGGAATTTTTCCGCCGCGCCAGAGACGCTGGATGGTGGCAATTTTTGCATACATGTCCTGGTAACGATTTTCGTAGGTGCCAGGCGAAAGAACGAAGTCGTTGACGTGCCAGCCGGAGGCGAACGCGATAGCCACGCGGCCATTGGAGAAGTTGTCGATCATTGACCACTCTTCAGCGACGCGCAGCGGATTTTGCAACGGCAGAACGACGCTGCCGGCGCGAATGGAGATGCGCTGCGTGAGCACGGCGAGAGCTGCTCCGGTGGCGGTGGGGCTGCCGTAGAGGCCTCCGAAGCGCTGAAAATGCCGTTCGGGCGTCCATACTGCGGTGAACCCGTTCTGGTCGCCAAACTTTGCCGATTCGAACAGAAGCCGATAGCGATGCTCGGTCTGCCGGGTGGCATCGGCGCTGAAGAAGAACAGGCTGAGCTGGGGCGTCATTTGACCTCTTTCCGGGCGCTTCTTTGCTCGCTGGACTCCGGAGCGAAATACTCCCGCATCGAACGCGGGTAAGCGAAAAGAGGGGAACTTTTCGGTGAATTATCCTTCGACTTACTCTACACTCAATTGCTGCTGACTAAGTCAATTCAATAAACCTGGGAGCAGCCCCGGGGTCGCTGGGTTCAATGAGGGCGATCCCGGAGAGCGGTTTCCATCTTAGCAGTTTGACCGGCGCGACCTATTTGACCACAACAATCAAACTCGACGTTTCCGGGATGGAGTAAGGCGAGCCTGGCGCCGGGTTGATGCTCGTGGGAGTTACTGTGTAGACGTACAGGCCAGTGCCGTATGCCACGGCATACAAGTGATCGCTCTTGTCCCAGCCAAATTCCGAGAAATAGAAGGGGTTATTCGTCTCGATGGGCTCGGTAAAATTCGTAATTGGATCTGCTCCATTGAAGTGAAAGACCTGGAAGCCCGAGCCAAAATCGCCACCACCAATCGCAAGCAGCTTGCCGGTTGGGGAGATGCTCAAGAGATTGAAACCGGTCTGGGCCTGCGCCATGTTCTCCGTGGTGTTGGTTGTGGTTAGATTGCCATGTGAATCGGCCGTGTAACTGGCCAAGAACAACGGAGTGTAACCGGCGTGGGTTTTCGGACTAAAGGCATCCTCGGCGAGCGCGATGTGATTGGTGGGATCGGCGGCCAGGCCTTCGGGACACACCCAGTCCGGAGACGGGTAATACTTGGGAGGCATCGGAAACGAGTCATGATTCGGGCTCAGGAAACCATCGCTCTCCCTGGTGTAAGTTGCGGTCCATGGGTACCAATCGGCGGAGGCATTGATTGGCTGACAGTTTGCCATGTAGGCGAACTTGTCGTTGCCCAGGATCGTAACCGGTCCCTGAAACTCAGTTGGAGGGCTGGCGCCCAGATACTGCAGTTCGCCATTGCTCTCGATCTTGAACGCTTCCAGGGCCTGCACGAACTTATCGTCCGCGGGGCACACCGCGACAGGAACGTAAAGGGTTGAACCGGAAGCATCAATCGAGGTGGGGTAGAGTTCGTAACCGTCGGTGCACGGATCGGCTATCTGCAACGCGTTGGTCACTGCAACTTGGTGAAGCGCGCCATCCGCCGCGATTGAATAGGAATAGATCTCCGTTCCGGTAAAGCCAAAGAGAAATTTCTTGTTCACTGACAAGTGAAAGAATTGCGGGGTGGAAAAGGGAGATCCGGGAACCGGTGTAAGCTTTCCATTCGCGGCCGCGGCGAAGCCATCGAGGTGCGTGGGCCTCGTTGCATAGACGAACGCGACAGGCGACGGCCCGGGATTCTGGCTGGCATTTTCATCGGCTGGGCCGGCCTGGGCATGAGCCATTCCTGCCGCAATCGACAGCGAGGCGAGGCCGAGGAAGAGTCTGATCGAAAATTTCATCTAACGTGTCCTTTCAATATGGCCCGATCGCTGGTCAGGAGGCAGAGACCGAATGATATTCGGCCCAGCGAGGAACTTACAATAGGAAACGCGGTTGAGGCGGATTTTCCGTTTGCCTTTCCTTTTCCTGCTTGGCCCTTCCTTTCCCTAACCTTTGTTTCTTTGTCTAAACGCAAACGAGGCGCATGTCTTCGCAGACAGAATACCGCTTGAGAAATTGCGGGATTCGATGGCTGGTATACTCCACTGCATCCTTGAAAGGGTGGTTTTGAAGATGTCCTCGACAACGGAGCCTGAGCTGGTGATTCGCATTGCCAAACCGGAGGACAGTCTGGCCTGCGGGCAGATTTGCTTCGACGCCTTTTCAACCATCAACGCGGCGCACGGTTTTCCCTGCGATCTTCCCTCGGCGGAGGTTGCCGCGGGCTTACTTTCGATGATGTTTTCGGGCCCCGGTTTCTATTGCGTCGTGGCGGAAAGTAATGGCCGGAT
>JBEKVS010000347.1:0-6261 GCA_049513795.1 Occallatibacter sp. | reverse complement strand
CTGGAAGCCTTCGTCTTTGGCCGAACGGACTGGGAGTACGTAACCAACACCTTTATTTTTCCCGCGAAAATCGGATACCACTTCATTGAAACCCCGAACGGTGCCGCCAATGGGCAATTCTCCGGCATCGGAGCCGATGCAACCGAAAATGCTGTCGTGGTCGAGGCCATTCAACCCATGGGTCTCCTGATCACCAACGGCGAATTCAACAGTCATCTGGTCGGCTCCAGCACCCAGGTAATCGTGGAGAAGGGAGTCCGGGGAAATGTTCGCTTCGTCAACAGCGGCTTCTGGGGACCCGTCAAGCACAACGCCGTTTTGCGTGGCGAAGGCTTCACCTCTTTCTCCGACTGTTATTTTTCGAACGACAACGATACCGACGAAGCAGCCATTCTTGTTGAGGCAGGCAAAGTTCAGATTCAAAGCAGTACGTTCGGCGCGGTTTCGGTGAAGCATGAGCCCGGCCACGCCGCGCCTGGCGAAGGCGTGCGCTTCCAGTCTCCCAGCATTCATCTCGCGCCCGGTGTGCAAAGCGCGATCATCCGCGGCAATAACGGTTCCTTCGGCGTAAAGATCGAGAATGAAATTGGCAGTCGCGCCATTATCGGCGATAACGAACCTTTTCAGATGCCTGCGCCCGCGGTTGAGCCACACTCATGAACACTGTCTCCACGGGCTTCCCCGAGACCGACTCGCGGTCTGCACACTTTCTTCTGTACCTCGTGTATTTCACATATTTCTTTTGCGGGATGACGCAGTGTTTCGAGAGCGTGTTCCTGCCCGAAATAAAAGAATATTTTCATCTCAACTATCAGCAACAGATGTACGTCATGTTCGCGAAGAACATCGCATTTTTGCTTGCCGTCTGCGTGGGCACCAAGGTGCAGCGCGTCGGATACAAGAGGTGCCTGGCCATCGCGATGATGCTTTATGCGACCGGAACACTTTCTCTGGTGCCCGGCCTGCGCACCGGGCGATACAGCCTGGTCCTGTTAGCCTTCGTGGTAATTGGCAGCGGCTTCACAATCCATATGGTTGCGGGCAGCCCTCTGTTGAGTGCACTGGGACCGCCGCAGGATTCCTCGAGCCGTTTGAACCTCGGCAATGCCTTGGGTGCGATCGCTCAAATCGTCGCACCGGCCACATTAACAATCATCATTCCCGCGACCGTAATCTCAGCCCAGGCAAAGCTCCCTTACATGGAAGGGATATTCATCACCTTCGGACTTGGCCTCGTCGCCCTCGCGACAGTGACCCTGATCGTCAAGAATGTGGACATCCGCGAGAACCTGCGCGAATCAGCATCTCTGACCAGCACGATCCCGGGAACTTCCATCTGGAGCAACTCCAAAGTCCTGCTTGGGTTCGTCGCAATCTTTCTGGTACTGGGCACCGAGGCCGGTCTATTCGGATTCTTCCGCAACTATCTGGAAGACCCTACGATCACGGGATTATCCGCGCATCAATCCGAGAGGCTCTTCACCGTTTACTTTGCGGTTTTCGCCCTGGGCAGGTTGCTCGCTGCGTGGATCCAGAAACATCTGAAGCCGGTTGTACACATCGCATTCCACCTGTTCGCCGCAATCACTTGCCTTTTAATCGCGATGTTTGCCAAAGGAACTCTCGCAATGATCGCCGTCGTCGCCATGGGTTTCTTCGTTTCGATTTTCTTCCCGACGCTCTACGCAATGGCCATTGAGAACATGGGCGACCTGACGGGCCAGGCTTCGGGATTGCTTACTCTGGGCTTCCTCGGCTGCGCCATCATCCCTGTGTTGCAAGGAAAGCTGGCGGATTCCGTTGGCCTCCAACTCTCCTATGGCACCGGCTTGTTCGGTTATCTGTTCGCCCTGTTTTACGTCTTCCGCACCTGGCGCATGCAGCAGCGGAAGGAACCGCAAACGGACTAACGATCTCATAACCTCTTCAAGCTCAGTTCATCTGACCCGAAGCCAAACCCACTCGGATCATGACTACGCCATGGGCAGCAACCTTGGCTGAGAAGCTGCCCTTCGACCGTCCCGAACTCTCGTGCTTCCACAGATCTCGAACCTCCAGCGCGTCCCTTCGTTTTCCACCAATGTCCGTCCATCGCACGCCAATGGTCGCTGAAGAATTCCCTCGGTTGAAAAGTACGACGGCACGGCTGCCGTCATTTAGCGGGCGCATCCAGACTTCCCCTTGTCCTTCGACCCGCACCCGTGTGCCCTGAATCCCTGCCGAATCCTGGTCGACCGCAATGACTTCTCGATTGAGCAGTATGTCGCGAATCTCTGGCGTCATAGACTGAAGGTCGTTGGTTGCAACGAGCGGCGCCGCAAGAATTGCCCATAGGCTGAATTGCGCTCGAGACTCCTCATCCGTCAGCCCAGGTTGTCCGACCTGCAACAGATCCGGATCGTTCCAGTGCCCAGGCCCGGCGAACGACGCCAGTGGCTGCTGCGCGTCCAGAATCAGCACCCAGCCTCGCGGGTAGCCGCCCGGCTTGTTCATGGTCTCCCGACCGCAGTCCCAACAATCTTTGCTATCCCCTGTTGTCCGCCACAGATTGGCCACGGGCGCAGCCCAGGTCCAGGGCTTGTTGTCGCCCCATTCGCATAGGCTGAAGACCATTGGCCGGCCGGTTGCTAGGATAGCGCGACTCATCTTTGTGTAAGCCTCCTGCGCGCTCATGCCCGTGGTATGGCACCAGTCCTCCTTCACGTAGTCCACTCCCCATCCCGCGAAAGAGGATGCGTCCTTGTCTTCAAAACCTTTGCTGCCGGGAGCATCTGAGACACAGTCCTCGGTCCCGGCGTCGGTATAAAGACCAAACTTCAGGCCTCTGCTGTGGACGTAATCAGCCAGCGCCTTCATGCCAGAGGGGAACTTGTCTGGATCGGCTCTCAGCTTTCCGTCCACGTCACGATTCTTAGCTTTCCACCCGGCATCCACAATGATGTATTCGTATCCGGCGCCCTTCATCCCGCTGCCCAGCATCGCATCGGCCGTTGCTCGGATCAGACCTTCGTTGATCTTCAGTTCGTAACTAGCCCAGGAGTTCCATCCCATTGGTGGCGTGCGCGCAAGTCCATTGTCGAGGGCCGCAGAGCTTTGCCAGCACGCGAAAACCAGAATGCCAATGACTGCCCATCTCGGTGAGATTACAACTCTCATTTCGTACCCCATATGCATTTCCGAAAAAACATTAGCGGATCGCAGACGCGATTCCTATAAGACCGTGACCGCACTGTCTAAGATACCGTCGCCCCCATTCGCACCCTGTTTCGCTTGCTGATTTCGTCAGAAATTAATGTGCAATCCTTACAGAATCCGCGCCCAGCTTGGCATACGATCCTGCGAGACCGGAAGCGCCCACCTGTAGGAGAGCCAAGATGCTCAACCGATTCTCGCTGTTCATCCTCCGCACTGTTCTCGCATGCTCGTTGCTGGCAGTGCCAGCCTTCACGCAGACCCTCGACTGGGACCCACATGTCGTACTCCATGCCACCACCGATTGGATCGGGAACACTTGGGGCGGTTATGACCCTAATCCCCCGAATAACACGTTGCTTCACGTTCCGATGGATATGAACAATATCTATGTCACACCCGATGGCAGGGTCTATTCCAATACCGGCTGGGATGAGGGCGGCAGAGCGGTATCGGTTTTCAATAAGAATGGCCAAATGATAAGCCCGTTGAACGATTTGAATGGCAGTCCTAATTGGGACAATGCCACTGGCAACGCAGTCGCTTCCGATGGACACTATATTTTCGCGAGCAACGGCAACGGTGGCACCGGCCTGCAAATCAGGAACGCCTCCGATCTGAGCTATACCAACCTCAACTTAACGGGCAGCAGCACCGTGGACAATGCCCAAATTTTCGGATTGGCGGTGGCCAAAGGCTTGCTCTACGTCGCCGAGAACGAAACCAATCAGGGCGTCCCCATCAATCTTGTCGAAGTCTTCGATATCAAGACCCTCGAACTGGTCAACACGTTTGCCGACATCACGAATCCTGTCCGCATTGCGGTGGACCAGAACGGCGGCTTTTGGGTCAGCCACATCGGCCCGTCGGTTCCATTCGATTACTTTGCGCAGCAGGGCCTTGCTACCGTGGACCATTACGACAGCGCGGGCAATTACGTAAATACCATCACCTTGCCCGACGGCGGAGAGGTTGGCGCGCTGGCTTTCAATAATTACTTGGGAGCCTTATTGGTGGGCGACGATGGTCCCGATGAAAATATAAAGATCTACTCGAACCTGGAGAAAGACCCCATCCTGGTAGACACTTTTGGCGAGAAGGGCGGAGTCTACGCCGGGCCGGTGCCGGGAAGGGTTGGAGCGCTGCGATTCCGCGGTATCACCGGCCTCGGGACCGACGCCGACGGCAACATCTACGTCAGCGAGAGTGGTTGGGGCTTGGATCTGGGCAATGGCGAAGGCCTGGTTCTACAGAGCTACACTTGGTGGGGCGCACTGAACTGGGAACGCCAAGGACTCGAATTTGTTTCGATGGGCGCCATCGATCCTCACTCTGAAACCGACCTTTACGACGCCCACCATCATTTCAAAATCGATTACTCAAAGTCCAAACGAGTCGACAACTATTATGCCGACACCTATAACGGGTACCTCTATCCCCAGGATCTTCGTCTTACCAATGTCATGAACATGGGCGAAATCAAATATATCCAGGACAGGAAATTCCTTGTAGTGCGATCCCAGGTTGAAACGCGGCTTGAAATATACCGCTTCGAGAAAGATAGCGAAGTTGCAATTCCCTGCGTGGCCTTCGATTACGGATTATTTCAGGACAATCCGCAAAATCAAGAGTTCTTCGTACAGCCTGCCGACGGGGATGAGTTTATCTGGCGCGACGTCAACGGCGATGGCAAGATGACCAACGGGGCGGGCGTTTTGGATCCCGATGAATTCTTCGAACCCAACCCCGCAGATGGACATCGCAATTCCGCCAGTTTCTATCTGGATGACAATGGCGACATGTGGCAACAAAATTACGCCGACAATAATCCAAACATCTACTGGCGCCGCTATTATTTCCAGGGATTCGATGAACACGGATCGCCCATCTACGATTTCCAGCACATGGCGATCTATACCGTGGGCGCGGGCCTGGATTTTCCCGATCTGACCGAAGTTGATAAGGTCGTCTTCGACCCCCATGCCAGTAAGGGTGGAACTCTGTTTGCCTTTGGCAGCAACGGAACCCAGATTGTAAGATATGACCACTGGGACCTCACTCCCATTGGCCAGCCGAAAACGGCCGCCTGGTCCATCTTTCTCACCACTGATTTCGACATCAACAATTACTGGCAAGGAGATGGGATCGCGGTCGCCGGGGACTTCATTTTCGTGGACTTCAATGCCGGCACTGCCGCCAACGCAGGCACCTGGAAGAATCAATACATCCAGGTATATTCTGCGAAAAATGGGGACTATGTCGGCCGGATCGTGGCTGGCAAGGACGTCGGCGGCATGTTGAATATTGGCGACGCCGACGAATCGCACTCCACATCCGCATTCAAGCGGGCCAACGGCGAGTACGTCCTTATCCGCGAAGAAGATTTCCAGGCGAAACTGTTGATGTTCCGCTGGACTCCGCCCGACCCGCTTCCGCATCCCGGGGGCCCGGCCCCAGCTGGGGTAATGGGAGTTCCCAACGACGAGGCTTTCGATTTAACCTGGACGCTCGATCCCACGGCCTTGGCCTATACCATCAGCTCCGGCCCAACCATCACCGGTCCGTTCGTCCCACAGAGTACTGGTATCTACGGTACCAACACCTTCTCCGTTCTTGGCTTAACCAATGGCGTTAACTCGGGTTATGCGCGGCTGACTGTGTTTTACCCGAATGGCGCAACCGCAAACGCACAGCCACTCGCCATTAGCGCCGTGGCCCAGGGTATCACCTACGGTTACTCCGATCCAACCGTACAGCTAACAGGAGGAGCCTATTGGGGTGCATGCTCACTATGCAATGATGACGAGCAGGTGGACTATGTCGTTCAGGGCACATCTATAACCTGGAGCGATGTCGTAGTTCCTACGACCGGAACCTACAACGTGCGCATCTACGATGAGAACGGTACTGCGGGGGGCGGCGGCTCAACCATCAATGTAACCGCCAACGGCTCCGCAACGGTTACCTCACCGCCCTTTCCTCAAACTGATAATCAGTGCTGGTGCACACCTGGATATGTAACCGTCCAGTTGCCTCTGAATGGCGGAAGTGGTGTGACCAATACCATCA
>JBEKVS010000346.1:0-9585 GCA_049513795.1 Occallatibacter sp. | reverse complement strand
AGCCGACTACACAGACAACGGACCAGCGAAGTCGGTGCAAATCTACTTGGACGGGACGAATCTCGTAGGCTCTGCAGGTCTCGGATACTCTCGTCCGGATGTGGCCGCAGCCTACAACGATGCAAATTGGACCAATTCTGGATATGAGTACTTCACGGGCGTAGGCAGGCTACCCGTGGGTACTCACACCATCACCGCGGTCGCGAAAGACTCTCAGGGAAATACAACCACACTGGGTCCGGCCTCGATAACCGTCACCCCCTAATAGCCGGCAATCAATCCGGTGTTGCGAGAACCTGGGCGCGATCAAATTGTGATCGCGCCCAGGTTCTTTGTTCTTCCGTGCAAGATCGGGCTGGTGGCTGGTTTTGAGCCCCGATTTAGATTCATATCTGCGGCCAATTCCCAAGGATCAGGAGATCAGGCGCAGGAGGGGGATCGGCAGAGTCAGCTTAGGCAGCGAGCCCTGCGTCGAGTCGACGAGCGGAATCGAGGAGTAACTCCAGAGAGGAATATGATCGGGCACTCCTACACAGCTATGAGTTACGCTCGATGTATTGAGGATGCGGTTGCGTGGATTCTCATTTGAAGACCAGGCCGAGTCACCTAAAGTTATCGCGCCGGGATGCGCTTCGCCTTGGCGTCGCTGGGGTTGCTTCGGCTCTGATGAGTCAGACCGCCTATGCATCAAGCTCGATTCCAGTTGGCGCAATTCGGTGGGATGCCTGGGACGCGACAGGAACACCCATCATGAAAGCTGTCGAGAACTCGCTGGGCCCTCATCTGTATCAGAATCGTGCTCCGTTCTGTGCCGCTTCGGCATCCGCGGAAGCGATCAAGCTCGCCAAGTGCGATACCCAAGCTGTGATGGATGAGGAAATCGCCTATGCCGCGAAAGCTCATCTGGCCTATTGGGCTTACTGCTGGTACGGATCGTCCGATGCAATGATGAATGCCTGGGCCTTGCATCAATCGAGTTCTCAAAAGAACCGGGTGAACTGGTGCATGATCCTCCAGTTCAGCCGCGTAGGCGCGGACTTCACCTCTTTAGCCTCTACGCATGTGGGCTACTTCCGTCAGCCAAATTACCAGAAAGTCGCGGACGGGCGTCCCTTGCTTTATCTTTTTGTGGATCAGCTCGAACATTTGACACATGATTTCGGCGGGAGTTGGGCCAATGTGCGGAAGGGGTTCGATTCACTGAACACTGCTTGTACGAACGAAGGTTTAGCCCGCCCTTACCTGGTGGTTATGTACGGATGGCCCCAAATGGCGCATGATCTCAGCAAGCAGTTGAACGGGGACGCCATCAGCAACTATATGGCGAGAGTCCCGCCAGGCAAGCCCGCTGCTTATGAAGCGTTAGACGCGTCCGCACAGGCATATTGGGCGGAGATGGCGGCCACTGGGTCGGCCATTGTGCCGATCTGTTTGACTGGATGGGACACCAGGCCGCGCAAGCAGCATCCGCCCTTTTGGCAATCGGACCAGCGGCCCAACGTAGATATGGACGCTTACGTCGTCGCTGGAACACCGGCGCAAATCGCTGGACAGGTGCAGGAAGCTATCGAATTTGTGAAGACACACGCGGAGATTTGCGTTGCGCGAACCGCGTTGATTTATTCGTGGAACGAATGCGACGAGGGCGGAAGCACGCTCGTCCCCACGTATGCTGCCGCTGGTCCGAACCATGCCACCCTTGACGCTGTTGGCGCAGTATTGAGAAAGTACTGACCTGCGACCAGGCCAGCAGCCCCAACAACTATCCATCGGATTTGTTTATCCGCCATCCGCGCCGCACGCGAACACAACTCGGCAAGCCTTGCCGAGTCAACCCGGCAAGAGATGCCTGTTCGGCAAGCCGCCGGTTGAGTCAGGCAGCATCCTTTGCTGTTGCTTCTGTCTGTAAATAAACGGCTTATTGTCGTAATTTCCGCTAACTAAAGGATGGCCTGTTCTGGCCCATATCGTGCAGTTAGATCAGCATGCAAATCACACCCAATTCCGCGTACTCGAGTGCAACCGCTTTTGAGCCTCTCAACCCGCCGTCGTCGACAACTTCGTCATTCTCGACCCTCGTGGCCAGGTCAAGCCAAAGCCAGCTTTCCACGAGCTCGTTGACGCAGGGCGCTCAACTCGGCTCGAATGCTGGTTCCAACGACTGGGTCACGCTAACACCTTCGTCGTCGATGGACGTTACCTCCTCCCCTGGGGACACGAGCGCCGGAATCACCATGACTCCGTTGTCGCCTGTGACCGCGAACTCGTTTGTGAACGACGCGAGTGATGCCGGAATCACAATGACTCCGTTGTCGCCGGTGACTGCGAATTCATTTCTGGACGACACGAGTGATGCCGGAATTACGATGACCCCGTCGTCGCCGGTGACCGCGAACTCATTGGACGACACCAGCAATGCCGGAATCACCATGACCCCGTTGTCGCCCGTGACTGCGAACTCGTTTATGAACTTCAGGACTGATCCAGGAATCCATGACACTTCAGTCGCAAGAGGCCTCGGACTTGTTCATGAACGACGCTAGTGACAGCGGGATCACCATGACTACACAGTTGCGGTCACCGCAAACTCGTTTCTTAACGAAACAAGAAACAAGCGAGAGCTTGCTCGAAATGACTTCTGCAAATTGAGCCGTGGACAAGTAGCACAGGCTTGAGGATCGGGGATCGGGCGCTCACTTCGACCCAGGTCCAGATGCATGATGCCATGATGCAGGCCAGGCATCGCTTGCTCGCTCGCTTGTTCAGAGATGACCAAATTTCGCAAAAGGAAAAGCTTGGGCGCGATCATAATTCGATCGCGCCCAGGCTCTTGCAACACCGAATTGAATTCCGCCTGTTATGGGCCGACTGTAATCAGCAGCGGACCGAAGGTCGTTGTGCCACCTTCCTTGTCCGTTGCAATCGTGGTTATGGAATGTTGGGCTTGGCTGAGCGAAGAGGCGCTCATGAAAAGCTGATATCCAGAATTCGCCCAATTTGGCTCGCTGTAGGCAGAGGCAACATCCGGACGAGAAACTCCGAGTGTCACAGGACCTACGGCATTTCCATCGATCAAGACCTGGACCGATTTTGCCGGCCCATTGTCATAGTAGTCGGCTGCCCATCCACCCACATAGAGCGTGCCGGTTGATTGCGAGATGGTCGACGAACTCGTATTGGGGTCTACGGCCGAATCCAAGTTGCCAATGGGTGGAGCTGCGGTGACTGTGATGCTCAGCGGCCCGAGCGTTGTTGAGACTGAGTGGGAATTGGTGCCAACGACGGTAATCGAGTGCGATCCCACGGTCAATGTCGCCGCACTGTAGGTCATGGTGAATCCCGAGTGAAGGTACGTATCACCGTAGACATTAGCGACGTCTTGCCGTGTGCCGCCGAGAGTTGGAGTGCCGATCGACACACCGTCGATGAACACCTTGACATTGGACATCGGCGAGCCATCGGTCGGATCACCAATCCAGCCGTTGATGAACACACTATCAGCGGTCGACACTGTGGTTGAAGCAGTGCTAGCGTCCTGCGCTGTTTCGAAGTTGCCGATAGGCGCCGGGTAGGACACAACTTCGTTAACGGTGATGCTGAGAGGGCCGAGGGTGGTTTTGACGCCGCCGCCGTTGGTCTCAACCGCTGTTAGTGTGTGGGCGCCTCCGGACAACGATGCAGCCGGGTAGTAGAGTGTGAACCCGGAGTTCTTGTAGGCCGGATTGTTGTAGTAGCTGGCGACGTCCGGTCGAGAAATACCCATCGTCGGTGATCCGACGGATACCCCATCGATGTAGATCGTCACCGCGGTGACCGGCGCTCCATCGGTC
Source organism: Occallatibacter sp. (assembly GCA_049513795.1). GTDB lineage: Bacteria > Acidobacteriota > Terriglobia > Terriglobales > Acidobacteriaceae > Telmatobacter. The sequence goes on along the minus strand of JBEKVS010000346.1, from coordinate 5,755 downwards.
GGATCGGCTGCCCATCCATTGATGTAGATCGAGTCGTTCGAGTTGACTGTCGTGTTGCCGGTGGAGGCGTCGATTGCGGTTTCAAGGTTGCCGATCGGCGAACCGTAGACCTTGACGGTTTGTGCGTTGGAGGTAGCCGCGGAGTAATTTGTATCCGAGTACTGAGCGGTAATGGTGTGCGTACCGACGGCCAGGGTCAAGCCTGTCAACTGGGCCGCCCAGTTGGCGTATCCGCCTTGCTCTTCGGTTACGGTTGTTGCGGTTGCGGAGCCAATCAGTGTTGTGCCGTCATAGAAGTTAACGGGGTTCTGATTTGGCGGGAAGTTCTGAGCGAAGAAAGACTCGCTACCGGAGGTGGTGCAGGAAGGGCTTGCACCGTTACAGTTCAAGACGGCCGCGTACGTGTACTGGCTGGTGGCCAGACCTTCGGTCTTGCCGGTGAGAGTGATGGAGATCGGCGTCTGACTTACAGTCTCTGTGAAGGTGCCCGTGCTAGTGCCGAATGTCGTATTGCCGTCATAGACCGCCGTGATAATGTGGGTCCCGGCCTTGAATGGGTCGAGAGTGGATGTGGCGGATATCTTTTCCGTCGCGGTGTGCCCAGTGCCAACGGTGCTGGTCCCGAGCAGGACTGAGCCGTCGTACCAGGCGACCGATCCTGCGGTAGGTGCTGTTCCACTGGTGACGCCGATGGTCGCGGTGAAAGTCGGCGTTCCAGCCAACGTGGTTGGATTCGCGTTCGATGTAACAGTGGTTGTTGTGGCCGTGGTGGCCGAACCGACGGTGACCGCCGTAGCAGCCGACGTTTCAGCGTTGTAGTTGGTATCCCCGTTGTAAACGGCGGTGATGCTGCCGCTGGCGGTGATCAGGGTTGTGCTGGTCACTGCGTAGGCTGAATACGTGTAGCTGGGATATGAGGCACTGGTCGGCGGTGCCTGATAGGTCAGCACTTGAACGACTGTAGCCGTCCCAAGCAGCGTCCCAGTTGGTCCACCCTCATAGAAGGTGACGGTTCCAGTCGGAGCCGATGCGAGAGGGTTTCCGCCGGTAGTCAAAGCCGAGAGAGCGAACGAAGCGGTAAGCTGCGCGGTCGCACCCGCGGCGAGGTTAGTGGTGGGAGCCACCGCCAGCGTGGGCGTAATGCTCAGTTTGCTGATGGTTATGGTAACCGGGGTTGCCGAGCCTGCGTTGAAGGTTGTGTCGCCCGAATAGCTTGCACCGATGGAGTGAGTGCCGGCTGGAATGGCCGGAGCCGTGGCGAACATGTAGTCGTATATCTCGCTGCTTGTGCTGAGCGCACCCTCAATCAGGTAGCCGTTTCCGTTGGGATCGAGTGTCTCAGTCACCCACGGAGAGCCATCCACGGTGAAGCTGACTGTTCCGGTCGGCACACCTTGTCCGGAAGTCCCGGCGACAGTCGCCTCGATGTCCGCCAACCCATCGTAGGTGAAGGTGGTACTTGGGGTGATGGTTGCACCGCTGCTGCTAATCGACTGAGGAGTGATGGTCACCGTGCTGCTTTCGGGGTTCACCGTTACTGTCACCGGTGCGGATAAGCTGGAGGCGAAGGTGCTGTCACCCGCGTAGCGCGCCGTCAACTGATACGTTCCCGCAGGCAGGTTTTTGATGGTGGCCGAGTAGTTGCCGCCGCTGAGCGTTGTGAAAGGTGCGGGGCCACTCCATCCTTGAGTGGTCACATTGACGGTTTGGCCAAATGCGCCCTGGCTAAGAATGAAAGCCACATCGCCCGTGGGCGTGCCCGACCCAGAGCCTGGAGTGACTGTGCCGCTGATGGTCACAGTTTGCCCATGTGCCAAACCCGAAGTCTGTGAGAGATTGACGGTGGTGTCTGAGCTGTTGAAGGTGACCGTGCCCCACTGAGTGGCCAGGTTGTAAGCGTTGACCGAACCGAGACCGGTAGCAAGATCGAACCCTGTACCTGCCTGGAAGCCGATCTTCTGGGCGCTGCTCGAGCAACCGGAGGTGGCGCAGATCAGGTTATCGCCAACGGTGATGTCCTGGAAGGCGCAGCTTGAAGTTACGCCGCTGGCGTTTGTGCCGCTTGTAGGAACAGCCGGCTGGAGCTGCGCGTTGCAGGTTGTCTCACTTTGGGCTGCAGACAGCGCATAGTAGATGTAGCCGGGCATGCCTTGACGTCCGCCGTTTGCTTGATCGATGAGTGCCTGGATGCCTGCCATGGTTGGCGCGGCAACCGATGTACCACCGACGATATCGAAATAGAATTCTCCACCGCCCGGAGATTCGCATCCGCCTTCGCTGCAGAAGACCGTGCCGTCGTGCTCGACTTCAGCAGCCAGCGACAGGTCAGGCGTATAGCGATGGGGAACGCCAGCGATCAGAGGCAGAATGTTCTGCATAGGTCCGGCATGGAGCGTTCCTCCCTGCGTGCCATAGTTGAAGGCCAGAGCGGTAACGGTGCCGCCTGACTCTGTCACGGTGATTGCTGGCTCAGTGACGCAACCGCCGCCAGTCACCGTAGCTGTGGGTTTTGAGGTATAACCGCTCCCGGGATTGGTAATACTCAACCCCAGTGCCCAATCGCCACCCGCTAAGGCAGGATCGGTGGTCGGAACGTTGCTGCCACGCTGCCAGGAGGGCTGTAAATAGTACGCACTGACGGCGCCGCTTGCCGACCAGAGGGTTTCAAGATCCGCACTCGGATCGAGCGAAGCGTCTGACTTCAATGAACCATTCCATGGAATCTCAGGAATGTATGAGAGAGCGTTGTTGTTCTCGCTCGAAAGCGAGCTTACCGACCAGTAAGGCGCGTTATCAGCCGGAGTTGTGGCGCTCGGTGTGGTGGATGCGCCTTCGTTGAAGGCTGTGCCACCGACGGCTACAGCGTAGGTCGAAGAACCCTCCGCGGGCGCCGCGTATCCAAGTACCTCGTAGTTATCGCCGGCTTGGTCGTCGCACTGCGCGGGACCGTTATCGCCGTTGGCGATGAATACGCTGATGCCCTGCGCGGCAGCTTGTTCAAATGCCTGCTGGTTGAACTCGTTGCCGCCGGTACCTTCGTTGCTTTCGCAGTCACCGTAGCTGCTGCTGATGATGTCGGTGAGGTTGTTCTCGATCAAATATTCGAATGAAGCTGTAATACCGTCGACGAGGTACGTAGGAGTTCCGATCACGAAATACACCTGCGCATTGGGCGCGGCGCCACCTGAGAGCTCCACGTCAAGGTCTGACTCGCCGTCGTCGCCGGGCTCGATGCCATTGTCCTGACCTGCGTGGATGAAAATCGGGTCATTATCCGGAAGGCCGAAGATCTGCCGATAGCTCACCACATCGCTGAGCAAAATGTCTGACCGGCCAACGATGCCGATCTTGATGCCCGTTCCATTGATGCCTTGGGAGATAAGCGGCGCAGTATTGAAAATCGTGGCGAAGTCGCCAGGCCCGACATACTCGTTGCAGGTTGATTCCGCGGATCCCGTGCAGGCGCCACCATAGACATTAGGTCCACTGAGGAATGCCTTCTCCTTCTTGATCGGGGTCATCCGGTTTTTGCTGAAAAAATTATTCATGCTGACGCCCGCAATCACTGGACTGAGCGCCGCGGGTACAGAGATCTCGCTATTATTCGAAACGTACGTCTTGCCACCCACCTGGAAGCTGTGAATCTCCGTCTTGAACGCCTGCTCCAGTTGGCCCGTGGTTCCGCTGAAGTGAAGCACACGTTTGCTGTTGCTTACCTCTCCAACCTGCATTCCATACGACTCAAGCCATGCGCTTACCTTGGCAATATCGGCCTCGTGAACGCCGAAAGTTTGGCCGAATTGTTCAGGCGTAACCCACTGATGGTAGTTCGCCGTTCTCTTGTCCTGCTGCTCATCGAGAATGCGCCGAAGTTCGTGCCGCTGCTCATCGCTTGACTTGAGAACCATCACCAACTGCTCAGTGGGCGTAGACGCATCGATCCGCCCCGTGTCGATCGCATGTTTCAAAGCGCCAGGCACATGGCCGTAGAGCGTCGTACGCTTGGCGTCATCGATCCTGGCAGTTACGCGGCTCGTTGGAGTCGCCGTGGTATGAATGTGCCCCGCTTTAATCTCCGGCCTGGACGCGGGCACAGGTGCCTCAGCGCTTGCAGTGGAAGCGACTGGATTGGCAGACTTGCCGGCTGCCTGTGAATTCGGTCCGGCAAACAGCAGCAAAGCTGCGCTTGCAATCGCGGACAAGAGTTTTTTGCCACTGGCGGTCATTCAAAACCTCGCTAGTTCAATGTGATAGTCAAGTTGCGAGAAGGGAAGGGGAGACTGTCTCGTGGAGCGCACTACATCCACCCTTAAAGCACACTACTGCTAGGGGGATGAGCGTGGTGAATCTGCAAAGATGCCGTTCAGACCGGAATACAGCGTCCTGCAAGGAACAGTGAAAAGGTGTTTAGATTTTCTGGAGGTGCTAGGTCATTTATTCAGGTTGCACCAATATCAGTCAACATTTATTAAGAATCTCTTTAGTAACCACGGCCGAAAGGCCTAAAGGGTTACCTTAAAAGGTTTGGTAATTGTGTACAGATATGGCGGATAGCAAGGTCGTTTCCGACATCCGTCCGTGTTGATTGGAGGGAAAGAGCGATGTCTGAATGAGGCCAGGCCAGAGGGGAACTCGAGATGCTTACCTTGCTTCCGGTAGTGTCTCTCTTATTCTCTTAAGCCATTCTACAAATCGGATTCAGCGTTAATTTCTGGAATCAGCTACTGCTTGGCCATCGGCTGGAAACTCAGCCGCAGCTGGTTGAAAAGTCCCCTTAGATTGTTTTCCGCCTCGATTTTTCGACACAATTCGTTATACATTGCTTCAATTCGATCGCTAGCGGGATTGACTCCAGGAATCGCTCTTAGCTGGCCTAAGGAAGATTGGAGCCTTTGGAGGAGAATCTGCGGAGCGGGATGGAAATTCTCTGGAGTTGGATTGGTCGTCCATTCAAAGTATTCCTTGAACTTTCGCGAAAAAGAATCATTTCCCAGAGATAAGAGTTCGCCACGTCTTTTCTTGACAGCAAATTCCTCGAATGATTTTCCCCAAAAATGGGAAATCGTCCCCCCTGCCGGCGACTTGGGATTTCTACTCCATGTGAAATCGGCATCAACTGGCGACAGCGCGGAGTCGACGAGAATGGACCCTTTTTCCAATGTTGGTATATGGACTTCGCACATCCCAAAGGCAGCACTCAGGTGAGTCATGCTCTTCACCTGGAAATGAGAGGTTGAGTGCGGATATCGCTCGAACAGAAGTCCGTCCGTCTTTTCGAATTTAAGACTGTTGAACCTCCATTCCCATGGGAAGACGACTGCTCCTGGCAGGCTCTCCTGAAAGGTGCCTTCGACGCGGGCAATAAGGCTATCCAGTCGGTAGTCATACCGCTCATCTGGAGTCAGAAACTCATCTGCGTCCAGAAAGAAGACCCACCTGTAGGTCCTCAATTCTCGCAACAAGTGAACCGCATGTTGATAGGCCTTCCTCTGTGGATTGGTCCCCGGACCGATCGCGCTTTTAATTAATTTAATTACCCCGGCAAGAGCAAGCACTTCGAGGAGTTCGTCTGAGCCGTCGGCATTGTCGTTCGAATAGACAAAAATGTCCGCCAAACCGATCGCTCGATTGAATGCTATCCACTCCAACAGGGAAGGCCCTTCGTCGCGCATGGTAGCGACTACAGCAACACTCTTGGTTGGAAGAATGCGTCGGAGTAGAAGAAGGTTTACGATCTGGATTGCCGTTAAGTTAG
>JBEKVS010000345.1:0-9497 GCA_049513795.1 Occallatibacter sp. | reverse complement strand
AACACCAAACATGAAATCGATCTCGATGGACTTTTGCCCGTGCTAGACGTTTGGCTCGATGTTCCACTTACTAAGATCCAATATGTGGTTCACATTCTTCCGACCTTGGATTGGCGGGGTGGCGCTCTCGGAGTGAGGCTGAAGTACCAGTTCAAGGATATCGGTGAACTGAAGGCCGACTATCTTCTCCACCGAAACGCAGCCCTTGCCATCGCCGCCAGAGGAAAGACGAGTGAGGCAGGCGGTCTCGAAGTCTGGCCTCGCAGCCTGACTGACTATTTTGAGCGGCGACTCCGCGGCCATCTCGTGTTGGAATCCTATGCGCTCGACCCGGCTTTGTTGGCCAAACCGGATGCCGATGCCGCAATTCCTCAAAAACTCCGCGACAATGCGTTGCCTCTGAACAAGAACCCATTCAAAGGCCTCATCCGGATTGACGAGATAGCGGCGCAGCGGGATTTTGCAGACGCCGGAGAAAAGGAGCAGGGCGAGGCGTCAGGCACCGATCCCATCTCGAGACGATTCAAACGAAAACTGTCCGACCAGCTTCGCGTCTACTATGACCGCCATCTCGACCCTAATAAAACTCCCGATGAGGATGACTACGACGCTCTCGGCGCAATCCAGAAAGCCGAGCGGAGATTCGACAATAAACTTAAGTTCGGCTTCGGACCGGCTATCCGCGAGCTCGAGGATCTTGGTTATCCCGGAATTGCAAATCCGAAGCTAAGAATCTCGACGCAATTGCGCGCGACCGACGGCCTCAAGCATGGAACGGCAATACAGTATGAGATTCTGGACCCCGCCGGGGATGGTGGAAAGCCGTTCAGTTTGCCCGAAGACTACTCAGGACTCGGCTATCAAAACCTCGTTGCCATGGTTTTCATGCTTATGGGTTTCCGCGACGGATGGATGAGAATCGGCAAAGCGGCGACGGACGTCGAAGCCGGCGCACTCGAACAAGTCGAGCGATTACACCTTGTTCTAGTTGAGGAACCGGAAGCACATCTGCACGCCCAGGTGCAGCAAGTATTTATCAATAAGGCTTACAAATTACTCCGAAAACACGACGAGCTGGGAGAGAGGGAGACGCTCTGCACGCAATTAATCGTGAGCACGCACTCAAGTCACGTCGCGCACGAGGCAGACTTTGCCAGCTTGCGTTACTTCCGAAGACGTCCCGCGAAAGCGGCTGGAGAAACACCCACCTCGACCGTGGCAAATCTGTCTTCAGTTTTCGGCGATGTGGACGAGACACATCGTTTCGTGAAGCGGTACCTCAAAGCGACACATTGTGATCTGTTTTTCGCCGACGGCATCATCTTCGCCGAAGGGCAGGCCGAGCGAATTCTGATTCCTCACTTTATCCGGCATCATTTCGAATCCCTGTCGCGGCGGTACATCAGTCTCATCGATCTTGGCGGCAGCCACGCTCACAGCTTCAAGGAGCTTGTGGATGTGCTCGGTCTCGGGACGCTAGTCATCGCGGATCTCGACGCCACGGCTGAAAGCAAAGTGACGCTCAAAGATGGAACGACCACCACGCGCTGGAAAGCGGTGCGCCCGGCGCGCGGAGCAGGACAAAAGACCAGCAACCCGGTTTTGAAAAGCTGGCACCCCAAGAAGGAAACGATCGATGACCTTCTGAATCTGAAATCCGACCAGCAACGTTTGGCCGCCGGCGACGGATGGGAACTCTATGTCGCATTTCAAAAGCCTGTCACCGTCACGAATGCCGACAAGACCAAGACCGAGATCATTCCGCGAACCTTCGAAGACGCGCTTATCCTGGAAAACCATAAAGTGCTTGAGGACATCAGCGGGTCGCCAACCAGCCGGAAAATTCAGGAAATCTGTCGTGCCGGCCTCACCGGGGATGATCTGGAAGAGGAACTCTTTGACCTGCTCAAGAAGATAGAGAAAGCGGAATTCGCCATTGACTGCCTGACGTTCAAGAACGCGAAAGCTCTTGTACCGCCGGCTTATATCCGTGAGGGTCTCGCTTGGTTTGAAAAGGTCGTGAGCGAGGAAATTGCCGCAAAAGATCAGGAGACGGTGAGCGCGTGACGTCCGAAGAGTTGGAACTCGGTCCGCCGGACTACGACGATAAAGTGGACGACGAGATCGTCGCATGTCTCAATCCCAAGGAGCCCAAGAGCTTTTTCCTCTATGCCGGAGCAGGTTCGGGAAAGACGCGTTCACTCAAGAACGCACTCGAGAAATTTAGGGAAAAACACGATAATGAATTCCGGCGCGCGGGACAGAAAATCGCTGTCGTTACTTACACGAACGCCGCTGCCGACGAAATCGCCAAACGCGTCGGTGACGATCCTCTCTTTCCAATTTCGACGATTCACAGTTTCTGCTGGGCGCATATCGGTACTTACCATACCGATATTCAAGCCTGGCTTCTTGCCAGCCTGCCCATCGATCTCGCCGACCTCCGGGAAAAACAGGCGCGGGGAAGAGGAGGAAAGGCAGCTCTCGATCGAGAACGGAGTATCGCAGCCATCTTGAAACGGATGGATTGGCTTTCGGTGCCGCGCCGCTTTACCTACAATCCAAACGGCGACAACTTCGGAATGGATTCGCTTTCCCATTCCGAAGTTCTCAAGATTACGGCTCACTTCATTGAAACGAAACCGTCGATGCAGGCGGTTTTGATCACCAAATATCCATTCCTGTTGATCGACGAAAGCCAGGACACAAGCAAGGTCGTCATCAACGCCCTCTTCGGTCTCGAAGCGGCGAACCAAGGGAAATTTGCCTTGGGCCTCTTTGGCGACACGATGCAGCGCATTTTTCCGGACGGCCAGGTGGATCTTGGCACCAATATCCCAGGACGCTGGGCACAGCCCGCGAAGCTGATGAACCATCGTTCGCCGCAGCGCGTGATTCGGCTCGGAAATGCGATCCGCGCAGCCGCCGACGGAAAACGGCAAATCGCTCGCGACGACAGCGCCGAGGGAGTCGTCAGGCTCTTCGTCGCGCCGACTAATGCTCAAGATAAGGACGGCATCGAGTCACACGCACGCACGCGCATGGCGGAGCTAACCGGTGACACTAAATGGGTGGCAGATCCACTGGATGTAAAAACGCTCACCCTGGAACATCACATGGCTGCGGCACGTGGTGGCTTTTTGCCAATGTTCGCGGCTCTCGATAAGGACTCGCGTCTGTCCACGGGACTGAGAAAGGGCGACCTAGCAGGGCTACGATTTTTCACAGAACGTGTCGCACCTCTCCTTGCTGCAGCAGAGGCCGACGATAAGTTCGGAGTCATGGAGTTGTTGCGGAAGAACTCTCCTCTCCTGAAGGTTGCGTATCTTTTGGGCAGCGAAACAGCAGATGATCCCCTTTGGCCTGCCCGATCCGCAGTCGAAGCGTTAATTGCACTAAAAGCCCAAAATGCAGCGCTCAGTTTTCTGGAGGTTCTGGAGTGTGTCTCAGCACATAACCTTTTCGAGATTCCCGCCGCTTTGCGTCCGTTCGCTGATCATGCCGATGTCCCCGAGCCGGAGATCGCAGCTGCGGAACCCGCGGACCCTGACACCGTTGAAGAGGACGCCGAAACGTCGCCCTCAAGCTTGGAAGCATGGCGGGCCTTTCTGGAGACGCCCTTCGAGCAAGTTGGCCCATTTGCCGAATATGTGAGCGAAAAGGGGCGCTTTGGAACCCATCAAGGCGTTAAAGGTCTCCAGTTCGATCGAGTCTTTGTCATCCTCGATGACGGCGCGGCTCGGGGTTTTATGTTTTCCTACGAGCGGCTGTTCGGAGCCAAACCACCATCCGGCGAAGACCCCAAGAGGAGAGAAGAGGGAGCCGAGACGTCGATCGACCGGACGCGCCGCCTGCTTTATGTGACTTGCACACGAACCCAGAAAAGTTTGGCTCTCGTCGCCTACACTGAAGCTCCCGATGCTTTGGTGGACAGTGTTGTGGCACAGGGATGGTTCGGCGAGGACGAAATCGAACGAATTTGAGCAGATCTATTCAGCAGGAGGTCGTCAGCTCAACGTACGTACAACGTACATCGAAGAGCCGAAATCAGCCGAAATGATCCCAAACGCTCCTAAATCGAACGCTCCATAACCGTAAATTTGTGAACAACTTCCGCTGATTCCGGACGACTTAACAGCATCGGTAGGAGGCCCTGAAAAGGCCGGCGTCGGCGGTTCAATCCCGTCTCTGGCCACCACTCTCAAATCCCCGCTCAATCTCAAGCCGCGCTCTCGGCGAGCGCAGCTCAGTGGAAAGGTCCGCAGCCCGGAAAAGCCCAGTCGTCGGCGGTTCAATCCCGTCTCTGCTGCGTCCCCTAATGTCTCGCGAAACGGGCTCAGAAATTGAGCTAAACAGCGTGCCTGCTTCCGGAGTCATTCCAGCTCAATGATTTACGGGAATTGAATAACTACCGAGCGAGCGATCGCCCACACAGAATCACACCTTCGCTTCCCCGCGCCTTTTGAAGGGTCGGGAGCCGGGCACTTGATTCATTGACAGCTACTGTTGACCATGGGACACTTGCATAGTCTACCTATGTTAGGGGTGATCATTTGCGCCGGGACGAGATTCCTCCGGGAACACTTTATCTGCTGATCTTGAAAACTCTGGCGCGCTCCGGCGAGATGCATGGATATGAGATAGCCAATTCTATTCAGCAGATATCGGATGACATTCTCCAAGTCGAAGAAGGCTCGTTGTACCCCGCGTTGCAGCGGATGCTCATCAAGGGATGGGTAACCGCGAAGTGGGGGACCACTGCCGGCAACCGCCGCGCTCGTTATTACCAGCTGACTTCGGCAGGCCGCAAACAATTGGTGGTCGAGATGTCCCAGTTCGAACGCGTCATTGGCGCGATTACGCGTGTGATTGAAGCGGTCTGAAAGGAGTTCCGTCATGAACTGGCTGCGCGAAATCGCGAGACGGCTCGGGATGCTCGTGCATCGGCGCCAATTCGATGTGGACCTCGAAGAAGAGATGCAGCTGCATTTGGAGTTGCGACAACAACAACATCTCGAGTCGGGCATGACCGCAGACTCTGCTCGGGCCGCCGCCCAGCGTCGGTTTGGCAACGTAACTGCGCTCAGGGAGAAGAGTCACATAGCTTGGGGCTGGCAGTGGTTCGAGAACCTCGCCCAGGACGTGCGCTACGGCCTGCGCACGCTGCGCAAGAATCCCGGCTTCACCTCCGTCGCTGTCCTCACTCTCGCCCTTGGCATCGGCGCAAACACCGCGATCTTCAGTGTCATCAATGGAGTGCTGCTCAGTCCGCTTCCCTATAGGAATCCGCAGCAACTCGTCGTCATGAGGGAAAACGATTCGCCCCCGAACGTGGCGGATATCCAGAGACGGGCGCGCACGTTTTCAGAAGGCGGTGGAATCAACGTCCAGAAGATGGACTACACAGGCGGAACCGAGCCCGTGCAAGTCCGTACCGGACTCGTCGATGCAGGTTTTCTCGAGACGCTGGGCGTGCAGCCCATGCTGGGCCGGATCATTTCGCCTGCTGAAGATATGAAAGGCGCTCCGCGCCTCGCCGTCGCCAGCTATTCTTTCTGGCAAAACCTCCTTGGCAGCGATCCACACGCCCTGGGCATGACGATTCCGCTGGATGGAAACATCTACACCGTGATAGGTGTTATGCCCGCGAGCTTTGCGCCGCCCAGAGAGCATGCCGATGTTTTCGTTTCGATTTGGGCTGCCGACCCGGGAGCGGCTGCCGAGCGCGATCTGCACTTCATGCATACCTACTGGCGATTGCAGAAAGGTGTCACACTCGCGCAGGCACAGGCGGAGATGGCCGCAATCGACAGCCAGCTCGCGGAGCAGTATCCCGCCGAAGAAAAAGAACGAAAGACGCACTTGATTCCGCTGCATGAACGGCTGGTAGGAGATGTGCGGCCGGCGCTGCTCGTGCTTTTCGGGGCGGTAGGCCTGGTGCTGCTGATTGCGTGCGCAAATTTCGCGAGTTTGCTGATGGCGCGGGAGGTCGCGCGGCGCCAGGAATCGGTGATCCGGACGGCACTCGGCGCGGGACGCGGCCGGGAGAAGCTGGCGCGGCTGAGCGGGATTCACATCGATATGCGCGTTTTGCTGTTCGTCCTGGTGGTCTCGGTGCTGACCGGCGTGGTGTTCGGAATGGCGCCGGCGTGGGTCGCCGCTCGCGGGGACGTAGCCGAGGCCCTGAATGAGAGCGGACGAAGCACAACCGCGAGCGCGACGGGGCATCGCATACGAAATATTCTGGTCACCTCGGAACTGGCGCTCGCTCTGGTGCTGCTGGTGGGGGCCGGTTTGCTGATCAAAGGATTTTCGCGGTTGCGCTCGATGAATCCCGGGTTTAATCCCGCGAACGTAATGACGATGTATCTCCAACTGCCCGCGACACGATATCGCGAGATCCCCAAACAGACGCAGTTTCGCCGCGAACTTCTCGCTCGCTTGAATTCGCTGCCGGGCCTGCAAGCAGCGATGGTGACCGATATTCCGCTCGGCGGGAACTATGTGGACCATGGCTTCGTCATCGATGGCCACCCTCCAATTGCCGTGGGCGCTGAGCCTGAGGTGCAAACCCTCTCGGTGATGGGCGACTACTTCCGCGTGATGCAAATTCCTCTGCGCGCGGGCCGGGACTTCACTCCGCTGGACCGCGAAGGGCAACCTCTGGCGGCCATCGTGAACGAGGAATTGGCGAGGGAATTTTTCCCGCACGAGAACCCCATCGGCGCACGCATTCACTGGGCGCGTGATACGGAACCTCCGCAATGGATGACCGTCATCGGCGTGGTGGGCGACGTGAAACATTCGGGATTGGATCAACCCGTGGACCCCGCTGTGTATACCCCTTTTCCGCAGTCTAACGAGAAATGGAGAAGCTTTATGACGCTCGCCATTCGAACGCGGGATGTATCCCCCGGGCTGGTCGATGAAGTGAAGAAGCAGGTTTGGAGCCTGGACAGCCGGATTCCCGTGAGCGATGTGCACACCATGGACGAGCGCATGGCCGTGTCGGTTGCGCAGCAGCGTTTCAACATGTTGCTTCTCGGGCTCTTCGCCGCGCTCGCTCTGGTTCTCGCGGCTGTGGGAATCTACGGGATGATGGCCTATCGCGTCGGCCAGCGCATGCATGAGATCGGCATCCACTTCGCTCTTGGAGCTCAGCGCCGCGACGTGCTGCGGCTTGTGCTGGGTGACGTAGCGAAGCTCACATGCTTTGGCATCGCGATCGGGATCGCCGGTGCAATTGCCCTCACGCGCTTGATGACCAGCCTCCTCTTTGAAGTCAAGCCGACAGACCCGGAAACCTTTGCAGTCGTAGCGATCGTGCTAGCCATCGTTGCGCTGGCAGCTTGCTACGTGCCGACACGCCGCGCCCTGCGCGCCGATCCGATGGTTGCACTGCGCTACAAATAGCTCATCTCCCTTATCGAGACCCTGGCACCCCGGAAGACGGTGTGAAAAGCGTCTGCAGGATCAAGACACACCCGCTCCTACTTGAACGCCCACATCGACACAATTGACCTCACTATCATTCCCAGTTCTAAGAACGGGAGATAGAACTACTCCAGCCCCACAGTTTGAAATGGCAGTCCCGTGGCAGGCCAGGAGCCAGGCTGCGCATCCAGATTGGGAGCGATGGATACGCCCACCGCGGTTGTTGGAGTTACAGTGGTGTTCCAGCCGTCCAAGACCACAAGCGCATCGTCACCCTGCAGATCAGTGAGGTTCGCCTGGATATTAATCGTTGCCGATTCATTGGGAGCCAGCGAAACATAGTTATTGTCGTAGTAAACCGGTAGCACGCGCTCACCGGATGTCTGGAGGCGTAACTGCACATGCGCCATCAGGGCAATGTTAGTCGTCTCGTTGAGCAGAGTTACTGCAATATTGGACATTCCGTTCGCATCCTGGCGCACGACGGTCGCCTGCAACGGAACGGCAGGCAGCGTATCGAGGAGTGTCAGATCGTCAAGATTGGTTGGCACGGACTGCCAATAGAAATTATGGGAGATAAGATTGCCGCTGGAGTCCTGTAATTGAAGCTCGACAAAGTAGACGGTTGAGACCGTGGAAGGGATCTGGACCGGGCCGAGATCGAGCGCGGCGTCAGGTTCTGCATCGACGGGGACCGTTTGCTGACTCGCCAAAGTGCCGTCGATGTTATAGATGGCGACCACCGCTTCGGCGCCATCGAGTGCTGTAGGCAGGTTATTGATGACCTGCAGATCGCCGTCGGATTCATTGAGTTGGACGTGAACCAGCTCGGCCGCACTGCGCACCGCGAACAAAGAGGAATTAGGCTCCAGGTCGTAGTGATAAAGCTGCCAAACAAAGCTGGGCTGCGCCGGATTGCTCATCCAGGTAATAACCGCCGTGGCGGGATTAAACAGCGCTGCGTTCCGGCCTTCATACATGGCGCGAAAGGCCTCGTAGTTCATGAGTTGACCCTTGCGAACAAAGTCGGCAAGATTGGCGATGGGACCGTAACGGCTGGCCAGGATGCCGGGATACAGATTGCCCTTCTGCGCGCCACTGCAAAAGTCGTGTTCGGCCCAGTCGTCGGTGATCATTGTCCAGTCTTTCGAGGGCATCATGCCCTGGACCGACTCAAACGTCGGGATCGACACGCTGCCGGTTTCTGTCTTGAAGTAATCGTCGGTGATGATGTAAAAATCGCGGGGCGGGCGCCAGTCATAAGGGCCATCGGAACGCACTCCGCCACCGGAATTGGAATTAGCCTGGTAGTAGCGCGTGGGGTCCAGCTCGGTCATGAGCGCGAGAAGTTTGTCGTTGATTTCCTTCGGTGGAAAGCCCTCGTTGCGCGCGCACCATATGGCGATGGAGGGATGATTGCGGAAACGCAAAATCTTGTCGCGCACGTTGGCGATGTACGTGTCGACGTCGTCGGGATTGGGGCCGTTGTTGGGGTTAGGCTGAAAGAATTCATCCCACAACAGGATGCCGTACTTATCGCATAAGTCGTAGAGATCTTCGTTGGTGCTTTGCCCGACCCAGTTACGAATGAGATTGAGGTTGGCGATCTGGTGCATGTGAATCTGCGCGTCCAGACGTTCCAGCGGGATGCGCTTCATGGCCTCATCCATGCCCCAGTTGCCGCCGCGGATAAAGATCGGCACGCCGTTCACGGAAATAGTGAGAGTTGAAGAACCGGGAACGGAATAGGTGATTTGGCGAACGCCGAAGCAGATATCCTGCGCGTCGGAGGGGGTCAGGTTCTGGTCGAATTCAAGGTGTAAGTCATATAGGTTTTGCGGGCCGTATCCGTTGGGCCACCAAAGGAGCGGATTCAGCACATGTAAGACGGGTGTGGTTGTGGGCGTGAATGTGACTAACACCGAGGAGTGGGCGGCGATCGTGACGGGTTGCGCGAAGGTTATGCTTCCTATGGTTCCGTTGAGTACTCCGCTCTCCGTTTTGCCGGTAACATTCTCGAGCGTAGCACTAACTGTGATGTCGCTTGAATCGGTTTGCGGAAG
>JBEKVS010000344.1:0-6305 GCA_049513795.1 Occallatibacter sp. | reverse complement strand
GACATCATGATGATCAATGGCCACGTGTATCCGCAAGTGGATCAGCACGATTGGGGCACCACGTTCGCCGAGCGACCGCTGCTCTTCCATAACAGCCACGAGGGAACGTTTGATTACGTGCCGCCAGTGAAGGGTTCCGGGCTGGCGGTGCTGACTTCGGGCCGCGGAGCAGCCTTTGGCGACCTGTTCAACAACGGCAAGATCGATGTGGTGATCAATCCCATCGACGGGCCGCCGGTGCTGCTGAAGAATGTAAATCCCGACCATCATCATTGGGTGGAGTTGAAGCTGGTGGGCGGAGCCGACGCGGCAACGGGCAAAAGGAGCCCACGTGACGCGGTGGGCGCTACAGTTTACTTAAATGCAAACGGGATGCGACAGCGGGAAGATGTGATGAGCGGCGGCAGCTATATTTCGTCCAACGATCAACGGCCGCACTTCGGCCTGGGCGATGCAACCGATGCGGGGACGGCGGAGATTCATTGGCCTTCGGGCAAGGTTGAGGCAGTCAAGTTACCGGCTGAAGACCGCATCTTCACCATCACTGAGGGGCAAGGCATCACCGGAGTTTTGTGCGCCAGGCAGCCCTGCCTGAAAAACGCTTGCCTCGGGCAACGCACAGTGCGGTAAAGGCCGGGACGAAGAACTCCGCGCGCTGAAAAAGCCATTCCACGGGATGCGGGGTGTATTGCCCCCCCTGGACCGCCAGTCTAAAACACACCCGCCATGAAGACTTCTTGCACATCCTCGGCGACATGAGCGCCACTCTTGGCCAGCACAACTGGCGAGAGCGTGATGACCGGGCAGTGCGCATGGGCGAGCATTTTGTAAACCACGCCGTGGCGCGTGATGGCCGCGAAGGCCGATGCGCCCTGCGCGCCCAGAACGATCAGGTCCGCGAGCTGCGCTCTGCCTTGATAGAGCAGTTCCTCGGTGGGATCGCCGGGCACGACAATGGTTTGCACCGTGATCTGTTGCTGCAGTTGGCTGGGAACAAGGGACCGTAGATCGCCTTCAATCTGGTCGATGGTGCGGCCGTCCAGTTCAAAGTGCCGGTCCTGCGGGCGGATAACATGTTGCAGGATCAACCGCGCATTGTGCTGCGCTGCCAGCTCTGCGGCGAATTCGGCCACCGCGTGACAGGACTCGTGCAGGCTGACCGCGCAGAGGATGCTGCGGGTCGAGAATTTGCGATACTCGCCGTGGACAACTTCGGGACCGACGATACAGACAGGCACGGGCGAAGTGCGCAGCACCGCCTCGGCAACCGATCCAACCAGAAGCTTGCCAATCGGCCCCGGAGAATGGGTGCCCATCACCACGCGGTCAACTTCGCGCTCGCGCAGGAACGCGAGGATCTGGTCGGCAGGCAATCCTGGGCGGACGATGACCTCGCAGCGAATGCCGGCAGCGCGAACCGTTTCGGCCAGAGGTTGCAGGCCTTCGATCTCGGTGCGCGCAGCGGCGGCATAGTCATAGTAGCGAATACCCGAGGCCTCCGATGCGGCCACCACGAGCGTGTCGTAGGCGTGAAAGAGAATCAGATCAGCGCCAAACTCCGTGGCTTGTGCAAGGGCAAAAGCAAACGCCATTTCGTTGGCGGGTACTTCAGTGGCGAAGAGAATGGTGGAGGGCGCGCTCCAGCCTGGCTTGATTGCGGATGCCATAGGAACCTCCTAGAGGTGCGCTTAGACATTAGCAGGGCGCGTCGGCGAGTCACCGTGTCCGGCGACACAGCTGTGCGTGAGCCAGATCACACGGTGCAAGACACGGCCGCGGAGGAAGCCGGGCAGCCGGCTGAGGGCAAGCTGAGCGCAATGTGATTCGAACTGTGCTATCGAGTGATCCCAATCACAGCGCGACCTTCGCTGTGGCTGCTCTTCTAGAGCGGAATCGTGGTGCTCGCCTGGGCTTCGGCCGAACACGTGCTGCGTTTCTCGTCCCCGGATCTGGGAGAAGAGTCGCACGTTCCGCGAGCCAATCCTCTAAGCCAGCGAGCTTCGATTCGATAGGAGGTCGTATGCAACCGATGCATAACATTCCCGCGCGCGGCAGTTTGAATTTCGACGAGACACCTTTCCTTGCCATCTGGGAAGTCACACAGTCCTGCGATCTGGCTTGCAAGCACTGCCGTGCGGCCGCGCAACCAATCGCTCACCCCGACGAGCTAACCAACGCCGAGGGCAAGCATCTGATTGACCAGATCGCCGAGATGGGCGTGCCGATCTTCGTCTTTACCGGCGGCGATCCGATGAAGCGCAAAGACGTTTTCGAGCTGATCGAATACGCTGCCGGCAAAGGCGTGCAGGTTGCGCTCACCCCCAGCGCCACGCCGCTGCTGACGCGTGAGGCCATCTTCAAGCTCAAGCAGGCTGGCCTGGTGCGATTGGGCATCTCGCTCGACGGCTCCTGCGCGGAGATTCACGACACGTTTCGCGGCCTGCCAGGCGCCTGGGCGCGCACCATCCAGGCCGTGGAATGGGCCAATGAGGCCGGCATCCCGATCCAGGTACACACCACCATCAGCCGCCACAATGCGCACGACCTCGACAACCTCTGCGCGCTCTTCGAGAAGCTGGCCATCGTGATGTGGAATGTCTTCTTCCTGGTTCCGGTGGGACGCGGCCAGGCGGCCGACCTGCTTTCCGGCGAGGAATTTGAGCAAGTCTTCGGCAAGATTTACGAGCTCAGCCATCGCGTCAGCTTCCAGATCAAGACCACGGAGGCGATGCACTACCGGCGCTACCTGCTGCAGCACAACCTGGAAGAGCGCAAGATGGGCCACGGTCATGGTCATCCGGGCGCGAGCCATTCGGACTCGGGTAATCCGGGATCGAACCATTCGGGCGGGCGCACGGCGGCGCATCCTGGATCGGTAACCTATGAGCCGGGCGCACCCACGGCCGACGCCAAAACGCGCACGGCCAGCTGGGCCACGCGCCGCGTCAATGACGGCAAGGGGTTCATGTTCATCTCCCATGTGGGCAACGTCTATCCGAGCGGCTTTCTGCCCATTCATGCCGGCAATGTCCGCGAGACACCTGTGGCTGAGATATACCGCGAGGCTCCGATCTTCAAATCCCTGCGGGACACGAGCAAGCTGGAAGGCAAGTGCGGTGCATGCGAGTACAAGGAGATTTGCGGCGGCTCCCGCGCTCGCGCCTACGCTATGACCGGAGATCCACTAGCGCCGGAACCGTGCTGCATCTACCAGCCGCGCAACTGGGATCCGGAGCTCGAACAAAAGGCCGAAGCGTTTCGCCACGCCGACCTGTCACAGCTTGTGGTGCTGTAAGGGAAGGTGGTGCTACCCCATTCAAAAGTGATCCAAATCACATGCAAGAACCCTGGCTCAGGACGATTCTAGAGATGCGAACCGGATTACATCGGATCTGGTTGGCTCCGATTCTCGACTGGACGTCGAGGTGGCCGACTGCACTAACATGAATGGACAACGGTATGCGAACAGCGATCATCGGCGGAGGCATTGCAGGGCTGGCGGCGGCGTATGAGCTTGAGAAAGCCCGCGCCACCGGTGCTCCGATTGATTACACGCTCTTTGAGGCGCGCGACGTGCTGGGCGGGTCTCTCTCTTCCAGTGTTGTCGACGGCACCGTGATCGAACATGGCCCGGACTCTTTCCTCACCGAGAAGGCCGCCGCGGCGGAGTTGTGCCGCGAACTGGGGCTCGGAGACGACCTGATCCCCTCCAACGACGCGGCGCGAAAGACTTATATCCTGGTCAAGAACCGGCTGGTTCCGCTGCCCGACGGGCTCATGTTCCTCATCCCCACCAAGCTCATCCCGACGGCCCTGACGCGTCTCTTCAGTCTGCCCACCAAGCTGCGCATGGGCCTCGAACTGCTGCACCCACCTCGACCCAGCGTCGAAGATGAATCGGTAGCCGCACTGGTGGCGCGGCACTTTGGCAACCAGGCGGTTGACCGGCTTGCCGATCCTCTGCTCTCGGGCATCTATGGCGGAGACGCGGCCCAGCTCAGCGCACGCACAGTGTTGCCGCGACTCGTGGAGATGGAAGCCGAGTACGGTTCGCTGACCCGCGGCATGCTCGCCGGGCACCGCAAGATGCGCGCCAAAGCACAGCTGGCGGCCAAGGAGAACGGCACCGCAAGCAAAAATGGACACGGGGCAAGCGGTGGCCGACCCGCTGCAAGGTCCATCTTTACCTCCCTGCGCGGTGGCATGCAGCAGTTTGTCGATGCGCTGGTCGCGCGGCTCGATCCGCAATCGATTCGCTGCTCGACGCCGGTGAGCAGCCTGAACAAAGTTGTGCATGGCTGGTTGGTTGAAGCTGGTGGCACATCGGATCTCTACGATGCCGTGATTGTGGCCTCGCCCGCGTGGGCGGCGGGCGTGCTGCTGGGATCGGTGGACCCGGTGCTGGGCGAGGAGCTTGGCGGCATCCCCTATTCGTCTTCGATTACCGTCAACCTGGTTTACGACGAATCAAATCTGGGTTCGCTGCCCGATGGGTTTGGCTTTCTGGTTCCGGCAAGCGAAGGCCGCGCCATGCTGGCATGCACATTTGTCCATCGCAAATTTCTTGGCCGCACGCCGCCGGGCAAGGCCGTGCTGCGCGCCTTTCTCGGAGGGATGAAGAACGAGGCGCTGCTGGCCGAGCCGGATGCCAAGCTGGTGGCGACCGTGCGCCGCGAGCTCAAAGAGATTCTGGGAATCGAGACCGCGCCGGAGCACACGCAGGTTTCGCGCTGGCGGCGTGCGATGGCGCAGTACGCGGTCGGCCATCAGGAGCGGGTGAAGCGGATCGGTGAGCGGGTAGCCGCCTTGCCCGGCTTGCGGCTGGTTGGGAATGCTTACGATGGCATCGGGATTCCCGACTGCATTCGACTTGGGCGGGTTGCCGCGAGGGAGTTGTTGGCGGAGCAGCAAGTTAGCGAGTCAGCGCGTCGGCGAGTCAGCTAGAGCGGTTCCCCAATCCACGCAAATAAAACCAATTTGCCGCACCCGTGAGATCGCTGATTGGCGACTGCCTAGCGCGGCACGACCGGCAGAATCAGCGCGCTTGGGTGCTGAGCATCGTGCAGCACGGTATTGGTCGCCTTCACAATCTCCGCGTCGGTGCTCGAGTCCTTACCCGTGTTTAAATTTCGATCGAAGCGAGGAAAATTGCTGCTGCTCACTTCCAGCCGAATCCTGTGGCCCTTGAGAAATACATTGCTGGTCGACCAGAGATCGATCTTGTATTCGTAGATCTGGCCAGGGGTGATCAGGCTGGGGTTGTTCATCGAATTCCGGTAGCGTGCGCGGAGAATTCCCTCGGTGAGGTTATAAGCCGTGCCATCGGGCGCAACGTCGACAAGCTTGCCGGTAAAGTCAGTATCAACGGCGGAGCTTTTGGCAAACAGATCGAGCATCACTGGGCCGGTGACCTCCGTGTCCTCTTCGAGCGGCGGCGTCGCGTAGACCAGCACATCCTGCCGGGCTTCCACGTCCTTCTGGTCGCGCGGGCCGGGTTGGAGATGCTCCGAGTCGCAGCACAGCGGGCCGCCCACGGTGGGCACGGGAACGGTGGGGTCATCGACAAAGGTGTCGGCACCAGCGGCGGACGTGGACGCGGACAGTGAGCCATCTCCCGCGACACTATTGGCCTTGCCGCCGGAGCTCAGAAAATAGCGCGTCGCTTTGGCGCGCGCGAGCGGCCAGGTGTCTTCGTAGCGCCACTCGTTCTTGCCCATTACAAAAATCTTGACCGGCTTGCCGTTGGCAAACTCGTTCTGCTTGCCGAGAAAAAGATAGTCGTACCATGCGAGCGTGATTTCATCTTCATCAAACTCTGCCGCCGCGGGTCCGAAATCTTCCGCGCCGATGTGACGTCCACCGCCCGCGTGACCGCCAATGGCTACAAGCAGGTGCTGGCCCTTGCGCGCGGCTTCGTTGCCGGCATGGTCCCTGAGCCCGATGTAATTGCGGATCGAACCGCCCTGAAAGATGTCGTACCAGGCGGCAATGGTCAAGGAGGGGACTTGAATGTTGGCGTAATTCTCCTCGATGGACCATTGCTTCCAATAGTCGTCGTAGCTGGGGTGGGCGAGCCAGTCGAGGAAATAGGGCGCGAGGCCTTCGGTGAGGGCCGCAGCATCCTGCGGGGGCGCGATGTTGAAGACGGGATACCGGTCGAGAGGCAGAACGGCGGCGCCGACACGCGCATTGGTGTTGTCGCGGATCAAGCGGTTGAGTGTGTCCTGCGCGAGTCCAGAGGTCCACGACTCGTTGAACCACTGCTCGAAGGCGCCACCCTGGTAGGTCCAGTTCTCGTGATAATT
>JBEKVS010000343.1:0-6393 GCA_049513795.1 Occallatibacter sp. | reverse complement strand
CCGGCGATTCCTGGCCAATCACCCACGCATGGAGTCTTACGCCTTCTACGACACGGCGGGAAGTGTGAAACAGCTCGTCGAACTGCGCGACCGCCACGCCGGAGCCATCGCCAGCGAGGCTGCTGCGCATTACTATGGCGCGCAGATTCTGAAGGCCGACATCGAAGACAATCCGGAAAATTTCACCCGCTTCTTCCTGGTGCGGCGCACAGCAGATGCCGTCCCCGATCCGGAAGCGAACAAGCTCAGTCTCGCCTTCTCGGTCGAAAATCGGCCCGGCTCGCTGGTCTCTGCTCTGGCCGAGCTCTCCAGCATAGGAACCAACCTCACCAAGATCGAGTCGCGCCCCGTCCCCGGCAAACCCTGGGAGTACATCTTCTATGTCGATTGCCAGATCCGGACGCCGGAAGAAGGAACGCGTGCCGTGGATGCTCTGCGCCCGCACTGCTCCATGGTGAAGGAACTGGGCCGCTATCGCGAGGCTGTGAGGGCCCAGTCCTCTAAGTCGTGAGGCCCCAGTCCGTTAAGCCAGCCGAGCAAGCCAGCTGACCTTGCAGCAAAAAAGGGATTGAGCCAGGCCCAATCCCCTATTTCTGTTTCCTTCTTGCTGACGAACCGCTTTAGAAGTGGTACGCCACGCCAATCGCCGGGTTGAAGACGTTGAACCACTTGTTGGTATTGAAAGTGGCGTCTCCAAAGGTGGGCACCTTGGTCACAAAGCCGCGATATTCGGCACGGATGTCGAAGCTGGGGCTGATCTCGTAGGCAATGCCGGCTCCATACAGGGCTCCAATACCCGTCGCCTGCTTTACGTCCAGCGAGGTTGTGCCCGTGTTGCGGATGGGCAAAAAGATCAATGCGCCCGGTCCTGCCTCGACGAAGGGATTGAATTTCTTATAGTTGAAGGTATGCACATAGGCGGCTGAAGCTTCCTGCGTGCGGGTCAGGACCTTGATGCCGTTGGGAAACTGAGGCAGAACATACTTGATCGTATTCTGGTAAGTGATGCCGTAGTTGGCTTCAAGCGCACTCGAAGGCGTAAGCATGAAGCGATAGCTGGCCAAGGCGCCGAGCGCATAGTTGGAGTGGACTTGGACGTCGGTTTGTGAGGCAATGAACGGCTCGATAATGGCCGTTCCGCTGATGCTGATATCCTGGCGGCTTTCCTGGGCGCGGCCGGCTGCCACGCAACCAACCAACAGGAATGCAATGATGACGATCTTCTTCATTCGGTCCTGAACCTCACGACTGCGCTCGCCGTCCGGCAGGCAAAGAGCTGGTCGAATCCGGCGCGCCGGTTGATCCGGGAGCCGCTCTTTGCATTGTAACTGGCCGAAATGGGTCCACCCTGCAAACCCATCCCAACACTCACGTTCATGCGACGGTCTTTGCCTTTAGACGCGTGGGAACGGATTCGGTGTGAACGATTGAACATGGACTGAGAGCCTCACCCCGTCCGCTCCACCTGGTAGTAGAACGGCGCGCCCCGCTCCTGGGCAAGGGCTCGCACCGTGCGCAGAAACGCCCGCGCGGCGTACGAGAGCGTGACCTGCCGCCGGTGAATCAGCCGCAGCACCCGCTTTATTTCCAGCTCGTCCACTGGAATGCTGACCAGGTCCCCGCTCTCCAACTCATGCGCGACAGTCAGGTGCGGCACCAGCGCGACCCCGTTCCCCATGGCTACGAACCGCTTGATGGCCTCGATGGTCGGCAGCTCGATGGCCATGTTCAGCGGGGTCCGGTAGCGTTGAAAGGTCTCGATCACCTTCTGCCGCAGCGGCGACGCCACATTGTGAGCCACAAAAAGCTCTTCGCCCAGCTCAGAAATGGAGACTCGCGCCCTGCCCGCCAATGGATGCAGCGGACTGGCGATGAACTCCAGACTGTCCGCGTAGACCGCAATGGTGCGAAAGTGAGCCGGGTCAGGTTTGAACGAAATCATTCCCAATTCAAAAGTACGCAAGTTCAGTTCCTCGGGAATGCGCGAAGCCAGCATGCGATGCACGGTGACGCTGACCTGCGGAAACTCGCGGCGAAAGCGATCTATCGCCGGCAGCAGGTACATGCAGGTGTATTCATTGGCCGCCAGTTGCAGCCGCCCGCGCTCCAGGCTCTTCAGTTCGTCAAGAGCGCTAGTGGCCTCGCGCCGCAGCGCCATCAGGCGCAATGCATACTCACGCAGCAGCACCCCGGCCGCGGTCAGCGAACCATCCCGCGCCGACCGGTCAAAAAGCGTCTCGCCCACGTCCGCTTCCAGCTTGCGGATCACCTGGCTCACCGCCGGCTGCGTCCGCAGCAGCCGCACCGCCGCCCGCGAGAAGCTTCGCTCCTCGGCAACGGCGAGAAATGTCTCAAGCTGGTTCAGTTCCATGAACACCCCGTAAGGCAGGGATCAGGGGCTAAGGGACTAGGGACGCAGAGGTTTGTGCTGTCCCACCCTAGCCGCAAAAAACAAGTGCGCGGCTAGGATGGGGCACCCGGTGATGACTGTGGCTCGCGGCTTTTTCTAGTCCCTAGTCCCTAGTCCCTAAAATCATCATAAGCAATTCTAATCGCTTCTACAAAAAGAATAACTTTGCCTTATACAACCCGGATGCGAGACACTAACAGTGTTTGGCAGGCTAACGTTTCCCCCGGCAGGTATATTGGATGAGTTCAAACCACCTGTACTTCTTCGACACCACCTTGCGCGACGGCGAGCAATCGCCCGGTTGCAGCATGACCACGCAGGAAAAGCTGACCATGGCCCATGCCCTTGAAGATCTGGGCGTGGACATCATCGAAGCCGGCTTCGCCATGGCTTCGGAGGGCGACTTCGCCGCCATCTCCACCATTACCCAGGCCATCCGCAAGCCGCGCATCGCGTCTTTGGCACGAGCCAAGAAAGAAGACATAGAAATGGCCGCGCGCTCAGTTCAGTTCGCCGACCGCGCCCGCATTCATGTCTTCCTCGCCTCGAGCGACCTGCACCTGGAATACAAGCTCAAGATCAGCCGCGCCGAAGCCCTCGACCTCACCGCGGAGTCAGTCCGCCTGGCCCGCTCGCTGGTCGACGATGTCGAATTCTCGCCCGAAGATTCAACCCGCTCCGACCGCGACTTCCTCGTCGAAATGGTCCGCATCGCCGTCGAAGCCGGAGCCACCACCATCAACATGCCCGACACGGTTGGCTATTCCACGCCACATGAGTATGGGCAGTTGTTCGCCGAAGTCCGCACCCGCGTTGCTGCCGTCGATGCCGAGAACATCATTTTGTCCGCCCATTGCCACGACGATCTAGGCCTCGCCGTCGCCAATTCGCTGGCCGCCGTCGAGAATGGTGCTCGCCAGGTTGAGTGCGCCATCAACGGCATCGGCGAGCGTGCCGGCAACGCGGCCCTGGAAGAGATCGCCGCCGCCCTCTACGTCCGCGGCGACCATTACGGAATTTCGACCTCTATCAAGCTCGAGAATCTCTACCCCACCAGCCAGACGCTGGGTCAGATCATCACCTTCAAGCCCTCCCCCAACAAGGCCATCGTTGGCGACAACGCCTTTGCTCATGAATCCGGCATTCACCAGCACGGCATGCTGGCCAACCCGCTCTGCTACGAGATCATGACCCCCGCCCTGGTTGGCGTCGCCAAGACGCATTTGGTGTTGGGCAAACACAGTGGCCGCGCCGCGCTCCGTCATCGTCTGGAGCAACTCGGCTTCGCCCTCACCCGCGATGAACTGCAACACGTGTACTACCGCTTCGTTGCCTTAGCGGATCGCAAGAAGAACATATACGACCAGGATCTGGTCAGCATTTTGCCTGACCAGATCCGCGACAATCGCCGCGTCCCAGTCGCCGAACTGGATTGAGTATTGGCAGCTTGTCCAAAATGAGGCTGGGCGCCCCAGGTCTCGATTCTGAGACCTGGGAAAGCTCGGACTTCAACCTGCAATCTGATCGCTGTCCACTGACTGACCACTCAAGAGAGAGACATGAAGCTGAAAATACTCATCACCGCCGGCGACGGCATCGGCCCCGAAGTCACCAACGAAGCCGTCTCCGTCCTCAAGGAAGTCGCCCAACTCGGCGGGCACACGCTTGAACTCGACGCCAAGCGCATCGGCGGCATAGCCATCGTCAACGACGGCACG
Organism: Occallatibacter sp.; assembly: GCA_049513795.1. Taxonomy (GTDB): domain Bacteria; phylum Acidobacteriota; class Terriglobia; order Terriglobales; family Acidobacteriaceae; genus Telmatobacter. The sequence continues at coordinate 2,265 of JBEKVS010000343.1, read as the reverse complement.
CCGCTCCCGGCCAACACGCTCGCCGCTGCCCTCGACTCTGACGCCGTTCTCCTCGGCGCGGTGGGCGGCAACGAATTCAATTCCCTCGCCCCCGACAAGCGCCCCGAAGCCGGTCTCTTGCAACTCCGCGCCGCGCTCGGGGGCTTCGCCAACTTGCGCCCCGCATTCGCTTTCAAGGAACTCGCCGTCAACTCGCCGCTCCGACCAGAGATCATTGATGGCGCCGACATTCTTTTTGTCCGCGAGCTCCTCGGCGGCCTCTACTTCGGCCAGCCCCGCGAATGGAACAAGAGCACAGGCGAAGCATGGAACACCATGCGTTACACCAAGGATGAAGTTGCCCGCGTGGCCCGCATCGCGTTCGAGCTAGCCACCAAGCGCCGCAACAAACTCACCAGTGTCGACAAAGCCAACGTCCTCGAAGTCTCGCAACTCTGGCGCGCAACCGTCACCGAAGTGGCCAAAGAATTCCCCGGCGTTACGCTCGAGCATCAATACGTCGACGCCATGGCCATGCACCTCATGAACCAGCCAAAGAACTACGACGTAGTCCTCACCGAAAACCTCTTCGGCGATATCCTCTCCGACGAATCCGCCGTCATCACCGGCTCGCTGGGCATGTTGCCCTCGGCCACCATCGGCGGCAATGTCAATTTGTACGAACCTGTCCACGGCTCCGCGCCCGACATTGCCGGCAAAGGCCTCGCCAATCCACTCGGCGCAATCCTCACTGGCGCATTGATCCTGCGCCACTCCGGCGGTCTTGAAGCCGAAGCCCAAGCCATTGAGTCCAGCGTTCGCAAAGTTCTCGAACAGGGCTTCCGCACCCCAGATTTAGCGCGCACCAATCCGCAGGGGTTTACCGTGCTATCCACCACCGAGATGGGCGCAAAGGTTCGCGAAACGGTGAAGACCATGCTAGTCAACGCTTGAACGAAACAAACACTGGGTGCCCGATCCTCGCCGCGTTCTTGTTTTTGCGGCTAGGGTGGGAAAGCACGAACCCCAATTTCAAAAATCAGGGAGTTCAATGACAATCGCACCAAAAACACTCTTCGAAAAAGTCTGGCAACAGCACGTAGTCGTTGAGCCTGACGGTGAGCCGACCATCCTCTACATTGATCTGCAACTTCTGCACGAGGTCACCTCGCCGCAAGCCTTCGAAGGCCTGCGCCTGGCAGGCCGCAAGGTGCGCCGGCCCGACCGCAGCATCGCGACGGTAGACCACAATGTGCCCACAACCATCGCCGGGCGCCTCAATATACTCGACACCATCGCTGCCACGCAGATCGCCACGCTGCGCAAGAACTGCGCCGACTTCGGCATCGACCTCTACGACGTCGACTCGCGCGACCAGGGCATCGTGCACGTCATCGGTCCCGAGCTCGGCATCACCAAGCCGGGCATGACCATCGTCTGCGGCGACTCGCACACCTCGACCCATGGCGCATTCGGGGCGCTTGCATTTGGAATCGGCACCAGCGAAGTGGAACACGTCCTCGCCACCCAGACCCTCCCCCAGTCCAAGCCGAAAACCTTCCGCATCTCCGTTGAAGGCGACCTGCCCACCGGCGTCACCGCTAAGGACATCATCCTCGCCATCATCGGCCAGATTGGAACCGACGGCGCCACAGGCTGCGTGATCGAATACGCCGGCTCCGCCATTCGCGCCCTTTCCATGGAAGGCCGCATGACCATCTGCAACATGAGCATTGAAGCCGGAGCCCGCGCCGGCATGATCGCTCCCGACGCAACAACATTTGCGTACCTCAAAGGCCGCCGTTTCTCACCGCAAGGCGCCGCATGGGATGAAGCCGTTCGCGAATGGAGCAAACTGCCCACTGACCCCGGCGCAACCTTCGATCGCGAACTCGTCATAGATGCCGCGACTCTTGTTCCTTATGTAAGTTGGGGCACCAGCCCCGGCATGGTTGCTCCCATCACCGCCACGGTACCCGACCCATCAGCCGTCGAGAATGAGCAGGACCGCAAAGGTCTCGAGCGTGCCCTTGAGTATATGAATCTCAAAGCCGGAACCCCGCTTGAAGAAGTCGAGATCGACCGCGTCTTCATTGGCTCCTGCACCAACTCGCGTATTGAAGATCTGCGCGCCGCCGCGCGCATCGCCGCCGGCTACAAGGTCTCCACGCATGTGAGCGCCATGGTGGTCCCCGGCTCGCAGGCCGTCAAAGCACAGGCTGAGGCCGAGGGTCTCGATCGAATATTCATTGAGGCCGGCTTCGACTGGCGCGAGCCCGGCTGCTC
>JBEKVS010000342.1:0-6841 GCA_049513795.1 Occallatibacter sp. | reverse complement strand
TTGCAATACATCAGCTACTACCATCCGCCGGATTACATTCGCAGCCTGGCCAAGGCCTACGAGCGCGAGCAGTCCCACGCCGCCAAAGACGCCATGGCGCAGATCCTCATCAACAGCCGCATGTGCTTCGAGGGCCATCGCCCAATTTGCCAGGACACGGGCATCGTGAACGCCTTCGTCAAAGTTGGCATGGACGTCCGCTTCGAGCCCGCGCCCGGCGAGCAAGCCCTCGACCTGCAGCAAATGGTCGATGCCGGCGTTCGCCGCGCCTATCTCGATCCCGATAACAAGCTGCGCGCCTCACTCCAGGCCGACCCCGCCGGCGCGCGCAAGAACACCAAGGACAACACACCCGCCGTCGTCAACGTTGAACTCGTCAAGGGCGACAAGGTAGAAGTCACAGTGGCGGCCAAAGGCGGCGGCTCTGAAGCCAAGAGTAAATTCGCGATGCTCAACCCGTCCGACTCCGTCGTCGAGTGGGTGCTCAAGACCGTGCCCACCATGGGCGCCGGCTGGTGCCCGCCCGGCATGCTGGGCATCGGCATTGGCGGCACGGCCGAAAAAGCCATGCTGATGGCCAAAGAATCCCTCATGGACCCCATCGACATTCAGGACCTGATCGCCCGCGGTCCGGTAACCACTGCCGAAAAGCTCCGCGTCGAGCTCTACGACAAAGTGAACCGCCTCGGCATCGGCGCGCAAGGCCTGGGCGGCCTCACCACCGTCTTGGACGTAAAGGTGCTGGACACGCCGGCCCATGCCGCCAACCTGCCCGTCGCCATGATTCCCAACTGCGCCGCCACGCGTCACGCGCACCTTGTCCTCGACGGCTCGGGTCCTGTCTACCTCGATCCGCCCAACCTGGAAGACTGGCCCAAGCTGACTTACGATGTCTCCGGAGCGCGCCGCGTCAACCTGGACACCGCAACCCGTGCCGAAGCCGCCACCTGGAAGCCTGGCGAGGTCCTGTTGCTGACCGGAAAGCTGCTCACCGGCCGCGACGCCGCCCACAAGCGCATGACGGACATGCTCAACCGCGGCGAGAAATTGCCGGTAGATTTCCACGACCGCTTCATCTATTACGTGGGCCCGGTCGACCCCGTGCGCGAGGAAGTAATTGGTCCGGCCGGCCCGACGACGGCCACGCGCATGGACAAGTTCACCCGCCAGATGCTGGCCGAAACAGGCCTGCTGGGCATGGTCGGCAAGGCCGAGCGCGGGCCCGTCGCCATCGAAGCCATCAAGGAGTTTGGCGCGGTATACCTGATGGCCGTAGGCGGCGCCGCCTACCTGGTTTCAAAGGCCATCACTGGCGCACGGCAGCTCGCGTTTCAGGACCTGGGAATGGAAGGCATCTACGAATTTGATGTGCGCGACATGCCGGTAACGGTGGCCGTGGATTCGAAAGGCACCAGCGTCCACCAGACCGGCCCCGCCGAGTGGCAACAGCGCATCGCAGGCATCCCCATTCTGCAATAGACGAGCGAGCGTATACTGCAGCCCTCCATCCTCGATACGATTCGCGATGTCTTGCAGGTGGCATTGCTGCCCAAGCTCACGGCTATCGAAAGGGATCTCGCGGCATTGCGCGCCGAAGCGGCAGAAGGCAATCAGGCCTTGCGTGCCGAGGCCGCACAGAGCAACCAGGAGTTGCGCGCCGAGAGCATCGAGAACTACCAGGGGCTGCGCGCGGAGATGAACCAGAGTAATCGGGCGCTCCGTGCAGAGACGAATCAGAACAATCTCGAACTAACTGCGTGCGGAAAGCAAGGCTGGAGAAGGCTTCCTGATCAGGTCCTCCCGGTGCAGGGTCCCTATCCCCGCCTTTTACTGCTTGCCAATCCGGTAGACGATCCCAGCTGTGAACCCCAGGTTACTCTGCTGGCTCGAACCGAAGCCGGTAATGTAGTACTCCGGCGCGATGCGTATTCCCAGGTTCGGCGCCACATTGTATTCAACGAAGATACTGGCGCTGGCAGCAAACGTCGATGTGCTCGGATAAAGCACGCCCAACGTGCCGTAGCCGCCTGTATCGCCCGTGAAGTTGCCTTGTGAATACCCCGCCAGTCCGCGCGCCGAGATAGAGTATTTCGGTTGCAGGTAGAAGCGATAGGTGGGTCCAATCAAGACAGCGTACTGGCTGATGGTGGGTTTGGTCTGGCCCACGTCCCCGGCCGGCGGATTGCCCTGCTGCGGCTCGATGAAGGGTGTGCCGTAGTAGCCGCGGCCATCCAGCGTAGCTCCGAGGCGCTCATTGAAATAGCGCGTGAAGCCGCCGTTCCAGTCGTATTCGTTCACTCGCTGCAGCGTGGCTCCGGGTCTGAAGCGAAGGTAGCCGGCGCCGACATATCCCTCATAGAGATGATCATAGGTCTCATGGATGGCGGCGGCGCGGCGCTGCTCGCGGCGCGCCTTGATGCGCGCCTGCACACTGATCTGCGGTTGAGACTGGCTTTGGGCCGAAGCGGGCGCCTGCTGCTCCGTCGCGGGAGGGTTGCTGCTGCTCGATGCCGGGCTTTGTGCTTGAGTGACGTAGACGGCTGGAGACGCGAGCGCCAGCAGAAGAGCAAGACGGCGAAAAGAATACATCGGTATTGGGTAACCTCCACGGGATTACGGAAGCACGCACCGCTCCAGGCAGCGCTTCCCCCTTAGGTATTAAAACACCTTGAGGGAGCCTTGTGGGTGAAGCTGCATTGTTTGGACGCAGCCCATGCAGATTCGCCCCCGGCACGGCCAAAAGCAATCTTGCCCGCATCTGCCGCCCTGGCCGGAAAAAGAACCGTACCTCAGCGGAAATTAAGGAAGATGCTTTAGGATGAAACCGGCGGAGGGACAAGAAGCTATGGGGAAAGTCTTGCTCGGAATAGTGATCGGCATCGTTCTCGTGCCATTCGCAGCTCTGGCCTGGTTCCAATTTGCCAAGGTCCCGGTTGCGGTCAGCGATCCGCCGTTCCCCCTGGAGGGTGCGATTGTCCATGAACCTCTCCACGCGCGCATCGACCACGAGATGATCAAGACTCCGCCGATTCAGCCCGATGAAGCCAACCTGGTAGCCGGCGCGAAGATTTACAGCCAGCAGTGCGCCTCCTGTCATGGCCTGCACAACAAGCCGTCTTCGTTTGGGCCGCACATGTATCCGGACGCACCGCCCTTGTGGGAGAAGCATCCCGACGGCGATGTGGTCGGAGTGAGCGACGATCCGCCGGGCGAGACCTATTGGAAAGTCGCCAATGGCATCCGGCTCACCGGCATGCCGTCTTACAGGCAGATCTTGTCCGACACTGAGATGTGGCAGGTGAGCCTTTTGCTGGCCAACGCGGACAAACCGCTGCCCCCGGCGGCGCTTGACACATTGAATGGGGTCACAGCCGCTCCGGCGGCAGCAAATGCGCCAATTTCGGGAAAATAATCCGGCCAGGAATGCGAGTCCACAGCGCCATCGACGTTGATATGCTGAGATGGGATCGGAAAATGAGGAACAATGAGCGTGCTGGGTTCGCTGCGCAAGGGGTTTGGCTTCCTCCTCATGAGCTTTGGCGTCTCGCGGCCGGCAACGAAAGCCAAGCCCGCTCCAAAGCCTGCGCCGAAGCCGGAGAGCCCTAAGGAGTAAATCCACCTCTCATATGATTGAATTGTGGTCAAGAGTTGCGACTCAAGCAGCGTCTTTGCCATCGAACGGTTGGGCTTTGAGCCAGAGCTAAGCGGGATTCGCGAGAGGCGGCCATGAGCGCTGAAAGCAAAAAGAACTTCCTACGAGCCTTTTGGGACTTTTTTGTGCTCTTCAGCGGGATCTCAACCGCCTCCAACTTGTCCCGAACTCAACCCCGTCCCGTCCGCAGCCGCGGCCTCTTCCTGTTTCGCCGGCCGGCCGCCAAGCCAGGCGCACATCCGTCCGACCCGGCTTAAAGCGCACGATGCGCGCGAATTGTTAGAATCAAAGCATATGGGCATCACGCGCCAGCAGGCTCTCGACCACTTCCACTCCCCTGACCTGATCGGCTTGGGCTTCGAGGCCGATGCGGTGCGCCGCCGCTTGCACCCAGAGGGCGTGGTCAGTTACATCATCGATCGCAATATCAATTACACCAACTTTTGCACCGAATATTGCAACTTCTGCGCCTTCTACCGTCCGCTCAAGGGCCCCAGGGCAAAAGAAGGTTACATTCTCGAATTCGAGAAGATCTACGAGAAGATCGCCGAGACGCTGGAGATGGGCGGGACCGGTGTGCTGATGCAGGGCGGCATTCATCCCGATCTGAAAATTGACTGGTTCGAGCGCCTCTTCGCCGGCATCAAGCAGCGCTTCCCGCAGATCTGGCTGCACTGCCTGTCGGCCTCCGAGGTGCTGGCCATCGCCGAATACTCGGAGCTCAGCCTGCGCGACACCATCATCCGTCTTCGTGACGCCGGCCTAGATTCCATCCCCGGCGGCGGCGCGGAGATCCTCGACGACGATGTGCGCAAGCGCATCGCCCGCCTCAAATGCCGCACCGAGGACTGGGTCAGCGTGCACCGCACCGCACACGAGCTCGGAATGCGCACAACGGCCACGATGATGTTTGGGGTTGGCGAGACATTCGAGCAGCGCGTGAATCACTTTGAAGTAGTGCGGAAGTTACAGGAAGAAACGGGCGGCTTCACGGCCTTCATCCCCTGGAGCTTCCAACCGGGAAATACAGCGCTAGGTGGCCGCGGCTGGGAAGATGCTACCTCGGTGGAGTATCTCAAAGTCCTAGCTATCTCCCGCCTCTATCTCGATAACATCGAAAACGTGCAGGCAAGCTGGGTAACTCAAGGATTAAAGGTATTAGAGTTAGGCCTCCACTTCGGCGGCAACGATGTGGGTTCCGTAATGTTAGAAGAGAACGTAGTGAAAGCCGCCGGGACAAGTAACTGCACCACGGAAGAAGAGTTAAGAAGGATCATCCGCGACGCCGGCTTTAGGCCCGTCCAGCGCGACACGCTTTATCGGACGATGTTTTTGAACTGAAGATCTCGAGATCGGCCACCTATGATCCATCTGATCGGTGTCGAACATAAAGTTCAGTGCAAGAACCCGCAGTGGAGCGTTACACAAACTCACCGCGACAACTGGGATCGTTATTCGTCAATCATTGAGAGATATCTCTGCGAAATTCAGCCTTCGGTAGTTGCGGAGGAGTATTCTGAGGAGCTGCTGGCCAAAAAGAACCGGGCGGTCTCAATTCTAAAAAATTTGAGTGAAGTCCACCAAACCCACACAAGAAGAATGGTCGAACATATTTTCGTGGAACCGGATCTGGCCGTGCAGAGCGCGAAGGGGTGCAAGACTGAAGAGCAGGTCGAAGCGATCCTGACAACCCAGCTGCACGCGAAGCCAAGTCGTGGCCAGATTATGTCCCATATGATCGCCCACCAACACCCCATACGGGAGAGACTTTGGTTCGAGCAGATTAAGAAACACTTGGGAAGTGAAATACTTTTTGTGTGCGGGGACCTTCATCTGTACACCTTCCGCCGCTTTCTGAGGGAAAAAGGAGCTCATTGCAGAATCGCCGAACGCGGGATCGGCGTTGACGCCTCTTGCCTTAGCGATTACGAGGGTCTTATGCTGGCAATCGAAAATCAAATGTGCTCCGACAGCCGTTGCTTTTGTCAGCGACCGACGCAAGGTTGCTGACTGGGTTAGAATCCTCCCGTGTACGAATGGGACGAAGCCAAACGCGAGGAGAACCTGCGGAAGCATGGGTTCGATTTTGACGACGCAGATATCGTCTATGCGAGCCTTCAGAAGATCACATTCGCAGAGGGCGGTCGAGGTGAAGCTCGTTGGCGAGACTTGGCCCCAGTCGAGTCAGTCGGTTCCGTACTTTCGCTTGTTTATACAATTCGGGGGTACAATATACGCACCATCTCGTTTCGAAAGGCTTCGCGCAGGGAGCGGCGAATATATGACAATCTCCGGCCAACCAAGCAAAACTGATTGGGAGCGCGTCCGCAAGAGCATCGCCTCGGACGAGCCGATCCCTTACGATTCCAAGGATCCTGACGACGGCCCCTACGATCCAAACGACGATGAGCAAGTCGACAAGTTCCTCACTGACGCCAATCTCGTCCATCCCACGCCGCGAGTAGTCAAGCCGTCCATTTCAAAGGCCTCCTGAGAGAGACCGAAATCATGAATGAGCTCATTGCCGGCGTATCGCACCATGAGCGAGAGAGCGAAGAGCTGCGCGAGGACCGGGAGTATGCAGTCGCAGTCCTCCAACTGGCGATGGAATCCCTGGAAAACCCCGAAGAGCGCGGCGGCGCTTTGGCTTTGCTGTCCATGCGCGCTGTCGCCGAGGCCTACGGCGGTCTAGGCGCAGTGGCAGCCCAGGCAGGCATCAGTCGCGAATCCCTTTATCGCTCACTTTCGCCGAAAGGCAATCCAACGCTCAAGACGCTTGTTGCTGTCCTGAAGACGCTGGGGTTGCGTCTCTCCATCGCAGACCAAACGAAATTCGAAGCGACGCAAACGAAAGATGACGACAGCTCTGCCGCCGCCTGAGCGCAGTCACGGATGCTGCTGCCCGCCAGCGACGACCTCCAGCCCATGCTTCAGCAGCGGCAGAATCGAAGCCAAACTCTCTTCAGCACCGCGCAGACTGCCGGGAAGATTGACGATCAGGGTCGATCCACGCAGACCGGCAACGCTACGCGAAAGCCACGCATAGGGGTTGCTGCTCGCGCCGTGTGTGCGCACGGCCTCCGCCAGCCCGGGAACTTCGCGATCGATAACACGCCGTGTGGCTTCAGGGGTGCGGTCGCGCGGACCGAGTCCCGTTCCACCCACTGTCAAAATTAAGGCCGCGCCTTC
>JBEKVS010000341.1:0-7611 GCA_049513795.1 Occallatibacter sp. | reverse complement strand
TGTTGGCAGAAGCGGCCCAGGAACTCGCTCGCGGCTAGCGTCATGATGCGCTGCTTGTTGCCGTGCGCGTAGTCTTTCCATTGGAAGCTTACGCGGTGACCATCGAAGCTGAGCAGGCGCTGGTTGCTGATGGCGACGCGGTGGGTATAGCGGCCAAGATACCGCAGCACGCGTGCAGGGTCACCGAAGGCAGGCTTGGCATAGACTACCCAGTCATCCTTGAGCAGAGCACGCACGAGTGTTGAAGGACAGTCGATGCGGCGCTGACGGAGCGCCTGTTGGAGGAGAGCAAGGTACTTGCCGCGGAAGACGCGGCTGAGCACCTTAACAGGGAGGAAGAAGGCATACTTGGGATGAACCCAGTGCGAGTAGCCTGGATCGAAGCCGCCGGCGGGAATGACGCAGTGTAGGTGAGGATGCAATCGCAAGTTCTGTCCCCAGGTATGCAGAATACTGAGGAATCCGATCCTGGCTCCGAGATGTCTGGGGTCGGCTGCGACTTCAAGCATGGTCTGAGCGGTGGCGCGGAAGAGCAGATCATAGAGAAGCCGAGGATGTCGCTGACATAGCGGATTCAACGCGTGAGGCAGAGTAAAGACGACATGGAAGTAGGGCACGGGGAGCAGGTCCTGCTCACGCCGGGCTAGCCAGCGCTGGCGCGCCTGTGCCTGACACTTCGGGCAGTGCCGATTGCGGCAGGAGTTATAAGAGATGGCCTGGAGATCACATCGCGAGCAGGAGTCCAGATGACCTCCGAGCGCAGCTGTTCGGCATCTGGTGATGGCCCGCAGCACGCCGAGCTGCTGGTAGCCAAGCCAGGAGCGGTTCTGTTCTCGAAAGCAGTCACCCTGGACGCGAAGGATATCGGCCACCTCCACGGGAGGCCGAGTCATTTATCTGTTTTCCGGTGATAGTTGCGGGATGCCTGGCTGGCGCTGGAGAGTTGCAAATGCTCCAGTGGATTCGACACTGTCTGCAAGTGTCGCTGCGACGGATGGAGGTACCGGGCGGTGGTCTCCAAGTCCACATGACCGAGCAGGACCTGAATCGTACGCAGGTCTGTTCCCGCCTCCAGCAGGTGGGTCGCCCAGCTATGGCGCAGGGTGTGAGGCGTTACATGCTTCTTGATACGCGCATAGCGCGCGGCTTCTGTACAGGCGTACCAGAAGGTCTTATCTGAAATGGGCCTGCGGCTTCTGTACAGGCGTACCAGAAGGTCTTATCTGAAATGGGCCTTTCCGTGCCGCGCTTGTGCGTGCCGCTGGGAAAAAGATAGGTGCGAGGCTGCTTCCAGCGCCAGTACTCGCGCAGCGTCTCCAGCAGGGCCGGGCTGAGTGGGAGATCGCGACCGCCGCCACCCTTGCCGCGTTCCACCCGGATCATCATGCGCCGGCTGTCGATGTCGCTCACCTTGAGCAGCGATACTTCTGTGCGCCGCATACCCGTGCCGTAGAGTGTCATCAGCAGAGTGCGTTGCATGAGGTTGCCGGCGGCTTCGATAAGCCGTGCGACCTCATCCAGGCTGAGCACCGTGGGTAGTCGACGCCGGTCCTTCGGGTATGGCAACTCCTCCCGGAACTCGCGCCGCTTGAGAGTGCGCACGAAAAAGGACCGCAACGCGGCTACGCGCGCCACCACACTGCCTACCGCCAGCTTGCGCTCCGTGAGCAGATAGGCCTGATAGCTTCTGAGGTCGTCTGGTCCCAGCTTGTCGGGGGCTTTTCCAAAGTGTTTAGCGAACTGCTCAACGGCTTGGAGATAGCCACGGATCGTGGACGGTGAGTAGTTGCGCCGCTGAAGCTCTTCCAGCATTCGCTTGCGTAGGTTGGTCACAAGGATCTCCTTCCTTGTGAATCAACCTAACGCAGCCACCGCCGCTCGCGGCTGCACGTCAAGGCAGTGTCCGCCGCGCCAGCGGCTTCGTTCTAGTCGCCTTCTCGGACAAGTGGCTCAATGCTCCTTGAAGTCTCGAGACCGTATACCATATTCCCTCTTAAGACGAAGTAATGTTGCACACGCGGCCGTTGCTTAGGATTGGTTTTATGGGCGGATCAAGGACCCGAAGACTGACTCAGGCTCGGTACCTGCTCCTTCCGCGCAGGGCCGCCGTTTGGCCCGCAGTCGGGTATACAACCGGCGCACAGGGTGCCGGGGAGATCGGGTGCCACGGCCGCTTCGATGTTGTTCTTGTCTGGGCGTCCGATCGAATCGCCAGATCGGTGAAACACTTCCTCGATGTGCTGGACGACCTTAGCAGGATCAACATCGAGTACATCAACTTCCGGAAAAATATTGATACCGGCGGCCCGCTGGGTCGGGCGATCATAGTCATCATCGGCGCCGTCGCTGAGTTAGAGCGCAACCTGATCATCGAGAGAGTGCGCGCCGGCATGCGGCGCGCACTCTCGAAGGCCAGCGCATAGGCCGCGCTCCGTTGGAACTGGACCGCACCGCCATCCAGAACGACCGCCGCCAGGGGCATAGTTTACGCCAGATAGCCAAAGGACATCGCATCTCCACGGCCACCGTCCAGCGCGTGCTGCGAATGCAACCAGACCAGGTCCTCGATAAATCAGCCTGACCCCTTCTGCCCGTGACAAAAGGGGTCGAAAAACCGGCCCGCTAAATCCAACGAAGCAAATACCCGGATCCGACCGATCCGGCTGTGCCAAAAGGTGTGCCTTAAATAACAGCAACAAGCCGCTTCGACCAACGCCTGCTGGTCCGCAGGTCACTCGCTGAGGGTTACCTCAGCGACGATCGATACCGAAAAAAGCTAAGCATTACTTGACTCAGTCCATCCCAAGCCGCATTGTAATATGGCGTTCCTATGATTGGGCTTCGACGAACAAGCCTTCGAGGATCAATCATTGAGGCCTTCCACTTGAACATTTCTCGGTGTACAACACCGAGGGAAAGAATCCCGATCCACCGTCGTTAGGCATTTCAAATGCATGGTCATGGCCTGTTCGACGTGCGGTACGCACCAAACAGAAGGAGAACGTTTGAAACATGGTTCTGTTGCCAGGGGCTTTCTTCTCGTTTCCGTCCTTTTCAGCGTAACGTTGCTGATCCCGGTTGCGGCTTTCGCCCAGGAAGCGCGGCTTAGCGCCGATACTTACGTGTCCTCGGGAAAGCGCACGACCAACTATGGAAGCGCAACCACAATGTCGATCAGCGGCAACCCCGATGCGATTGGGTTTGTCCAATTTGACCTTTCCACTCTCCCATCGGGAACCACGGCAAGTAGTGTATCCAAAGCTGTCCTGACGTTATATGTGCCCAGCGTTGCAAAGGCGGGTGGATTCAATGTCCAGATCGTGAACGGGACCTGGGGTGAATCGACCATCACCAGCGCTAACGCACCTGCGTTGGGTGCCGTCGTGGCCACAGCCATTCCGGTAACGGCAAGCAGCTCCTTCGTGTCTGTAGATGTGACAAGCGCCGTACAAGACTGGCTAAATGATGTGGGTTCGAATTACGGCCTCGCTCTCCTTCCGAGCACGCCTTCGACTTCCTTCGAACTCGATACAAAGGAAAACGCAAGCACAAGTCACCCTGCCGAGTTGGCGGTCACATTGATTGGTTCCACGGGGGCTCAGGGGCCGGTCGGACCACAAGGGCCACCGGGAGTTCAAGGATTTCCGGGACCAGCCGGTCCTCCTGGTTCAACTAACCATCGGGAGCAATTGGTCCGATAGGGCCAGCTGGGCCGCAAGGGCAAACCGGTCAAACTGGTGCCGCCGGGCCTCCTGGTCCGATTGGCCTAACTGGAGCCGTGGGTGCAACTGGCCCCGCGGGTGCAACGGGGATGCAGGGCATTCAAGGATTAACTGGAACAACGGGGTCAGCCGGACCAGCCGGAGCGACTGGTCCATCGGGAGCAGCGGGGCCAGCTGGCCCCGTTGGATCCCCGGGGCCGCAAGGAACGGCTGGAGCCGATGGTTCTGTCGGTCCAGCGGGCCCGGCTGGAATTCAGGGCGCTCCAGGCCAACAGGGACCACAGGGTTTGCCTTACAACCCCTTGCAGGTTGCCCTTCTCCGCTGGTATCCCGCAAACCAGTCGGGCGTGCAGTTCCCGGTTGGAGCTTTCCCTCAATTCCTCGCTTTTGACGGTTCCAGCATGTGGGTATCCAGCGTTGGAAGCAACAATGTAACCAAGCTCCAGGCAAGCGATGGCACTGTGCTCGGCACAATTCCTGTAGGCGGAACTCCGGTTGGCCTGGCGTTCGACGGCGCCAACATGTGGGTGGTGAGCAACACAGCAAATATGGTCACCAAACTCCGCGGCTGGGATGGAACAAATCTAGGTACCTTCGCTGTCGGTGGATCGCCGAACACGATTGCCTTCGACGGCGCCAACATGTGGGTAGTGAATGTCGGCGACAATACCGTCACCAAGTTGCGCGCCAGTGATGGAGCATTGCTTGGTACATTCGCCGTTGGACCCAGCCCGCAGGGCATTGCCTTCGACGGAGCCAATCTATGGGTGACAAACTTCTACGGCGGCAGTATCAGTGAGCTGCGCGCCAGCGATGGAGCAATCCTCGGCACCTTCAGCGTGGGATCAGGGCCTAAATATCCTGCGTTTGACGGCGCAAATATCTGGGTGCCAAATATCAACGACGGCACCGTCACGAAGCTGCGCGCCAGCGATGGAGTGACTGTGGGCACCTTCAGCGTCGGTTCGCAACCTACCGCTGTCGTCTTCGACGGAATGAACATCTGGGTTGCGAATCTGGCAGGCAATAACATCGCAAAACTGCAGACGAGCGATGGCACTGTACTCGGGGCCTTCAACACAACGGATCCAACATTTCTCGCCTTCGATGGGGCCAATCTCTGGGTTGCAAACTACGCACCAGGAAGCTACGTTTCGAAGATGTGACGATGATCCGCGCGGCGAAGCCATCGACCACGAGCATTGGTCCAGAGCTGACCCACCCTACGGCGCCTCAAAGGTTATGATTTCATACACCGAACTGGACGAAGAACGGGGTCAGGTCACTGGCACGTGCGTGGCTCGGTTGTAGCCATCAAGAATTCATACTATGCAGCATTTCGAGACCAACACTGTGAACAGGGTTGGTACCCGGTGTGGCCATCACAGCTCGGCGACGGCGTGTACGGCATCTGGGCGCGGTGGCGGTGTATTCAGGTGATAACTCGACGGCCCGGTTGCAGGATGTGAACAGTGTTGTGGATTGTGAGTTTCTAGAGCAGAACTTGCCAAGGGCAATAGTACGATGGCGGCAGATTGCATCCGCGAGGTTCCCATGACATCATCGGACGAATCTGCAATGCTCAGTGCGCTTATGAGGCTAGTCGGTCCTTCGCCACCATCGAAACTCACCCCACAATACAAGGATCAGGCTTTCGAGCGAATCATGAGGAGGAGTGGGTCTCTTTCTGAGCGTGTGGAAAGCTCAACCATTGGAAGAGTCATACCTGATGTCGAACAATTGGCGATTGGCGAGGGGAAGCACTTCGAGAACTTATCCGTTCTCTTTCTCGACATGTGCAGCTTTTCTGATTTGAGTAGCTGGACCACACAAGATCAAAAGCTGGTGCTGAAGACCCTCAACATATTCATGGGAGAGATGCTCAACGTCGTTAGAGACTTTGGTGGAGTCTTTGAGAAGAATACCGGCGACGGACTAATGGCGTATTTTGGCGAGGGGTCTAGAACACTGGCTGAAGCGGCAAAACCAGCCGTCGAAGCAGCGGTTGCGATGCACTATGTAAATGACGAATTCATTGGGTTCTTCCTCAGTAAGCATGGATGCCAACGAGTCAACTTTCGTGTTGGTGTTGACACAGGACCAATCACCCTTGCCAGGGTTGCAGTTCACGGCGGAACTCACGGAGGAATTGTGGCAATCGGGGCAATCGCAAACGTTGCTTGCAAACTGATGAGGCTTATTCCGAATGGCGGAATTTGCATCGGAGAGAGAACCTATGAGGCACTACCGAACAACTGGAAGCAAACGTGCGAAAAGCTTGAAGGAAGTACTGGACACGTTTACTTGTCAAGCCGCACTCCGTATCCCGGATGGAGGCTAGACTATCGCGCCCGAGATATTCCATGGGCATCGTGACAAATTGCACGGCTGATCATTCATCAGCCCATCGGCGTGGAGCAAGAACAGATGCCAGAGACGATCAAAGATCGAATTGACTTTTTATGGAATGTCCATGGTTATACAAATGACTACATTCGCTTCGCCGATTCAAAGGCTGCTTTTGTGGCCACAGCAGTCACTGGGCTGATTGCCGCTCTTGTTGCCTCCCATGTATTCGATGCCCTCAATCGTTTGCCGATCAGCGCATGGCCTGCACGATCTTGGCTAGGGTTCTCTGCCTTGCTGCTTCTGGTTGTAGCCCTCGTTTTCGCAGTGGTGGCAATCAGACCACGACTTCATTCCTCTGTTCCAAAGGGGTTAATCTATTGGAAAAGTGTCGTGAGGCACGGCAATGACACGACCTTTGCAGCGCACATAAAGACCATCACCCCGTCCGCCGTTGAGGTGAATCTGTCTAGGCACGTATTTGAATTGGCTCGAATCTGTTCAAGAAAATACTTCTGGGCCAACTTATCTCTTCTCATTGGGCTGGCTGGTGGAATCGAGGCCGGTGCAGCGATTCTTCTTTCCCACTTGAACCAGTAGGCCAATTACTTCGCGGCCTTCTGCACGGCAGCCCACCGCTTCTTCTGCGCGACTGCAATCCTCGCCCGTGCTTCTGGGCTCATGGTGCGCTTGACCTTGGCTGTCTTGACGGCGAGGGACTTGGTTACAGGTGAACTCGGTTTGATGCCTGCGATGATGGCGCGGGCGCGTTTCAGGTTGGTGATTTCTGCGTCGATAAGAGAAACTAAATCGGTCATGGGGATTAGTGTAACGCAACTCAAACCGGCTCACATAACTCAGGCCGATTGTTCCTAACATGCCAACGTCGGCGCTGACCTTCCACGCCTTCATCCCGTCCGCGTCAAATGGCCGCAGCAAGTCCACAGAGTTAGTGGGATGGGTCCGCCCCGCGAAAGCTGATTGCGCATGTCGAGCGAAAACAGAAAGGACTACGGCTCGGCAAGGATTAAGTCGATATCCTATTCCACACTCGTCGGACAAAGGCGCGGGCCTCATCAAGTTCTCCAGCCGTGTGCAGATCATACTTTGCGAGCACGTTCTGGACCCAGCGCGGGCCTTTCTTGCCCTCTGGCCTGCAGAATCCTTCGAGTTCGCCGACGGGAACTATCCAAAGCCCAATTGCATTGCACAAATCCTGAAGTTGCTGGTAGTGCTTAAAGGCATCGCCGCGCGGGATTGCCTCTTTTCCCGCGGACTTGATCGCCTGCCAAGGCGAGACCTTGCCGAGCGTATCCTTGATATTCCCGCACATTTCCTCTGGAAACGCTCCGCTTTTCGGCGCTTTTGCGAGAATCTCTTTGATCTCTCTGACAACTTCGCTTGAGTCTAGCCAAAATTTTCGCTGCTCGATTTCATTCTTTAGCGGGCGGGCCTCTTTCCAGATATCGTCCCAATGTCCGCCAAGGGCTCCCACAAGCTTCTGTAGCACTGTCTCGTCGTTCAGAATATCAATGTCGGCAAT
>JBEKVS010000340.1:0-8729 GCA_049513795.1 Occallatibacter sp. | reverse complement strand
CTTTCTCTTGAAGAATTGTATGCACGAACGCGATCATAGCTCCATGTTTTCCGACACCCCTAAAGTACGGGCGCACATATTTTGGACGGCCTTCAAGACCTGGTCAGGCATTATGAGTCTCCCTGGAGCTTTCTTCCTGCTTCAGGGGGCGGCGAGCATCCTTCACTCGGCGAACGGGGCCTACAATCTTTTGCTTTTGGCTCTTTACTCAGTGCTTGCGCCTGGAGTGGTCTTTGGGGTGCTGGGCGCCACGGCGCTGACGTTCCTGGGTTCGCCAGTAAAGAAGACTCGTACCCTTCTAGTTGGAACCGTAACCGGTTTTGCATGCCCGCTGGCCTTTTTCGGCGCACTGATCGTATTGCAGGGGCCGAAAAACGAAGGAGTTGCGGGGTGGGTTTTATACGGCTTTCTTTTCGCGCTGACAGGGGCGTTTGCCGGTTTCGAGGCAGGTAATGCGGTCTTGGCTGGAAAATTGGTGCATTGACGGTCGAATGCCAAGTGGATGCCGATTCGGGGGTTGACGCTAACGGCGATTACACTCAAAGCCTCCGGAAGCGCAGCGACAATGCAAGGCAGAAATTTACAATGAACAAGAGGTGAAAGCACAAATGCAGTAGGTTTGGGCGCGGATTGTCTTTCCGAGGGGGCAGAACGTGCTTTGTCCCGGCATACATTCTCAAGTAGTCCTGCTTCGTTCTTTCTGTCGCGCCCAGGAAGTAAGGAATGTACCACATGAGAATCGCCGAGGCCAAAGTCACAGCGCAATAGAGGACCCAATAGCTCGTCACGAACGCGGGTTGCGAAAGCAACTGCGATACCAAAGCAACTGCGATACCAGGGAAGACGGCATTGATCAAGGTCGCTATCCACAGCTTGCGCCGGCCAACCACTAGAGAGCACACTGATCTGCTGGAACTGCTGATTACTTATAAAGCTGATGTAAACGCAGCAGACACAAACGGCCTAACGCCGTTGCACTATGCGACTCTGGCGGACAATGGGAAGGCGGTGAAACTGCTCCTGACTCACGGTGCCCATGAGACGGAAGAGAGGTCGAAAATCAGGTGGCAGCACCGGCTGAAACGAGAACGCCCAACTTGCACCGAGCGAAGAAAATCGCTCCTCGAGAGTGCGGATGGAAGGATGGCCTCAGTGGCGACTCGGCAAAAAGGAAAACCCAATGAACAACCACAACGATCAAGAATCGACTTGACTCCGACCGGCCTTCTCATGGAAGGCGATTGCACTCATTGAGAATTATCCTTCCCCCGTCAGCGTAAAATAGCGCGATGCTCGCTGCCCTTTTACATGGCGGATGGGACACCATTGTCATAGCCTGCCTTTTCTGGCTGTCACCGTTCATTGTCGCGTTTCTGGTTATCAGGTGGGCAATACGTAGATGGAAACGCATCGGGACACGTGACCGCTCGTAGTTGTTGTTAACAGGCGATAGCGCTCAGAACCCTTCAACGCGCGCGTATCTGGCGTCAATGCTTGCTTAGCCCTGGCATTCTGCCGTAGTTCAAATCCTACGGCATGAGGAGGCCGTCGCCATGGGCAAGCAGAAGGTTAAGCCGAACTACCGTCGCCGGTTGCTTCGACTGCCGGATCTGGATCATTGTAAGAGAGCCGTGCTTAATAGCCTCGGCTCGCCAGCGTCGCGCCGGGTGTACGAGTACGCCATCGATCAATTCATTGCCTGGTACTGCTCCGAGCCCCGCCTAGCCTTCAACCGCATAGTAGTCGCCCGCTACCGCATGCACCTGGAATCCCGCGGTCTGGCGGCAAATACGATCAACCAACAACTTGCAGCCGTGCGCCGCCTGGCTCACGAAGCCGCGGACGCTGGGTTGCTGAGTCCCGAATTGGCTGCCGGGATCAGCCGAGTGAAAGGAGTCAAGCAGCTCGGATTCCGAGCCGGCAATTGGTTGAGCTCAGAGCAGAGTTCCGAAGTGCTCAGGCATGCGTGTGGGAGCACCATGCGCTCCAAGCGCGACTACGCGATGCTGGCCTTGCTTTTTGGTTGTGGCTTTCGCCGGTCGGAGCTGGTCGGCTTGGAGGTGAATGAGATCCAGATGCGCCAGGGACACTGGGTGGTTGTAGACCTGATCGGCAAGGGCGGCCACATCCGCACCGTGCCGATTCCGGCATGGGTCAAGACCGCGCTCGATCAGTGGATACGAGCGGCCAGGGTCACGGAGGGAAGGATCTTCCGCGGCGTGGCAAAGACGGGGAAGGTGTGGGGCACTGGAATTTCGCAGAATGCGAAGTTGTGTCATGACAGTGGAGGAGAGTTGGAGCAGATTCAGTTCTTGCTGGGGCATGCATCCATCCAGACAACGGAACGGTATCTGGGCTGCAAACAAAATCTCGGGCATCCGGTGAATGATCTTTTTGACCTCAGAACGGCCGGGTGGCCACATGAAAACGAAGGTGAATCTGCCCCAAGGAAATCCTCCGACCCTGTAGAAAAGGGATCTCGGCAAGGGGCAGAATGCCGCCACGGAGGATCGGACCATGTCCAGCCCGTCAGCGAGTCAAGACCGCTATCCCTACCAGAACGAACCGATTTGGTCGAGGTCAGAAAAGGCCCTCGCCCGGAAAGCCTTCGACGCTGCCCTGGGGCGAGAGCTTTACGAGGTGATTCACGAAGCAAAGAAGATGGCCAGTCGGATCAAGCAGTCGTCGGATCTATGGGATTTGGAACATTACCTGACCGAACGCCGTAAAGAGATCAATCGCAAGTACGACTATCGCTACTCGCAACTGACGCAAGTGTTCGGGAGACTTTTGCACGAAAAGCGACTCCGTGAGGAAGAGCTGCGTGGCTTGCGGGAGGACAAGCTGAAGTTGATCCGCTCTTTGGCTAAATTCTTAGCAGAGGAAGCAGCCTGACCTGCATTCTGAGCGCTATCGCCCGTTAACAACAGTTGACTCGCGATGCATAATTCTTGGCGTCTGCCGGTGGAAGCGCCACGCCTTGCTCTGCTAGCCTATCGTGATGCAGAACCCCGTCAAAGATCGCATCGTAAAGTTGCGGGGAGAGATCGCTGAGATTAGCGAAACAAATCGGCTGTACTTGGAAGTGGCAGAAAGATACCGGGAGAAGGCGATCAACAACGGCGGCTTCAACGATTGAAAGAGATCATGGACGAGTTGTCGGCTTTGACTGACTGGAAAAAGCTCTAGTAACGTGCCGGGGGTGCGCAAAAGCTATCCGTCATGAGTGTAATGGCCTTCCATGAGAAGGCCGGTCGGAGTCAAGTCGATTCTTGTCGGGCTTCATGGAACAACGATTTTATTTTCTCCCGCCGAGTTAGCCACTGTCGCCATGCTTCCATCCGCACTCTCGAGGAGCGATTCGCTTCGCTCGGTGCACATTGGGCGTTTCTCGGTTCAGCCGGTGCTGCTATCTGTTTTTGGCGCCCTGTGGTTCTGCTCTTGCGAATGGAACCTGGGTCAGGCGATTGACGCAGTCACCGGAACTCGGCTTTAGGCTTTTGTCTTTCCTTCCTCGGAAATGTTTTGTTCTTACGCTGCCGCCGGCGTCGCTGTCTGCTTGCTGTTGTGCAATGGTTCGTACACTTCTCCACTTACCCACAGGTGATGCAGCAGCACCGCCAGCTTTCTCGCAGTGGCCACGATGGCTCGCTTCTTCCCGTTTCTTCCACCGCGCTCCGCCAGCTTCAAGCCCCAGCGCCGGAGATCGCAGTCGATACCGAATGGTCCCAAGATATGTTGCGCTCCTTGTACCAGCAACGTGCGTAAGTACGGATCGCCTTCCTTGCTGATGTGCATCTGCGGTTCGCTCTGGCCCGAGTTTCGTCGTCCTGGCTGCAGCCCCAGATAGCAGCCCACATCCCGGCTCCTGCGGAAGCGATGCGGATCTTCCAGCGTCAGCAAGAATGTCAGCGCGATCAGCGTGCCTACGCCCTTGATCTGCTTCAGCAGCGCCACCTGCGGATAGCTCGGCTGTGCCAAACTCTCGATGCGCTCGTTGTATTCCACAATGCGCTGGCTCAGCGACTCGATTGCGTTCAACAGAGGTTCCAGTGCGGCTTGCAGTTCCGGACTCAATCCTCCGGCTTTCTCCGGATTCATATTGCGCACGTTGCAGCCGCGCAGTCTTTCGCCGTAGCTCTTGGCCAGTCCGCGGGCCGTGTTCACCAGCGCTGTCCGGGCGCGCACCAAGCCTGCTCGTGTCCGAATCATCATGAGATCGGCTTGGGCCTGCGCGCTGCGATGCTTCACCGGACTCAGCAACTCCGGATCGATCCGGGCCAGGCGCGCCAGCGTCTGCGCATCCAGCCGATCGTCTTTCTTGCGACTCTCTCCGATCAGCCGCACTTTGCGCGCATTCGCCACGATCACTTCATGCCCTAACTCGCTGAGCAAGCGACTGATCCAAGGCGAATGTGTCCCGATCTCCAGCGCGACCCGGCTGTGCGGCATTGTGGCGAAGACTTCCTGCAACGTTTTCACATTCGTGCGGACGCACTGCTCCAGTTGTATCTGGCCGGATTCCTCCAGTACGCAGTACCCGCTGTTGCGGTCTCCTAGATCCAATCCAATGGTTAACTTCTGCCGAGAGCTTTTCTCGATTGGCTTCGCTGCTATCGTGCTAACCTTCTTCATTGCCGGTCTCCTTTTATCTGTGCCTTGAGCACGTCGATAACTTGGGAGCGTACTCCGCATCCCGCCCGGAGACCGGCCTTCTCATCCCATCTGATTTCGCCACTCATGATGGTGATACCATTTTGGTGTATGAAAACTGCCCTCGCGCTTGCGGCGTTATGGCTGACCGTTGCGGCTGCGTCCGGCCAGGAAGCTAAGTCAAACGAGCCTCTCACTACTGGTACGATCTCCGGAGTCGTCATCAAACCAGACGGGCAGCCTGCGAAGGGGTTGCGGTTATCCGCCGTTATGCAATGCCCGAGTTCCTGCCCTTTCTGGATGAGTGAGACAGTTACAAGTCAGGGCGGAGAATATCACTTTCGACCTCTGCCCCTTGGGAAGTACTCCGTGTTTTCCAGGGAGGCACAAATGGAGTATCCGAGGTTCAGTCCTCCTGCCACGGCAACTGTTGAACTCACGGTTGACCACCCAAACGCGGAACTTCGCGTAGACCTCCCTCCCAAAGTGGGCATTCTAACGATCCATCTAACCGACCGAATAACAGGAGCATTCATTCCGCGTGGTCTCGTGAAGATGAAGGCCGCTGACACCCCGGACTCGCGGTGGTCTGAGGTGGGGGCTGACAGCTCAAATTGCCTCTTCTTTCCCGACTGCGCTATTCCGGTGCCTCCCGACAAACAACTCCTCGTGCATGTGTCATCGACGGGATTTCACGAATGGGATGAAAGTGTGGGAACGGGAAAGGTCCTTCTCGTTCATTCTGGAGATCGATTGACTTGGGATATTCAGCTTGAGCCGCTCCCACACTAAACAGCACCGCGCAGCGAGACTACCAACTGTTGCAAAATCCCCATTACACTCATTGACCCTAAAACCGGGGTTTTGAGTGTAAGCGACTGTTTTGAACAACTGATGGAAACAGGTCCCGCCATGGACTAAAATCATTCACGTGAAAAAGCCACCAGTTGCTTCCACGAGGCGGTACCATCACATCGGAATTCCCGCTAGCGAGCGTCGAGAAGGTGAACGCTTGATCGCGAACTATGCGACGTTCGTATCTGGATATGAAACGAGCGCCTACGGAATCGAGTGGATGCGGTTCGAACCTGAAGCGCCGGTCCCTGAACTTGTACGTACTGTTCCGCATGTCGCCTTCGAAGTGGACGATCTCTCCGCTGAAATAGCCGGAAAAGAGATACTTATCGCGCCCAACTCACCCTCAGCGGGCGTGACAGTCGCTTTTATTGTCGAGAATGGAGCCCCAGTCGAGTTTCTCCAGTTTGCTAAGAAGTAATGCTTGAAAACCGTCGGTGGGGTTGCGGCGGATCGTTGGCGAAAAATCCCCATTACCCTCATTGACCCCTGCCTAGGGCGAAGACCCTACCTGGGGGTTTTGAGTGTAAACGCCTGTGGCTGTTGAAAAACTCTGTGTTTGGAGCGCCCTTGTGCCGGTCGTGTGGGTGGTGCCGAGTCGTTCTTCCCGTTTCTAGGTGGCGAGAACCGTTTGGGCCGGTGGTTGACTGCGGCGCGTCCGGCGCGCAGTGGCGTGGACGGACCTGCCCGCGCCTCTGTATGGGGTGGTCAGCGGGGGTGCCTCGTTATGCTGAGGATCGAAATAGAGTTCGTGTGCTATTCGGGCGAAGGTGTTTTGGGGATATCCAGATCGCCCTCGATGAACGCCCCGCAGATCATCAGCTTTGCCGCCTCTGCTGACAGCGGCTGTGCTCACCAACGTTCGACCTGCTGCCGCATCGGATCAAAGTTCCGTTGCATCCGGTCCACCCCGACTGAAAGCGCGTCTTCGAGCGAGAAGCGCTTCGAGTGTTTCGCCAACACATGAGTGTAGTTGCGCTGAGTTCTATTTCCTCTCATTCAGTTGGGTCTTTCATCTTGTCCCCACTTTCAGTGTATTAGTCCCACCACTTCAATTCGACGGGCAGCGCGGGGTTACGCTGTTTTGGTTTCTCTTTGATGATCGTTCATCGGCTGCACGGCAGTCTTCGGAGCCTGGCCACAATCGTGCTTCCGTTCCGCATGACGTTGGCCTTGGCCGGTTGCGGTTCAAGCGGAACTGCGATGCTCGTAGCGGCAACAGTTGCCCGAGTTTTGCGCCGGGCCCGCGGCGCTTTATGGTTTTGCCAGCCCACTCCGGCAGGCCGGCGCGGTTGCGCGGGAGCTTCCAAGTCTCGCGGGTATCTGTCCGTGGCTTACGCCGAGGCGCATCCGACCGCATCCACGCTCACAGCGAAAGGTAAGACTTTCAATCTTGCCGACATGCTGGCGATGGAAGGGAAGCAGAACAAGAAAACCGTTCAGGCTGTGGCTGACAGGCACACACTGACGGCTCGGCTGAAGCGTTCCTGAGTGCGATCAAAAAGCGTTTGGGAAGTGGCAAAGACGACAGTACACGCAAATTTACTTAAAACGGCTCTGGCAGGGACGCCAATCCCCGCCAGCGCCTAACCCAAAGGAGAATCCTTGTGAAGAACCCTTTAAGGCTGTTCTGTATTTTATCACTGCTGTTCAGTGCGTCATTCTCGGCGGTCGCCAAGGATGAGCCTATCAAGACGTCTGTCGTTCAGGCTCAACTGTTCGAGCTCTATGAACACGCCTCAGCGTCCTACGTCGGCTGTAGCAACTCGGAGTATTCGTTCACAGTCAAACCCGACGGAACAACGAGCGGCATTCAATCGAGCAACGATTACAACCGCAATGTTGTAGCAGTACCAGTCGGAGACTTGGCATTGATACACACGCACCCTTCAATGGACCTTCCTGCGCCGTCGAAAGGTGACGTAGCGGTCGCTGTAAGGTTAGGAGTTCCGAACTATGTACTCAGCAAGTTCGCTCTTTACGTTGCGGAGCCAGACGGCACGATCCGCAAGGTTGCTGACGTAAAGATCGAGCACGGGCAACTTGAACTAGGCTACACAAGAAAAACATACTCGCGGTAATCGCCGCCGCTTTAGCCAGTCCGGCAGAATTGCCCACGAGGAAGATGCCGTCATTGGCCTGGAGCAATTGCGTGATGCTGACTGCAAAGCCACCCGTTGCCTCTAAAGGACCCGCCATGACTGGTGTGAGAAAAAGCGATGGATGAAGATCACGCACGGCGTGAATCCCCGGCTCGCGAGCCACATCCTCGCAAATAAGTACCACGTCGAGCAACTTCCGGGGAGTGTAGGCGATGTTCTCCCGACAGGGATTGGGCCGAAGTCTAGGCTTGGGCCACCCGCCCAAAACCTCCTCAACCAAAATGTCGATTTGGTAATCAGTGGCACTTCATATGAGGGTGGGACGCACAATCCGCCTATTCGTGAGCCACAACCCACTCCTCAACAATCACGCGGGAAAATCACTTCTGGTACAAACATGCGACTGCCGCATCCAGTCGTCTCCTAAAAAATCGCCCACATTAGAGGCCGCAGAGCGCCAGCGCCCGGCGTGACCGACATGCGCGGGCTAATCGTTTCGATCTCCGCAACCTCCAGCGATGTCGAATTCGGGGAGATCTCCCCGCCGTTCTTAAAGGGAAACTATGGGTGGTTCGCACCAACGCGTGTTGACACCCTAAACCCCTCCCATTCAAGCGGAGTAAATGTATCTCGAAGCAGCCCCTCCAACAGCCCGCTGTAGATGTCCTCTCCGTTCGAACTGTTGGTCATAATGAGTATGCCAGTTTTAGGTCGGTCGAAACAGATCACGTAATGACGCCAGCCCTCGTCATGCCCTTCTTTGAAGAAAGCTTTGCCATACGGCGTCCAATAGAGTCCCCACCCGAGTCCGTAGCTGAGGTGAATCGCACGGTTGTCAGTCGTCGCTTCCTCGGAAAGTGAAGGAAATTCGTGTTTTGACGTAATCCGAATCTGAGGGCTAAGCATTGCGTTTCGACCCCCTTTGTCGAGAATCGTGCCGCTCAATACTGCTTGCACAAACTGCGCATAATCCCGCAGAGTTGTTTGCATGGAGCCCGCCGCATCTGCCCTTTGTCGCCGTTCCGGCCCTAGCGATTTTCCCTGTTCATTGAATCGATGTGCATGATCATCCTCAAATCGTTCCTCCGAAGTCATGCTGGTGCGTGTCATGCCCAGAGG
>JBEKVS010000339.1:0-6464 GCA_049513795.1 Occallatibacter sp. | reverse complement strand
TGGTCGTGGATTGCCAGGCCGGGAATGCCGAGGAGGAAATCCGCTTCGGTATTGCCGGGAACGTTGGCGCTGCTGAGGCCGGTAAAGTTGCCGAAGGTGCCGACGATCCAGAAGCCATCCTGGAATGCCTCGGTGCCCACATTCATTTGATTGCCGCGAAAGTCGAAGCCCGCCTTGATGTCATGCTTGCCGCGGATCAGATCGAGAGAGTCGCGGAAAGAGAAGATGTTCGTTCCACCCTGGAAAGGCGAGTAGCCGCGATCGCCAAGGGACCAGTACCCGGGGCCGCCACCCTGGAATTCCGTTGAAACCAGCCCGCAACTGTAGGAGCCGGGAATGCAGGTAGTGCTGGTGGGGCATCCCAGATTGGCGCCGGGAATCCCTAGAGCCGCGGACGCGCAGGTGCCGTTGCCCTGCGAAGCGATGTAGTCGAAGATGCGGTTGTACCCAAAGCTGGCCTGGTTGACCATGGTGGGCGAGAAAACATGGGTCTCGCCGATGGCCGCATTGCGGGCGTGGTTGCGAATGTCTTCATTGCTGCCGAAGGCGTTGGCTTCGGCGAGTCCCGGCGAGCCGCCCGGCACATGCGAGAACGCCTGCTCGTAGCTGAAACGGCCGAAGAGGTTGTCCTTGTCGGTTAAAGTCTCGTCCAGCCGGGCGTCGAACTTGGTGTCGAACAGACTGCGCACAGGCTCACTGACGAAGTTGTAGCTGGCATTGGAGTTGCCGGCGTTTGCGTTGGGCACCGGGTAAATCTTCATCATCGCCTGGCCAATGCTGCTGACCAATCCCGATGGAATCTTGTTGCACGGCGTGCCCTGCGGCTGGCTTCCGTCGGGATTCGAAGGCAGAGGATTGCCCGATCCATCGCACTGGAAGTAGACGTTCGGATACATGGATGGGTCTGTGGACGAGCCAATCATGTTGGGGTTAACGATTCCAATACCGGAGATAGGATTGCCGAAAGGGTCGTTGGAGAAATCGCCGCCGACCATGGCCTGCGTCGGCACCAGCCCGGTAAACGGAATGCCGTGGAGCTGATCTTTCTGTTCGCCGTCGACGAAAAGAAAGGTCTTGTTCTTCTTGATCGGTCCGCCGACCGAGCCGCCGAACTGGTTCAGGTTGAACTTTTCCGCGGCAGTGGCAAAGTAGCTCTTGGCATCGAGAGCGGTATTGCGGGCAAACTCGTACAGCGATCCGTGAATTTCGTTGGACCCGGATTTCGTGGTGACCAGGACGGTCGGGCCGGCCCGCGTGCCGTATTCGGCGGAGTAGGTATAGGTGAGGACTTTGAATTCCTGAATGTCGTCGATCGAAGAGATGATGCCGATGCCGCCGGCGGTCAGCTCGTTGTTGTCGACGCCATCGAGAAGCCAGTCGGTGCTGTTAGGACGTGATCCACCGACCGATAGCGAGAAGGAACCGCGCGCGGCCACCTCGCTGTCGCTGCCGGAGGTGAAAAAGCTGTTGGGGTTGCTCTCTGCCGTGGCGCCTGCGGTGAGCGTGGCGAGTTGAACGAAATCGCGGCCATTCAGGGGCAGCTGCGAAACCTGCTGCGAGGTGATGACCTGGCCTAGAGATGGATTGGTTGTCTCGACGGCTACGGCCTCACCGGAAACTGCCACGGTCGTCACGACAGTGGCGGGCACGATCGAAAAATCGATTTCGCGGGCTTCGTCGATCTGGAGATGCAGGTCTTTTGATTCAGCGCTTTGAAATCCCGCCGCATTCACGCGCAAGGTGTAGGTCCCGACAGGTAGCAAGGGGATCAGATAGTGTCCGGCACTGTCCGCCTTTCCTTCTCGAGCCAGGCCGGTTGCTTGAGAGGTAGCGATGACGCTGGCCCCAGGGATAGCCGATCCGGATTTATCGAGGACGTTCCCGGAGAAGCTTCCCGTGGCTTGGCCGTGCATGGCCGGAGAGGCTATCAGCGCGAGAACGCAGACAACCATAAGGAGAATTGCTTTGCGGAACTTTGTATCTGCTGGACCTTCCACCGGTCTCGCCGTTGATCTTGGACACTTTGGGGGAACCATCGTGCGTTTCATTGTGAAACCCCTTTCGAAAACTCGGCTAATGTGGGTTTTACATGGACTGCGCGGCGTTGGATTATTAGACTTTAAGAATAGGCCGGTCAAAAGTCAACGAAGTCTTGGCCGGCTCATAGATCTCACGGTAATTCTCAGACGCTGCGTCGGCGCGGATAGGCTCGCCTTCCGTCATCGGCAGCGCGGAATTCATCGCACTTTCACATATTCCGCTCCGTAACTCGTCCAGACCGTCCAGCCCATTCGACTGTTCTCCCCACTGACTGCGCCAAACGGAGAACTCTATCAATCCATTCCGTCTTCCGTAGAATTCCAAGCAGGAACGTACCTTGCACGCTCTGCTCCATAAAGGAGAAAATCCAGATGGAGAAGGATTTGAAGCACACGCAAAGGCGACGCTTGGCTGGCATACTGGCCCCCTGCATGCTGGCTCTGGGACTTGCATTTTCCGGCATACAGTTAATTTCTCAAGACAATCGCGCAGTCACCGCGCTCTCACTTGAGCAGCAGGGTAAAAACGCGGAAGCCGAAGATGCGTGGAAAGCGTCGTCGCGCGCGCATCCAAGTGATCCAGTCCCTTTCGCACACATGGGTTTGCTTGAGGCTCGTCAGGAACACTACCCGCAATCGATTGCCTACTATCGCAAGGCCATCGTGCTGAACCCATCCATGCCGGGTCTGCGCTTGAATCTGGGTCTCGCGCAATTTAAAGACGGGCAATATAAGGAAGCGATTCAATCATTCACTCCGCTGCTGAAGGCCGCGCCAGCTTCTTCCCCTGAAGCCCAGCGCCTGGCGATCCTGATGGGCATGTCGTATTACGGGCTGGGCGCGTATCCAGCGGCGATTCCTTATTTGAAGCAGGCTTCGGATAGCGATGCGAATAACCTGCCGCTGTTGCTGACCCTGGCGCATAGCTGCCTGCTCTCGAAGCAATATCAATGCGTTCTCGATGCGTATCACCGCATGCTTGCATTAAATGCGAACTCCGCCGAAGCGGACGTTCTGGCCGGCGAGGCATTGGACGAAATGAAAGACACGGATGGCGCCATCCGCGAGTTCCGCTCCGCCGTGCAAGCTAATCCCAAGGAGCCAAACGCGCACTTCGGGCTCGGCTATCTGCTCTGGACCGAAGGCCACACCCAGGAGGCCGCTCAGGAGTTTCAAGCCGAACTCACCAACGAGCCCGCGCACATGCAAGCCATGGTCTACCTGGCGGACGCGGATATTCAGTTGAATAAAATCCAGGATGCGCGGCCGTTGCTTGAAACTGTCGTAAAAGAAAACCCTGCAAACCCAATGGGACATCTCGATCTGGGAATTGTGTACGAAGAAAGTGGCCGCCGACAGGACGCGCTCGTCCAACTGAAGCGGGCCATTGAGCTCAAACCCGACGCGCCCAATGCACACTATCGCCTGGGCCGGCTTCTTCGTACGATGGGAAAAACGAGTGAAGCGAATGCCGAATTCGCAAAAACCAAAGAGCTGAATGAGCACGCGGATGAAGGGCTTCTGAAGGTGATGTCCGCAGTACCGAATGCAGCCGGGCAACACACTGCAACACCGTCGGCGCCCACGCAGAAATGAGCGATGCTCTTGCAGGGTTCAATCGCCTTAAGCCAATTTAAACTTTGCGGCAGCAATTTTCTCTTGAGCCCGCAGTTCAGCCAGCGCCATTTCCGGGCAAATGTGGCGCGCCTCAAGCCTCAGCAGTTCTTGCTCGCTCTCGATCGCGATTGCAATGGTCATAAAACAATTCAGGCAACGCGTGTTGTATGCGCCATTTTCGTTTTGGGTGTGGTGATACATCCCGGCTCGGACTGCAAAATCACTCCACGATGTTAGCCGTCGCCAGACCGCTCCGGCGGAATTCGTGTCACTTTGCTCGGTGCCTTCCTTTGAAACGGGAAATTGCGCCAAATTCTGAAGGTCATGCTCCAAATCGGGAGCCGTATTTACAGGCTGATTGTCTGGTTGGGGTTGCGCCGCAGATGCCAGCATGGGCTCTCGCCCGCTTGCGGGAACAGAGACACAGAGCAAGCAACGTCGGCAGTTCCAAGATAGTCGTACTCGATCTTATTGCCTTTCAGCGGAACGGTCTGATAGCGATTGACGGTGACCGTGGACGACGGCGATCCGCGCAGTTTGTAGATGGCCCAATCGCCCACGTAGGTGACCACCAAGGCCACCAGCAAGGCAAGCGGCACACGCTTGAGCCAACGCTTCATCCTTGCTTAACCTCTCTCAGTCTGTGAGTCTCTTCCTTGAGAGCAATGCCGGTCAACTGCTGGCGTCGCGCCGCTGTCACATAGTAAAGCAGCTGCGTAGCGGCCTGGCTATAGCCGAGGCCTTCGCCGCGAATGTTCGAAATGCAATTGCGCTCGGCATCGGTGCGGCCCGGGCGCGGTTGCCACGTGATGTAAGCGCCGAGCGAGTCAGGCGAACTCAGCCCCGGCCGTTCGCCGATGAGCACCACGGAAACCTGCGCGCCGAGAGCCGCGCCAATCTCATCGCCAATTGCGACACGCCCCTGCTCGACAACACACACCGGCGCAAGCTGCCAGCCATCAAGGCGAGGAAGCAACTCCGTCACGAGCGGGGCTGCATGGCGCTCAACCGCCAGGGCCGACAAACCGTCCGCTACGATGAGCGCCAGCCTCGCGTCTCCCGAAACTGCAGCGCCGGGCTTATCGGCTCCAGCACGCTGTGCAAGCACGCTTCGGCTCGCTTCATCGAGGGTGCGTCCCAGATCGGGGCGCTGCAAATAGGTTGCGCGATCAGCCGCTGCCGAATGGAGCCGCATCACTTCGGTCCCGGTGATCGCCGCCAGTGTTGACACCAGCGTTGCGGCTTCCAGCCGGCTGTGGACGGCGTCGCGCGCCAGCGCATGACAGCGCTGAAAGTCGAGCAGATCGCTTGTTTCAAGACTCACCCCGCTCCGGCCCAATCCAACGCGCGCGGGCGTGAGTGCACGCAGCCGGGCCGTCCACGCGGGGGCCAGCGATGACCGGGCGCATGCCGCGACAAGCGTCAGATCGGGTTCGGCGCCCTCGCTCATGCCGTGAGCAGCCTTTCCGGCTGGGCCGCCTCGACAGCCAGACGCTGGAACCCATCGCCGGCCAGCCAGGCCTCAAACTCCGGAGCCGGTCTCAGGCTCAGCACGCGGCGCAGATAGAGCGCATCGTGGAAGCTGGTGCTTTGATAGTTGAGCATCACGTCGTCCGCTCCGGGCACACCCATGATGTAGTTGACGCCCGCCACGCCGAGCAGCGTCAGCAGCGAGTCCATATCGTCCTGGTCGGCCTCGGCGTGGTTGGTGTAGCAGACGTCGCACCCCATCGGCAGGCCGAGCAGCTTGCCGCAAAAGTGGTCTTCGAGGCCGGCGCGCGCAATCTGCTTTCCGTCGTAAAGGTACTCCGGTCCAATGAAGCCCACCACCGTATTCACCAGCATGGGCCTGAAGTGCCGAGCCACCGCGTAGGCGCGCGCCTCCATGGTCTGCTGGTCCACTCCGTGATGCGCATTCGCAGAGAGCGCCGAGCCCTGCCCGGTCTCGAAATACATGATGTTGTTTCCCACTTGGCCATCGGCGCAGAGGGCGCCCCGTTTCAATGCCTGACCGGCCTGGTGCGTTTCTTCGAGCAGAGCGAGCGAGACGCCGAAGCTGCGATTGGCAGCCTCCGATCCCGAGATCGATTGAAAGATCAAGTCAATCGGCGCGCCCGCTTTGAGCGCTTCCATTTGCGTTGTTATGTGCGCCAGCACGCAGCTTTGCACGGGAATCTGAAACTTCTGGCGAAGGCCGTCAATCATGCGCAGCAAGCGGCTCGTGACTTGAACATTGTCGCCCGCCGGATTGATGCCGATCACCGCGTCGCCCGAGCCCATCAGCAGGCCGTCCAGAACGGCCGCTGCAATCCCGGCAGCGTCATCCGTAGGATGGTTGGGCTGCAGCCGGGCGCTCAGCCTGCCGGCCAGCCCCACCGTCGTGCGGAAGCGCGAGACTACGCGGATCTTCCGCGCCACGGCGATTAGGTCCTGCACGCGCATCAGCTTGCTCACTGCGGCGGCCATCTCCGGCGTCAGGCCTGGGGCAAGAGCCCTCAGCCGATCAGGCGTGGCCTCGTCGGAGAGCAGCCAGTTGCGCAACTCGCCTACCGTAAAGGAGCGAATCGGCGCGAAGGCCTCAGCATCGTGCGTGTCCACAATCAGCCGCGTGACTTCGTCATTCTCATAAGGAATCACCAGTTCCTCAAGGAAGTGCGCGAGCGGCAGATCGGCCAGGGCAAACTGCGCCGCCACCCGCTCTTCTGCCGATCCAGCGGCAACCCCGGCAAGCACATCTCCGCTGCGCACGGGCGTGGCTTTGGCCAGCAAATCACGCAGATCCGCAAAGGAGTAGCTCTTGTTGCCAAT
>JBEKVS010000338.1:0-8989 GCA_049513795.1 Occallatibacter sp. | reverse complement strand
CCAAGCGTATCTACAAGGCCCTGGTTAGCCTTCATGTTCTCCTCGTTGAATCGGGGAACAATCTTGCGAAAGTCCTTGTCGTCAAACTTCTGGTCCTGTCTCACGGCACCGGTTAGAAAGCCCTTGCCGAGCGGACTGAACGGAACGAAGCCAATGCCTAGTTCTTCAAGCGTAGGCAGGATCTCTTTTTCCGGTTCACGCCACCACAGCGAATATTCGCTTTGAAGTGCTGTGACGGGCTGGACTGCATTTGCGCGCCGTATGGTCTGAACTCCTGCTTCTGAGAGACCAAAGTGCTTCACTTTCCCTGCGGCGATCAACTCCTTCACCGTGCCTGCCACGTCTTCGATTGGAACCTCGGGATCGACGCGATGCTGATAAAGCAGATCGATCACATCGGTGCGGAGGCGCTTGAGCGCAGCGTCGACGTACTCTCGAATGTGGTCAGGCTTGCTGTTCATCCCGATCTGTTTGCCTTCGTCGTCAAAATCGAAACCGAATTTTGTTGCGACCGCGACCTTGTCGCGGAATGGCTCTAGAGCCTCGCCGACGAGGTCTTCGTTCACATAGGGACCATATGCCTCTGCTGTGTCAAAGAAAGTGACGCCTCGCTCGTACGCCGCCCGGATAAGAGAGATTGCCTGATTCCTTTCCGTCGCCGGGCCATAGCCATAGCTCAGCCCCATGCAGCCAAAGCCAAGGGCTGACACTTCCAATCCGCTCTTTCCAAGTCTTCGTTTTTGCATTATTCCTCCCTCACTTGTTCAGCTCTCTCAACGGAGCACTCAGCCCCCCGTTCATTTTTGCTTTGCAGGCGCTTCGACAGCAGAGAGTGACAGCACCATTGCCGGCAAACGTGCGCCATGAACCGGAGTGCGGGTCAATGCAGCACTAAACTCCCGCAATTCCTCGGGCGTGAAACGTACGTTGTCCGCGCCAATGTTATCCAGCATATGCGGCATCTTGGTTGTGCCGGGAATCGGAACGATCCACGATTCCTGTGCCATGAGCCACGCCAGTGCGATTTGAGCGGGTGTCGCTTCCTTGCGGCGCGCCCATTCCTTGACAACGGCAACGAGCGCGAGATTCCCCGGGCGATTGTCGGGAGCAAACCAGGGCACCATACCGCGGAAGTCGCCCTGCCCGATGGGAGTGTTCTGGTCGATAGCGCCGGTCAAGAACGCCATGGCGAGCGGACTCCAGCATACGAAGCCGATCCCGAGCTCTTTGCATATCGGCAGGATTTGGGACTCAGGATCTCGCGCCATGATGGAGTACTCGTTCTGAACAGCAGAGACCGGCTGCACAGCATGAGCGCGACGGAGCGTTTGGGGACCAGGTTCGGACAGTCCGAAATGCAATACCTTTCCTTGTGCGATCAGGTCCTTGACCGTGCCCGCTACATCCTCGATCGGAACCGCGGGGTCGACACGGTGCTGGTAGACGAGATCTATCCGATCAGTTCGCCACCGCTTCAGCATGCCGTCAATTGACCGACGGATGTGCTCGGGCCGGCTATTCAGGCCACCCACCATGCGACCGGTATCAGGATCGATATCCCAGCCGAATTTAGAAGAGTAGACCACTTCGTTGCGAACCGGTGCGAGCGCTTCCCCCAGAATGCGTTCCACCTCAAGGGGGCCATACGCCTCCGCCGCGTCGAAGAGCGTAACGCCGTGGTCATGAGCGGTGCGAGCGAGGGTGATCATGTCGGCGCGGTTCGGGTGGGTTGCGTAGAACGTGCCGGTGAAATCCTGGCACCCGAGACCAACACCGGAGACCTCCAGCGTTCCCAGTTTGCGCCGCCCTTTCACCAGCGCCTTTGACGAAGTTCCGCTGCTCTGCTCAGCAATTGCCCTGAACGGATGACAACCGGTCATCGTCGCAGCGGCGAGAATTCCAGTGGCACGCAGAAACGAGCGGCGGTTCACGTCATGTCCGGGCGTCTTGGCAACGCCTTCAATCTTTTGCATGGTGTCCTCTCAAATACGCGTTGGGCATCAGTCTGAGAGCTTACGTAGCATCACAATCCAGGATGCCAAGCTCCCATGCTTCCCAAAATAAGCCGTTGGTGAATAGCATGCCCTGCGAAACGCGCCAATGTGACTTCTAATCACGCCAATTCGTCATTCGACTCTTTTGTCGCATTTCGCAGCCAATTTGGCGCAGACTGCAGGGTAAACAGGGCTCGAATCCGATACGCTCTTTGAAGGAGGACTTTCCATGATGAAGCACTTTCGGGTCCCAGGTCGCCTTGCTCTGAAATTGGAGGAACTAGGTGTCCCAATTTCATCTGTACTCCGAAAGGCCGGTCTTCCGCGAGATCTCTTTGTTCAGACACGCATTCTTGTGTCTACCAGCGAGTTGTTCGCGCTGTGGCGCGCCATTGAGGCTGTGAGTTCCGATCCGTTGATAGGCCTCAAGCTCGGAGTGGAAACGAAAACAGAGCGGTTTCACCCGATGGCCATCGCGGCTCTTTCCACACCAAATCTTCTGGCGGTATGGCTCGCTTCAAGAAGCTGACCGCGCCGGAAGAGATTCTTATTCAACTTGACGAGGAGGAGTTCAGCGTTGCATTTCGATGGCTGCTCGCGGTTGATGCTGAGCCGACGGTTCTCACGGACTACTGTTTCGCCTGGATGGTATCTCTCGCTCGGCATGGAACAGGAACGCAGCTTCGGCCCTTGCGGGTTGAGTATGTGCAACAGCGAGTGAACCCGCGTGCAATTGAACGCAATCTTGGTTGCAGTCTAGTTGGGGGCGCTTCACGTAACGCGATATTCTTTCGCGCCTCGGATGCTACCGCACCCTTCGTCACTCGCAATGCCGAACTGCTCGATCTGCTCGCACCACAATTTGAGGAGCAGTTACGACAGTTTAAAGACGAGGACAGTTTCCTGGAACTCGTGCATCGAGCCATTCAAGACCGGCTTACCGGACAACGCCCGTCGATTGACGTGATTGCCCAGTCGCTCCACGTGAGCCCTCGCACATTGCAGCGCCGCTTGCAGGATTCCGGTTCCAGCTTTCAGCGGGTCTTGGATGAGGCTCGACATCAGATGGCGCGCTATTATCTCTCGAACTCGGTCTTGGAATTGAATGAGGCTGCTTACCTGCTCGGGTTTGAAGACCCCAACTCGTTTGGTCGAGCCTTCCGCGTCTGGGAAGGTGTTCCTCCAAGCGATTGGCGCGAGACTCACCGTACTTCTGCTACGAATTAGAGCTCGATCGACAGCGTGAAAATCTGTTGGCTGCTATCAGTTGACGCGTAATCGTCAGTGCACACATTAAAGGCCGATGAGTCCTGAAGACAACAATCCAGGCCCGGTCCACCGCGCAGAGAGTTCGCGGGATTTCGCGATTGCGGTAGGATGACCGGCTTCTATGAGAAGGTCATAAATGTCAAGGCCGACGTGGCGCGGGAAAGTTGCGCGGTTGAAGAGGAGTTAACAACTTCAATGGAACTCGCAAATATATGTCAGACGAGGTCGGGGATTCTGTGACGCCCGTCACAGACTCAGCAAAGCACCAGTTAGTAGTATCTGGGGACACGCGCGCCTCCTGCCTCCCAGTGACGGTGGGGACTTCCGACGGGGAATCGGAGGTCCCATGCGTGCATGTTCGGCTATGCACTTGTGAGGACGACAATCACTGACCGATCCCGGGCAGCTTGGAGAGGATCAGCAATTCTTCAACCGCGACAGTCAATGTTGAGCGTCGGGAAACAAAGATCCAAGTCCTCTGTCTAAATGTGCTTCCTGTTCAAATGTATACACATAAGATGTTGATTCCATTAAATAATGAGGGCTCAAATGCCGATAGTGCATCGCGTCCATGAGATCCGGTAATTCGCAATCCAGCCGGGTCTTCGGGAGCTACTAGAATCGGTCCCTGCGTTCTCCCAGCCATATTGGAGCCTCGCCAAGCGATTCGCCGCTGCCTGAAAGTTGACACGGAGGATTACCTGCATGATTTCCATCAAGAAGTTTCTCGATTTCAACCATCAACCTGTGGATGAAGAGCCGGAATCGGATGAGTTCGCAGAGGCGGCGATGAAGTGCTATCGCACGACGCTCGCAGCTTTCGGCAAAACTGCTGTTCAAATCTCTCCCCTTTTCGGTGAGGACCTCTCGGCACGACTGCGCGGGATCGAGCACCGGCTTAGCTTCGATGTATCGCCGGAGTCGCTTGCAGTGACTGCGAAGCATGTCGAGGCTCAGCTTGATCAATGGGGATCGCAAACTTGCCAACAAATCAAGGTCCAGACAGAAAGTGTGAAGGAACTTCTTATCGCGCTGGCTAAAACTGCCGAATCGATCGGGAGTCGCGATCAAGGCTATTCGAGCAAGTTCAAGAATCTGACTGTCAACTTCGAAAAGATCGGAAATCTGAACGACCTCAGTCAGATTAAAAAGTCTCTCGTTCAAAGTGTGGCGGAGTTGAAGGGCAATATCGACCAGATGGCCCGTGAGAATCACCAGCTCGTGTCGCAAATGAAATCAGAGATCTCGATTTACGAGACCCGGCTCAAGTCGGCGGAGCAGCTCGCCTTCAAGGATGAGCTGACCGGCTTGGCAAACCGCCGTGCGATCGAAGAACGGATTCAGTGGAACATCGTGAATCGCCAGCTGTTTTCAATTCTGGTTGTCGATCTGAACCGGTTCAAGCAGGTCAATGACGTACATGGTCATCTCGCCGGGGACGACTTGCTCAAGCAGTTCGCAACGGAAATGCAGTCGAACACGCGATCGGGTGACCTGGTGGGCCGCTGGGGCGGAGACGAGTTCATCGTCGTTCTAATGTGCGACCCGGAATCCGTCCAGGCTTCGATCCAGAAGGTTCGGGATTGGGTGTTCGGCAAGTACACCATTCAGGGGACGGGAAAGAGCTCTATCGTTCTCGAGGTGGACGCGGCCATTGGCTGCGCCTCATGGGGCGAAGGAAAAAGCCTGGAACGTCTGATTGAAGACGCAGACGCTGCCATGTATGCGGACAAGAGAGCATCGAGACGCGAGCAATAGACGCCAACCTCGGCGATAGCGGAAATCAACTCCTTGAGCAACCTGAGATTGGGATGTTCCCGGCGCAGGCATTTGAGATTGCACACCTGGCGGTTTCGGAGTATCCGCACCCCGCAATCCACAAGTTGAAGAAGCGGGCGCAGCGGCCATCGCGGCAGCACCGAAGAATGGGAAAGGATCGATCGCATGGCAGAAGCTGGACCAATCATTATCGTCACGAAAAAGGCCGGACACGGCGGGCATCATGGCGGAGCCTGGAAGGTGGCCTATGCCGATTTCGTTACGGCGATGATGGCGCTGTTCATCGTGTTGTGGCTCTTGAACGCTAAAAAGGAGGTCCAGGAGGCAGTCGGAGGATACTTTAAAGACCCTAGCGGTAGCTCCAAGATGGTGGGCAATAATCGAAGTGGTTCCGGTCAATCGGCGCCGCTCAGCAAGGAGGACATGAGCAAACTGAAAGACCAGCTCCTTCTTTCAATTCACCGCATCGATCCAGCGGACAGGCTCAAAGACCAGATTGAAATCACAGTCACAGAAGAGGGGTTGCGGGTCGAGTTGATGGAATCGGCAAAGGGGACCTTCTTTCAGTTAGGCAGCGCGGAGCCAACTCCTGTGCTCCAGGACCTCTTAAAAACGTTGGCCCAGGACATGGGACAGCTGCCCAACAAGATCTCCATTGAGGGACATACCGATTCAACGCCATTTTCAGAGACCCGGTCGCGCGACAACTGGGATCTTTCCACGCAAAGGGCCAACGAGGCGAGGCGCCTGATGCAGGCCGAAGGCATCCGACAGGGGCAGGTCTCCCAGGTGCGCGGATTCGCCGACCGGCAACTCCGGCTTTCCCAGAAGCCCGAGGACCCCTCCAATCGCAGAATCTCCATCATCGTGCAGCACATGCTCGATGACAACAGACAGACGGTCAAGCGTGATGGAACGTAGCCGCGCTTCTGTTTATTGGTTTGCCGCAACGCCGACGGAAATGGCAGTTACTGTTCAACCTGTTCCTGCTTTCAACCCTAACCGCGGCGGTGATGGGGTGCCGCGGCTCGAACACATGCACACAGCTCCGCGTCGACCATTGCAAGGCTCAGCTACATCTTGCCGATCCGGACGTTCCCATCCTGAAGGAAGCAAAATGGAGCACGCGAGGTTGAAGTAGCTGCCGGTGCCGGGAACTGGTCGCGCCACTGCGCCCGTCGAACATTCCTTGATTGGCACTAACTAAACGGTGCAAGTCGACGATTGTGCCTGAATCACCGCCCATCCGTCAGCGTAAGAGCCGGGAGACAGTTTAAAGCGAATGGACGCCAGGTCGGGTGGGCTACGAGGAAGAGCCTAATAGGACGAGGTGGATGCCCCTATGCTTTTCCCAAACGTGAACGTCAAACTGGACCAAAAATGCTGCAACCAAAGAGTCAGAGGTGAGGGCGGGTTCTGGGTCGCGCATCCATTCCCCGCATTTCGTGCAGACGGCGGCGATTGCGGTACCGTCCGTTCCATAGCCAATTTTCAATTCTGGGCGGAGGCGTTGCTCTGTCGAGCCAAGGTGATTCTTTGGGGGAGCTGCATACACCAGTCTCATGCGGGTCTTTGACCTGCATGATTGACGCGCACTCGCATTGGCGGCGCCAAAGGCGCGTCGACCAGCGGGAGAGTTTGCG
The DNA here is from genome assembly GCA_049513795.1 of Occallatibacter sp. GTDB lineage: Bacteria > Acidobacteriota > Terriglobia > Terriglobales > Acidobacteriaceae > Telmatobacter. The sequence continues at coordinate 2,304 of JBEKVS010000338.1, read as the reverse complement.
GGAATCGGCGTGATTTGATTGCACCGACGCTGGGCCTAGCGGACAGAGCGAACTTCATACGGATCGAGATGCTTCTCCTTCATGTGAAGATCAAACTGGGCAGCGAGCCACTTAATCTTGTCTTTTCACGAATCCCCTACCGTATTCCCATTAGGCATCTCAACCCCGCAAATCTGCCAGGTCGCGGACGCTGGGATCATGTCCGCGTCGAACGTAACCCGTAGCTCTGGTATTCCTCTCACTTGCGGAGCATACGTTGCTGAGAACAATCTCAGTGTGATCTAGATCACTAGACAAACGGAAGCCCAAGTTTCGTCCAGTTGCGTTGCTGGCGAATTGCCTCGTGTATGCACACGGGCAGCCGCCGGAAGAGCGAGACCCAAGTAACTAAGTTTGGGACAGATCGCGCCTTGGCTGCGAGAGGCGGACGACTCCTGGCAAGATTCCTGGATGCCCTTCACCGTTCGCTCTGTCAAGTTCCGGTGGAACGCGACCCTCGATGAGTCATTTTCTGCTCGGTTCACGCCCTCTCTAGTGAGTCGTCACCAAACCAGATCCCAATGCTCGGATGTCGAGCTGCCGTGGCTGGCGAAATCGTACCGTGATTCGCCGAAACTGCGGTCCACAGGCCAGAGCAAAGCAGGCTTCGGAGGCGGCCATAGATCACAAATCAAGGAGGCTATGCTATGAACCATCTCTCAGCTGCAAAGGTCGGGCTACTCTGCCTGGCGTCCACATTTGCCCTTGTTTCCGGATCCGTTGGACTGCGCGCGCAGGCCCCGGCGACGGATGCACCCCACAAAGCCCTGACGCCGGAGGAAGCCCAGGCGCGTCAGTCCTGGCGCCAAACCATGCAAGCTCTGCATGCACCCGCGGCCGGCTGTTTTCACGCCTCGTTCCCGAATACCCAATGGGACGAGATAGAGTGCGAAGAGCCGACGCCGCTTCGGTACGTGCCGCGTACGGACACACCAGCGGGGATCAGCCCGCTTACAGTTGGCGCCGGCCATGACTTCGTGGCTCAAGCTCCGCACGGGCACTTCATCAACGCCGCGCTCGGCCAGTTCCCGGAATGGAAAAATCTGAAATCTGAAACAGGTGGCGGCCACCCCAACCAATACACACTGCAGCTGAACACGAACGATGACCCTTATTCGGCGGCGTGCGACGGCTACCCGGGCTGCTTTGCATGGCAACAGTATGTGGTGTCTTCGGACTACTATCCTCCCGGTGGGAGCGGACCAAGCGGGAAAACCGAGGTGTTCATCCAGGATTGGCTCATAGACTACGGCTACCATGATGGGAGGAATATTTGCCCGGCAGGATGGATGGACGCCGGCCAGGTTGGCACTGGGGACCAGTGCTTCCGGAATTCCAAAGCCGCTGTCGTGCACAACGGGCAAATTCCAATCTCCGACCTCCCAGATTTGGCACTCGAAGGCACCGCTAATGCCGATGGAACGGATGAAGTCGAAGCCTTCTATGGAAGTGATGCCTATAAGGTGTACACTCCCGACACCCTTACAGATCTCGCGTTCGATTGGAGCCAAGTGGAGTTCAATGTATTCGGAAACGGCGGTGGTTCGGGAGCCGAATTCAACAGCGGTGCGGGGCTTCTGGTGGAGGTGGAACTCGACTACGGGTCTTCCAGTGCACCGAAGTGCCAACCACCTTCGAAGGTTCTCGGAACGACCGCGGAAACCAATAATCTAAACCCCGGCGAATGTGTTGCCGGAGTCGGAAAGTATCCCTACATCGAATTTATAGAAGAAAACTGAGCACATCCGGGTGCCCCCGGTCCCTCGCATTTGGGGACCGGGGAAAGCAAGAACGTCCATGGGGGGCATCCCCGCTCGCGTGATCGGTCACCAATTCGACGTGATCTCAAGCCAATACACCCGGCAGAACTGTTGAAGCGTGTGGAACTTGAACTGGGGCTGCCATCGTAAGGATCTCCGAAACTGCAGTCACAAGAGGAAGCCCGAGACACAACCATGCTGAGTAAGTTCTGACTTGTGGCAAACTCTCTGAGGCGCGACCTCCCCGCCACTTCTCTCACTATAAGTTGACAATTCATAAACTGACAACTCATAATGTGTATCGAGAGGAATCGTCGCCCAGCCTATGCCCAGAGATGACCATCAAGCCAGATCCTTTCTATGACCGAAAGCTAGAACTCGCAGCCTTGGATCGCGCCTGGAAGCGCCACGGGGGCGGTGGGCAGATGCTGCTCCTGTATGGACGCAGGCGGTTGGGCAAGACATTCCTCCTGCAGCGTTACTTCACGGCTGGCGTAGATGGAAA